>VGSF01000066.1 GCA_016875165.1 Deltaproteobacteria bacterium
AAAAGGTCCCAGAGTCGTTTATGTTTTCGCATGAGAAATTCATAGCATTATTTTTACACCCTTTACAAGTCATAAAAACCGCATAAATAAAGGGCTATTTGATATTTTTAGGCTTATTTTTACCCACACGATTTGGAGAAGACCCATATTTTAATTGTATAGGAATTTCCTTATTGGACACGGATGAACACAGATTATTAGGATAAAATAGAAAAAATAATTATCTGCGGTTATCCGTGAAAATCTGTGTCCAAATTAATTTAAAACTTTTTTTTAAAAGATCACTTCAAAAAAGCAGCAAGCTTAGCCATCCCTTCCTTGATTTGGGACACATCGATCCCCGAGTAAGCAAACCGCACATACTGTTCGGTCTCTCCGGGGAGGGGACGGCCGAAATGTCTTCGGGTGCAGAAACTCACCCCGGTCTCCTCAAGGCATAGTTTGCGAAATTCTTCCACGTCTGGCACACCTTTGCGGCGCATTGCTGCGGTAACGTTGGGGAATACATAAAAGGTGGCCTCTGGTTGGAAACAGCGGATTCCGGGGATAGAATTTAAAAGTTCTACCAGGACATCGCGCCGTTCTTTTAAGGTGGCCATGATGAAATCCGGCCCATCGCTGCTGCCCTGTAAACCCGCCAGAGCGCCATACTGAATAAAGTGGTTGGAACAGGATTCATCGTTGACGTTAATCTTGGAGATGTTTTCAATAAACCGGGCGGGGCCGATGGCCGCCCCTAACCGCCAGCCGGTCATGGCGAACTTTTTGCTGAAGGTGTACAAAATGACCGTCCGATCGGCCATACCGGGAAAGCTAACGATCGACAGGGGTTCGCCGCCATAGCGAATATCGAAGTAAGCCTCATCGGCCAGGACAAAGAGGTCGTTCTCAACGGCCAGGCGAGCAAGCTCTTCCATCTCTTCCTTAGGCGAAGAGGCTCCCGTCGGGTTCTGGTAATTGTTGTAGATCAATATTTTAACGCCGGCCATCAGGCCTTTGCGGATAGCTTCCATATCGAGAATAAAGCCACTCCTCCCCTCCTTGTAGCCGTAGGGCAGGCCCGCCCCGCCATGAAATTCAATCTGGGATTCATAGATGGGGTAACCCGGGTTGGGATAGAGGACTTTATCCCCGGGATTCATGGCCGCCATGATGAATTTGCCTATGGTCGGTTTACCGCCAGGCTGGATGGAAACATTTTCGGCCGTAAGGGGCAGGTGGTGACTTGCGCCAACGTCTTTAGCCACCGCTTCCCTAAGCTCCGGGATGCCGGCAGTCGGGCAATATCCTGTCTTGCCTTTCTTCATGGCCTCAATCGCGGCCTCCATCACATTCGCTGGCGTGAGAATGTTCATATCGCCAAGATGAAAGGGGTAAATTTTTTTGCCCTGCCGGGCCAATATGCCGGCTTCCTGGGATACGGCAAAGGCAGTCTCCGTTCCGATACGGGTCATTCGTTCGGCGATGGGGATGGTCATGGGTGCTTTTCCTTATGATGGCGTAATTTTTTTAAGGGTCATTTTCCCTAATGTTAGCACAGTTTATCCGCTCTCTCCATAACGACTTTTAATAAATGGTTTAATTCCCCAGCTTTCAAGAATCTTCAATACGTAATCAGAGAAGGGCTGGGCCTTCGCCGTGGCCCCGGTTGTTTCATTCAATACCTGTCCGGTGGGTAACAGTTTAGCCTTATAAAAAACAGAGCTCAAAAATCCAAAAAATATTAGGAATCGGCATGAAATCCCCCCCTTTTCGGAAAGGGGGGATGGGGGGGATTTTCTGGACGATGCTGGACGATTCATAATGACAACTTTCCTTTGCCGTTCACTATAACTTGGTCATCAAGAGTATTTTAGGGGTTTAAAGCGGGGAATTCAACATGATTATGTTAATGAAGAGTTGAGAATATTAGGAGGTAGGGTTACCCATTCCAGATCCAAGCGGTTTTGGGTAACAAAGGGATTGGAAAAAGATATTTTTAATGGGTGCCCACCCTCACTTTTCAATAAATTGATGAATGCACAGTGATAGAGGAAGCCCGGACGGGAGGGGGATGAAAGAGGAAGCACCGGCGGGAACAAGACTTAACCATAGCCCGTGCTTTTGTTTCGCAAAGAAAAGGCGGGATCGAAGGAAGGCAGGGCATCCTGGGCGGAAGCCCGGCCCTTACCCATGAAAGAAGTACTGCCTTGTTCTCCAGAGAGATTCCCCCTCCCGTTTGGGCCGGGTCATGACCATCATTCTGAAAGCATGAAAGAAAATCAAAAGTGAATGAGGGCGCCCATTAAAAGGATATATTTCTTATTGATTCAAGGTTACTGGTGTTGTAAACTGTCTTATTGGGTGCGGTGGTGAAAGATAGTGTAATACAGCATTATAATCACCTCTCTGGCTTTCTCAGAGGCGTAGCTCTTCGCCTGCAGGTCCTCTTTGCCCTCGACTTCCTTCTTCTGTTTGCCTCCGCCTTTCTTCTGGCGCTCTTAGGAAGCTTCCTTCCCCTGGCTCTGGGAGAGGCCTTCTGGTATGTCGCGCTCCTCTATTCCCTGGGGGTGATTGCCTTTCTATCGCTTCTCCTGGTGAGGGGACTCCGAAAAATACTATCCCGCCCCTCCCCGGGCCGGGTCGCCAGAGAGTTGGAGGTCAAATTTCCCCACTTGCGGGACGACGTGACCAATTCCCTTCTCCTCTTCCCGCATCTGCAAAAGGAGTCCGGCCCAAGCCAGATTTCCTCCGGGTTGATCACCGCTCAGATCAGGAAAACGGCAGAGAAAATTTCCTCGCTTCGTCCTGCTGAAGTCATCCATTTCAGGATCGCCTGCGGGCATCTGCGCCTTCTTCTTTCCCTCCTTCTGGCCTTCTCTGGGGTCCTGGCCCTGGACCCTCCGTTCCTGAATAGATCTCTGGCGCTGATGACCAACCCTTTTTCAACCCTGCCTTCACGGGAAACTCTTATAACCCTGGAGCCTAAAGGATCAGTGATTCTTCGGGGCACACCCTTCCGGCTTCAAGCCCGGGTCACGGGAACGATTCCGGAAAAGCTCAACCTGGCGATCTGGCCTGAGGCCGGGCCAGAGATGCGGGTTTCCATGAGGGCGCAGGGAGAAGGAAGATTCTCCTACCAAATCGTCAACCCCCAGTCTTCCTTCCGTTATCAGGCCTACAACGGGCGTTTAGCCTCTCCTGTTTTTACCCTCCAAGTGGTGGACCCGCCCGATGTGAAAAATGTAAAGTTGACCCTGATCCCTCCGGAGTATAGCCGTCTGCCTCGCGAGACCCGCGAGGGGGGACACATCGAGGCCTTGAAAGGAACCATGGTGAACCTGGAGGGGCAGTTGACCAAAGAAGTGGTAGCGGCGGAAATGGTCTTAAATCAGGAGGCTGCCTTGCCCCTGGAAAAACACGGGACAAGTTTTCGGGGGAATTGGTTGGTTCTCTACCCCGGTTATTATTCTTTCAAGGTGAAGGACGAATTCGGTTTTGAGAATCCCGACCCTATTCGTTATGCCATCCGTCTCATCCCCGATAAAAACCCCGAGGTAGAAATTTTGCAGCCAGCCCATGATCTGGAAATTACCGGCGAGGAAGATATCCCCGTGGTGTACGCAGCCCGGGACGATTTCGGAATCACCGCCGTAAAACTGCTCTACCGAAAGGGGGAAAGGGAATACTCCATCAGCCTGAAGAACCCCGGCGGAGACAGCTTCCTTCCGCCCCAGACCTTTAAATGGGAGATGAGCAGCCTGGCCCTAACTCCAGGAGAGAAGGTCGTTTACCGGCTGGGGGTCTGGGACAACGATACCATATCCGGACCCAAGGCAGGTTTTTCCCGTTCTTTCACTCTCTCCATCCGGGATGAAAAGGCAAAGGCGGCCCGGGAAGGAGAAGAAGCGCAGCAGGTCGCCGAGGCCTTCTTAACTCTCCTGGCGGACCACCTGGAAGAGACCAGGGACCGGAAAGCCCTGACTAAAATAATGGAAGATATCCTGAAGCGTCTGGACCGAAACATAGAAAGAATGAAAGACCCAGGGGAAAGGGAACGGTTCGACTTTAACGCCCTGAGACGGAATCTGTCTTCCCTGAAAGAGAGGATGCCCTTTGAATTGAAAGAGACGGTCACCCAGGAGATGGAAAGGCTGGCCCTTCTGGCGGAAGAGATCGCCAAACAAGCCCGGATGAATGAGCTTGAATCCCTGGCCCGGGAGCTGCGCAACCGGCAGCAACGGCTCCTAGATTTCCTTAAAGACATGAAAGGCCAGATGACCAGGGAGGCCCGGGATGAAGCCCTGAGGGAGCTGAAGAAGCTTGCCGAGCTTATCCGCTCGATCATGGAGGCCCTGACCAAAATGGCTCCCCATCTCCCGGACGAATTCGTTAACAGCCCGGAGCTCAGCGGCCTTAACTTCCAGGATCTGTTCCAGGACCTGGAGGAGATCCAGAAAAAGCTTATGGACGGGGACTTAGCCGGGGCCATGGAGGCGGCCCAGAGGCTTCTCCAGTCCTTCTCCGAGATGATGGCGGCCCTTAGCCGGGCTGGGTCCCGGGCTGCCCGCTCCAGCTCCGACCGGATCCAGGGGGAGATGTCCCGCCAGGCCGGCGAACTGGACAAGATCATGTCCGAACAAATGGCGATCCTCCGGGAGACGGAGAAGATCGACCGGGAGGTTCGGGATAGAATTCAGGAGGAATCTGAAAAGAGACTGAAACTCTCTTGGGCGCAAATCCGCGAATCCTTGGAGAGACTAAAGCAGACCCTGTCCTCTGAGGAGAGAGAGGGCATCCAGGAGGGGGAGAAGACTCTGCAACAGGGGAAGGCAGAGAAATTTGCGGAGCAGGTCAAAGATTGGTTGAAGGAATTGGCGAAAAAACCAGAGGCCCAAAAGCTCCTCGAAGAGATGAAAAAGATGCTCGAGGGACTGCGCCCCGATTCCCGGGAAGTTATGGGCCCGGAGCAGAAAAGAAAGTTCCCTCCCCTTTCTTCCCGACAGGAAGAACTGCAAGACCGGACCCGAGATTTGAAGGAGAAGCTGGAGATGTTGTCCCAGCTCTTCCCGGCGATGGACAGCGAGGTTCTGAAGGACCTGGAAGGCGCTGCGGACTCCATGGGCGAAGCCTCGGGCAAACTGAAGGGCAAAGATGCGCAGGGGGCCATCCCCCCTGAGCAGGAAGTCCTTCGCAGATTGAATAGGTCCCAGCAGGCCATGAGACAGATGTCCCAGCAGATGGCCATGGGCGGCCAGATCAACCGGTGGGGCCGGCCCTGGGGGTACGACCCCAGACCCGGTTGGTATTACGGGCCCTGGTCTCCCATGCCCACTCTGCCCCAGCCGGAAGTTAAGAGGCCTATAGAGAGGGGCTATACAGGAATCGATCGCGAGGAGTTTGAACCTCCCTCCAAAGAAGCATACCAGGTTCCCAGGATCTTCCGCGAGAGGGTCCAGGAAGCCTTGAAAGAAAACGTTCCCTCCCCCTACCAGCGGGAGGTGGAGCGATATTTCCGGGGATTAAGCGAATGAAGAGAATCGCCTTTAGCCTGATCTTTTTGCTTCTGTGGATTCTGCCTTCCTCCGGGGAGACCGCTTCCCCCTTTGTACTCAGCGCTCTTAAGGAGAAATTGGAACGCTGGGATGTGGAGGAGGCCTGGAGGGAAGCGGAGAGCCTTTTGCCTGCCGAAAGCCGGAACCCTCAGGTCCTGGAAGTGGCCGCCCAGATTTCTTTTTACCGGGGCGACTATGCCGGGGCCAGAAAGATGATGCAGTCGGCCATCGAGGTCGGAGGGGAAGATGAGAAGCGCAAAGCATTCACCCTGCTTATCGAAGCAACAACCGGAGTGATTTCCTCCTTTAAGAAGTATGAGAGCACCCATTTCCTCATCTATCTCGATGAAAGGCAGGATGGGATTCTGGTCGATTACCTCCGGGATACGCTGGAGAGAACCTACCAGGTCATGGCCCAGCGGTACGGCTTCCGGCCGCAAGAAAAGATTCGCGTGGAAGTCTTCCCGGACACGAAGGCCTTCTATTTGTGCTCCACCCTATCCGCCCGGGACATCGAGGTGGCGGGCGCCGTGGGCCTGGCCCAGTTCAACAAATTGATGCTCCTCTCTCCCCGGGCTTTGGTCTACGGGTACCGCTTCCTGGATGCCCTGAGCCACGAGTACCTGCACTATCTGCTCATGAAGGTAACGGCCAATAAAGCCCCCATCTGGTTCCATGAGGGGCTGGCCAAGTTCGAAGAGACCCGCTGGCGAAACGGGCCTTCCTACTTAAGCCCGCTCTACCAGACCCTCCTCGCCCAGGCCCTGTCCAAAGATAAACTCATCGAATGGGAAAAGATGGAAAATTCCTTCATAAAGCTTAAGACCCCGGAAGAAGTCCAGCTAGCCTACGGTCAGGCTGCTACGGTCATCGAATTCATCCTCTCCCGGGCCGGGGACCGAGGGCTTAGGGAGATCATGCGCCGGATGGCCGGCGAGTCTCCGGGAGGAGCAAGGGAAGCCATTCAGGAGGTCCTGGGGTGGACTTTTTCCGAGTTTCACGAAAAGTGGAAGGAGTCTCTGGCCAAAAAGAATTTGAAGGAGAGGGAAGGGGTAAAAGTGCGGCTCTACAAAATCAAAGAGGGAAGAACCGATGAAGAGCGTCTGGACTTGAACGAGATCAAATCCTTGATTGCCCGGAATCGCGCCCACCTGGGCGACCGCCTCAAGGAAAGGGGCCGGATGGAGGCTGCGGTCATCGAATACCGCCGGGCCCTGTCGGAAAGCCGGGAGTCGGTCCCGGTTATGAACCGGCTCTCTTTCGCCCTCATCCACATGGGCCGGGAGACGGAAGCCCTGAAGGTTTTGCAGGAGGCCCGGGAGATTGCTCCGGATCACCCTACGATCTACACCCACATGGGCAAGGCTTACCTCAAACTGCGGGACTTCCCTTCGGCCCGGGAGGCCCTGGAGGCTTCCATCCAGATCAACCCCTTCAACCCGGAGGTTCATCAGAACCTGGCCATCGCTGCCGAAAGGCTGGGAGATTCGGATACGGCCATCCGGGAAAGAGAGATTGCCCGTAAACTCGTTCGGTGAAGAAGCGAATGGAAACCATACTGGAAAACCAGATATCAGACCATGATCTGGCCCAGGTCGAGGAAATGGGCCGGAAGAAGGCTCTGATCATGAAAGAGATTCAGAAAGTAATCATCGGTCAGGAGAAAGTGATCGAAGAGGTCCTGATCGCCATCTTCTGCCGGGGCCATTGCCTTCTGGTGGGCGTGCCCGGCCTGGCCAAGACCCTGCTCATCTCCACCCTGGCCGGGATCATGGAGCTCAAGTTCAATCGGATTCAATTTACTCCGGACCTGATGCCCTCGGACATAACCGGGACGGATATATTGGAAGAAGAGGCGGGCAGCAAACGGCGCTCTTTCCGGTTTCTGAAGGGGGCCATCTTCACCAACATTCTCCTGGCCGATGAGATCAACCGCACCCCTCCCAAGACCCAGGCTGCGCTTCTCCAGGCCATGCAGGAATACAAAGTGACCGCCGGAGGGGTCACCTATGCGCTGGACCTTCCCTTCTTTGTCCTGGCCACCCAGAATCCCATCGAGCAGGAGGGGACGTATCCCCTGCCGGAGGCGCAGCTGGACCGGTTCATGTTCAACATCTCCATCGAATACCCTCCCCTGGAGCAGGAGATAGAGATCGTGGCCACCACCACTTCTTCCTACCAGCCGGTTCTGCAGAAGGTGATTTCGGGCGAGAAGATCATGCAAATGCAGGAGCTAGTCCGGAAGGTCCCCGCGTCTTCCCATGTAATCGGCTATGCGGTTAAGCTGTTGAGGGCGACTCGCCCCGGCGAACCCGAGGCCCTTCCCTTTGTCAAAGAATGGGTGGAATGGGGGGCAGGCCCCCGGGCTTCCCAGCACCTGATTTTAGCCGCCAAGGCGAAGGCCATCATGGACGGAAGGTACGTAGCATCGGTGGGCGACATTAAAGAGGTCATCCATCCGATCCTCAAGCATCGGATCATAACCAACTTCAAGGCCCAGGCCGAGGGCATCACTTCCCTTAAGGTCATTGACCAACTTCTGAGAGAGGTCAAACCTTGAACCCTTTTGACCAGCGGGTGCTCACCCAGATGAAGAACCTTTACCTCCGCGCCCGCTCAGTGGTGGACGGGGTCATGGTAGGCATCCATCCTTCGCAGGCCAAGGGGTTCAGCTCGGAGTTCGAGGGGCACCGGGAATATGCCCCGGGGGATGAAGTGCAGCATGTTGACTGGAAGGCCTACGGGAAGTTCGACCGGTATTTCATCAAGGAGTACCAGGAAACCACTCATTTGCGGGCCCATATCCTCCTGGATATGAGCGGGTCCATGGGCTATGCCTCGGACGGCTGGAGCAAATTTGATTACGGGGCAACCCTGGCGGCATCTTTATCCTATCTCCTCCTGAAGCAGCAGGACGCCGTGGGCTTGATTCTCTTCTCCCGGAAGATCGAGAGAAACATCGCGCCCAAAGCCACTCCCGGGCACCTCTTCGCGATACTGAAGGAGCTGGAGGGGCGAAAGCCCGGGGGAGAGACTTCAGGAGGGGAAGTTTTGCAGGAACTGGCCGGCTCTTTGAAGAGGCGGGGGCTGATTATTCTGATTTCCGACCTTCTGGACGATCCGGAGAAAGTCCTGCGGGGCTTGAAACAGATGCGCTCCCGGGGAAGCGATGTTCTGGTCTTTCACCTGCTGGATCGGGAGGAACTGGAGTTTCCCTTCGAGCAGCCAGCCGTATTTCAGGACCTGGAAGAAGACCTGCGCTTGCCGAACGATCCCCAGGTGATCCGCTCCGCCTATTTGCAGACCCTCCGCTCCCTCATGGAAGCGTATCAGAAGACCTGCGCTTCTTATCTGATTGACTACAACCTCTTTCCTACTTCTTACGGTTTGGACAAAGCCCTAACCCGATATCTGACTTGGAGAAAAAGCTTCAAACCCCGGTAAAGAGAGGTTGATTTGAATATTGAGTTTTTGTAACACTTGAGCTTCTTGCAAAAGTCCGTAATTTACCCTTCGACAGGCTCAGGGTGAACGGCCTTAGGTTGAAATTATTTAGTTTTTCCGTTAGTGGTGAGCTTGTCGAACCACAAAAAATACTGTTGCAAGATGCTCACTTTAGTTCTTTTTAGTTCTTTGAAGAAAGGTGTGTCTCCAGGGCCCGGGGGCCAAACAGAGGCGTTGCCGCCATTTTTTCAAAACTCTAAACTGATACGAAATATCAGAATTTTTAGTGGTTATGACTATTGCTTTTCTAAATCCCTCGTTTCTCTTTGCCCTGGCCGCCGGGATCATTCCCATCCTCATCCACCGGCTTGTCCAGAGGCACGGGCGGGTGAAAAAATTCTCCGCCGTCCGCCTCCTCCTGCAGTCCCAGCAGAACCTGGTCCGCCCCGAGCGGCTGAAGCAGTTCATCCTGTTGGCCCTCCGGGTCCTGGCGGTGATGAGCTTGGCCCTGCTGATGGCCCGCCCCGTCTGGCTCTTCCCCGGGGTCTTTTCCTCCGGAGAAGAAGGGGCCAAAGTATTGATCCTGGATAACTCCATGAGCATGGGGTACCGGGAGGACCGGGGAGAACGTTTTGAACTCGCTAAAATCCAGGCCAGGGAGATCTTAAAAAGTTTGAAAGGGCTGGTCCTCATTCTGCCCACTTCAGCCTTTCCGGGGAAGACATCTGCAGGTCATGCTCTCGAGTGGATGAGTCCCGAAAGGGCCCTGCAAGAACTGGAGGCCCTGTCTCTTTCCTTGGGAAAAGGAAAGCCGGGGGCGGCCCTGAACCTGGCTTTGCAGAAAGGGAGGGATTCGATAGCCCCCCTGGAAATAGTAATCCTGACCGACTTGGCCCGGGGAGACTGGGAAGGAATTCATCTGAGCCAGTTGAAAAATGTTCCCGCCAACCTATCTATTACCTTCGTCCGCTTCGGAGGAGACCAGCGGGACCCCAACTTAGCCATCAAAGAGGTTCGGCTGACTCAGGGGGAAGCTGTGGTGGGCGCTCCCAGCCGCCTGGAAGCGACCATCGGGAACCTTGCCCATCAGGCCAGCTCCACCCAGGCGCAACTTTACTTAGACGGCACTCGGGTGGAACAAAAAAACATCGATCTTCCGGCGGGGGAGGAGGGAAGAGTTACCTTCGACCTCCTCCCGGAACAATCCGGGTGGATTAAGGGAGAAGTTCGCCTGGCGGGCGATCGCCTGCCTTTCGATGACCGGTTCTATTTCCCCATCAGAGTTAGAGAGAAAGTGAAAGTCCTGGTCGTCGACGGCGACCCGAGGACTTCTCTCAAGGCAAGCGAGAGTTATTACCTGGTGAATGCTCTTCAGCCGGGGAGAGGAGAGGGGACTCCTTTTGTCATCCAGGTGGTTCAGGAAGGGGAACTCCCGCGCATGGATTTAAAATCCTACGAGGCCCTTTTCCTGCTGAATGTATCCCAGCCTCTTTCCGCAGAGCTATCCTCTTTTTTACAGGCGGGCAAATCCCTGTTCGTCTTCCTGGGGAATCGAGTGACCCCGGACTTTTACCACCGCCTGGCCTTTTTCCCCTGGCAGTTGAGAGAGGTTAAAAAAGGAGGGCCACAGGGGCGGCCCAGGCCCGTGCCGGGAGATTCAAACCGGGACTCCCTCAGGGCCCTTTCGGGACCCTTGGGGGAGAGCTTCAAGAAAGCCTCTTTTCACCGCTATTACAGGGTGGAAAAAAGCGCCAAGAATTTATTGATGCTGGAGAACGGAGACCCTTTGCTGGTGGAAGGGGAGTGGGAAAAAGGCAGGATCTTTTTATTCACCTCCAGCGCCGACCTGGACTGGAATGATCTTCCCCTGAATGCAGCCTACCTTCCTCTGATTCAGGGACTTTTAAAGGAGGGCGCAGGCCTGCCCCAGAATCCTCCTTCTCCAACTCTGCGAATCGGAGAGCCCTTCCTGGAAACGAGCCCGGCCACCCAGATTATGGGGGTCCCGGGAGGTCCGGGCTTATACCAGTTGCACTTGGCCGCTGGGGAAGTCTGGCGGGGAGTGAATCCGCCGAAAGAAGAATCTGACCTGAGAAAAATGACTGCGGAAGAGATGCAAAAGAGGTTCGGGTCCATCGAGGTGAAGGTTGTGGAGTCCCGGGAAGGCGCCCTAAGTGTTCCTCTTGCTGGCCGGAAGGATCTCTGGCCGTTTATCCTGGGTTTCCTGCTCTTCGTCCTCGTAATCGAAATGGGGGTGGCCAGCAGGGTATGATCTTAAGAAGAGAGTTTTTGTTATCGGCTCTAACTTTGGCTGGCGGCATCCTTTTTCCGGGCGCTAATCTCTTCGGAAAGAGCCCCTATCCCCACTTCTTTTTCAGCCAGATCCGGTATCGGGGGGGTTCCTGGGATACTAACCCCCATTTTGTGGAGGCCATCGTGGAAGAACTGGAGATGCGGACCAGCATCGATGCTTCGAGGGAAAGACGCTTGATGGACCTTTCCGATCCTGATCTGTTCTTCTCCCCCTTTCTTTTCATGGCCGGCAATTACGAATTCGAGCCATTCTCCCCGCAGGAGAGAGAGAGCTTAAGGAGGTACCTGACCTTTGGGGGATTTTTCTTTGCCGAGGACACTCTGGGGGCCAAAGGTTATGGTTTTGACCGGGCCTTGCGGGCGGAGTTGAAAAAGGTTTTCCCCCATCAGGATTTGAAGCGTCTCCCGCTGGATCATCCGGTATACCGGAGCTTTTACCTGATCAATCACATCGGGGGGAGGCAGCTGGTCAGCCCTTATTTCGAGGGGATTACCCTCGATCACTGGACCCCGGTGATCTATTCCCAGAACGACCTCTCCGGCGCCTGGAGCAGGGATAAGCTGGGGAAATGGATTCACGAATGCCCACCTGGCGGAGAAACGCAGAGGTCGCTGGCTTTTAAGGCGGGAATTAACATGATCGTCTATTCCCTCACCTGGGATTACAAGAGGGATCTGGTCCATCACCCCTTCATCAAAAAGCGCCTGAGCCCATGAGCTTAAAGGAAATAACTCTTTCTCCTATTCTTCCCATTTGGCTGATCGTTATCCTCCTTGCTCTTTCGATCGCGGTCCTGATCCTTCTCTCCCCCCGCCTCCGGAAGAGAGTTGGACCCCATCGGGTTCTCTGGATATCTTGCCTCCGTCTGAGCGCCTTTTTCCTTCTGATCGGTTTCTTTCTGAATCCAACCTCCACGGAAAGAGTGGAAAAGAAGACTTCCCCTTCGCTGGCTCTTTTCGTCGATACTTCTCCGACTATGGGCCTGCCGGTCAAGGACGGAGGAATAAGCCGGCTCGCTGAGGCCGGGGGGCTTTTGCTTAAGGGAAAGCCTCCCCTTCTGAAAGCCCTAGCCGATCGCTTCGAGGTCCAGGTTTATGGACTGGGAGAATCACTCCGGCCGCTGGAAGCCGGAGAAATCCTCCAATTGAAGGCCGGAGGGAGGAAAGGGGATCTAACCGGCGCTTTGGAAAAGATGTCTTCCAGGAACGTCCTGCCGGTTTTACTGAGCGATGGAAAGGTCGAGTGGAAAGGCAAGGGAATTTCCCCGCTCCCTCTCTTCACAATCCCGGTAGGCGACCCGGGCGAATACCAAGATATCTGGATCCATGCGGTGAAAGCGCCCTCCATCGCGTTTCGGGGTAGGGAGGTCGTGGTGGAAGCGGTCGTGAAGAACCACGGCTACCGTCAGGCGACCCTTCCCGTATCCCTGAAAGACGGCGATAAGCTCCTCGCCGCTCAAAGCATCCGCATCCCGACCAGCCCGGCTGAAATTCCCCTGTCTTTTTCCTTCACGCTGGAAGAAACAGGCCAGCATCATCTCTCCCTTTCGATTCCCCCCCAGGCGGGGGAAATAACTCCGCTCAATAATACATTCCCGTTCTCCCTCCGGGTTGTCAAGGACAAAATCAGGATTCTGATGGTCTCGGGAACTCCCAGTCTTAACTATCGTTATATGAGGATGGCCTTCAAAAGCGACCAATCCATCGACCTGCTCTCCTTCGTCATCCTGAGGACGCCTACGGATGTTCTCAACGTCCCCTTGCAGGAGCAGAGCCTGATTCCCTTTCCGGTGGAGACTCTATTTTCTAAAGAGCTTAGGCATTTTGACCTTTTAATCTTCGATAATTTTCCCTATCACCTCTACATAAAGCCGGCCTACCTGGAGGAAGTGAGAGCCTTTGTGAAGGCTGGAGGAGGGCTGGCCCTGATCGGGGGCCCCAACTTGCTCGACGAGGGGAAATACTCCGGCACACCCCTGGAAGAGGTTCTTCCCATCGAAGCGGCAGGGAAGGGGGACTATCAACGTGAAGTTCCTTTAAAGGCCAGGCTGACCAGGGCCGGAAGAAGCCATCCCATCACTGGCCTCGAGGCAACCGAAAAGGAAAACGTGAATCTCTGGAGAGAGATGCCGCCCCTCGACGGAAGCAACCGGGTCCGGGTGAAGACCTCGGCGACAATCCTTCTGGAGAGCGGAGATGGAATCCCCCACCCCATCCTCGCCGTTGAAAGATACGGGCAGGGACGGGTTTTCGTCCTCGCTACGGATTACTCCTGGAAATGGTATATGGGTATGATAGCCAGAGGGAGAAGCCATTATGCATATTATCGATTCATGGAAAGAGCGGTTCGCTGGCTCACGAAAGACCCCGGCCTGGACCCGATCCAGATCATTCTCCCTGAGGAAGCAGTTAGAATTGGACAGAGAAAGGAAATCCGGGTGCGAGTGCGACCCGAGGAGGATTCGCCTGAAATGAAAAGGGTAATCCAGTTCTCGGTTTTTGATCCTCAGGGGATGAAGGTGGGTGCGGAGATGAAACCCGCAGGATCGTCCGGGGAGTCTACGGCTTCTTTCATCCCGGAGAAGGCCGGGAATTATAAATTGAAGGTGGAAAACCCCGGCGGATCTGTGGAGGAGTCGGTCGCCATCTACGAGCCCATAGAAGAACGGGACGGTCTTCCGGAACATGAACGGCTGATGAAGATAGCTGAATCCACCGGCGGAAAGTTTCTCTCTCCCCAAGAAGACCTTCTCCAGGAGATTATCCGCGCAGCGGAAAAGCGAGAGAGCCGTTACGTCGAAGAGAGAGCGATTCCCCTTTGGTCTCACTTTTCCTGGCTGGCCCTGGTGTTGACCCTCCTTTCGGCGGAATGGTATCTTAGGAGAAGGTGGGGACTGATTTGAATACAGTTGGTTGAGGTTCTTGCAAAACTCTCGAAAGCAGAGGAAAGGCGTCATTCCGGGCAAGCGAAGCGCGACCCGGAATCCAGGATTTTCAAAGAATTCTGGATTCCGGCTTTCGCCGGAATGACGGAGTAAGCGACTTTTGCAAGAGCCTCAGTTGAGAGTTGGAAAAAATTCACTTATGCACAATGCGCAACTTCCGACTTACAGTATTTGCTCCGAAACCCGAACCAAATTACTCCGAACTCAATGCCGGGGAGGTTTAAAATGAAAAAATACACCGTTTTCTTGCTGCTCATAATTTTCAATCTCTTTTCCTTCTCAGTCTATGCCGCCTGCCGGAACCCTTATGTGGCCGCGGATACTCCTTTCATTCAACCGGCCGCTGCTTCTGGAAGGATCGAGATCAAGTGGTTTGGCCATTCCTTCTTCCAGATTACCTCCAGTTCGGGGACGGTGATCATAGCCGATCCCTTCGGGGCCATGGGCTTTCCTATGCCCGAGGTTTGGCCTCATGTGGTGACCGTGGGGCGGGAACACGGAAACCATAACAACGTGGCTCTGGCTAAAGGAAAACCGGTCGTGCTCCGGGGGATCAAAGAAGGAGGCGATGACTGGAATGTCATCAATTATACTTTCCGCGACGTGTTGGTCTATAACATTCCCATCCATCAGAGAGGAGTCCCCGGAAATCTGAGCCTGCGGGGGTCTGCTTTTGTTTTTGAGATGGATGGGCTCTGCATCCTTCATTCGGGTGATATCAGCGAACCCTACAACGAAGATCAACTCCAATTGATCGGACACGTGGATATTTTGCTGCAGGTCATCGGCGGGGTTTACACTATAGGACCAGATGGGGCTAAAAAGATCATCGAACAGGTGAAGCCCAGGATTGTCATTCCCATGCGCTATTGGCACACCATAGGCCAATTGGATAAGTTCATCGACGGCCCCTATCCAGCCCGGTTCCTGCAGACCAATACGATCACCATGAGCAAGGATACTCTTCCATCCTCTACGGAGATCCTCATCCTCAAGGTAAGCCGGGAAGGAGATCTGTAAAAATTGCGGAATTCGCATCGTGGAAAACAAGAAAACATTTGAAGATCATCTCCAAATTATTTGAGGCTCTTGCAAAAGACCTAAACACCGTCATTCCCACCCCCTCTTTCGCGAGGGTAAACTTCAGCGGGAATTCAGGGCAGCCTGAAAAATCTGGGTTCCGGGTCGCGCTTCGCCCTGTACATCATGCGGTGCAGGGCTTCGCTTGCCCGGAATGACGATTGAGCGCCAGATTTTGAGATTTGCAAGAACCTCAGTTGATCAAATTTTTAATTAAAGCCTGCCAAGAGTGTGGAAGGAAATGTCCGCCTGAGGCGGAACTTTCCTTCCGGGCCCCTGAAATCACAGTTCATTTTAAATATGCCAGCTCTTTGGCGCTCACCTAATTTGGAGATGACCCTACTAATTTAATCTTGGTCATCAAGAGTATTTTAGGAGTTTAAAGCGGAGAATTAAACATGGTTATGCTAAGGAAGAGTTGAGAATATTAGGAGGTAGGGTTACCCATTCCAGATCCAAGCGGTTTTGGGTAACAAAGAGATTGGTAAAAAGATACTATTGACTTACTCCGGGCATTTAGTAAATTGTAAAATGGAGGGAACAGAATGGATGACCAGCCTGGATACCTTAAACACCGGAAACGCCTGCGGGAACGGTTTCGCAAGAACGGAACCGAAGGTATGCATGACTATGAAATCCTCGAGCTTCTCCTGACCTATGCCCTCCCGCGAAAGGACGTCAAGCCCTTTGCCAAAGACCTGATCAAGCGCTTCGGCAGCCTCTCCGGCGTCCTGGATGCGGGGCAGAAGGAGCTGGAAGAAGTCGCCCACATCGGTCCCATCTCCTCGACCCTCATCCGCCTAATCAAAGAGACCTGTGGAATTTATCTGGCCGAGAAGATGAGAAATAAAGACCTGCTATCTTCTCCCCAGGCCGTGCTCGACTTCGCCCGGGTAAAACTGGCCGGCTTACCCCATGAAGCTTTCATGGTCATTTTTTTAAACACCAAAAATAAAGTTCTTGACTACAAGATTATCCAGGAGGGAACGGTGGACCGGGCAGTTATTTACCCCCGGCGGATGATCGAAGAAGCCCTGGCCCGCCATGCCGCCGGAATCATCCTGGTTCATAACCATCCCAGCGGGGATTCAGACCCATCCCCCGAGGATAAGCAATTGACCCGCTCCCTTGTCGATGCCGCTCGCACCATCGACCTCCGGGTTCTGGATCATATTATCGTGGGTAAAGAAGGATATTGCAGTTTTGTGGAATCCCGCCTGATGCCTGTGGCCGAAAACAGCCGATGACTAAAAACTTTTTCACTGCTTCATCGACATAGGTGTTCTGAGATAATTTTAAGGACCCCTTGATTTTGGTCACAATCTATCAGTTGCCTTTACATCCCCGTCCCCCTTATTCAGGTCAAGAATTAATTGGCATTTGAAGATGTGACCCCAATTTCCTCATAATGGGTCAACGAATGGGTGGCCAAAAGGTAGTCTGCTTCCAGCAAGGTTGCCAAGGTAACCAGAGTGGTTTCATGAACAAAGTTTTGCTGCCTCGATGCGTGTCTCCTAACCCCCCTCCACCAATACTACTGCCCCTGACGGCTAATCCCCACAAGCCACCGATTGAAGGTAATCTTTTTGAGAAGACTCAAAAAAACCGTGGAAATTATGGGAAATTACGGGACGTTGTTGACAAGCTTAAGTATTATCATCTCTCAGATTTTGCATTGAAGATCAGAAACTTACTTAAGTTAGTCAACAACGTCCCTCATTTTCTCCTGGCGCGGCTTTGACATATTCTCCTAATTTCTGAGACACCACCCTATCGCCTGCGCCTTAGGCTTTTTTTACTTTTCATCAGTGAGTTTCATGGGCTGGCCGCAGCATACCAGCTGACCTTTCCCCGCCACTATCATCTTCACCTTGTTGCCGCAGATCTCGCAGAGATAAACCTGGCCTACCTGATTGGGCATTCGATTCACCCCCTTTCCTCAACTGCAGAATACAGGAGTCCGAATATAGATGATCTCGTAAAAAGTCGTCACTCCGGCCTGCCTGTGCCTGGCAGACAGGTGAAAACCGGATTCCAGGGTAGTTATAAACATTTGAAAATGCTGGATTCCGGCTGGAGTTTATCCCGATGAAAATCGGGGCCGGAATGACGGAAAAGTCCATTTTCAGACTTTTTACGAGTTCATCAATATAGAATCCAGAATAAATGCATTTATAAACTTCTGAATTCTGTATTCTGAATTCTTCTTTACTTCCCTGGTTCGGGAATTTCTTCGGTAATGCCGGCCAATTTTCTGGCCATCTCAGCATATTTATCCATCGGGGTCAGGGAGCGGACCACCAGTCTGGCGCCGTCGGGAGAGCCGCCTCCATGCATACACCCCGGGACTCCGGCTCCGAGAGTCAGCCATTCGGTCAGGCGGGCTGCCCGGGCGCGGGCTTCCGGGCTGCAAGAGCCAGCCTTGATGTACTTCTGAACCAGTTTTCCGTAACGTGCATCATGGAAATCCCGGCAAGAAGGGAAACATCCCGTCTCCACGATGCCGCCGCCGATCTCCTGGCAGATCCGTTTGGTCTCGTAGGGCAAGGTGGCCACATGCACCTTATTGGCGTGGGCAGTCAGGGAATCAGGAATCCAAATTCCCGATGGGTGGCGGCTTCCCAGGGCGATTGAGCCGACGCCCATGGTAAAAGTCGTTTCATTGTTGACAGCCATTTCTACAAACTTGGAGGAAAAGGTGCGAGAAGATAATCCGTTGGCCCGGGCCATGAGGATTGCTGCCCCGATCATGACATCTCCCTGGCCGGCCACGCAAGCCCCGATACAGGCCCGGTAGATGGCCGTGAATATCTGGATGATCTTGCCCGTATAAGCAAATTCTTTACAAAAGAAGACTCTTTCCTTGGGAACGAATACATCCTCGAAGATCAAATAAGCCTGGGTGATCCCGGTTTCCGTGGGAATGTCAAAGCCTTCTTCCTGTTCGCGGCTATCGCTGGGCCGCCGGGTTTCCAAGACGGTTAAACCTTCTACGTCCCGCGGCACGGCGCAGGCCACGGCAAAATCCCTCTCCGCCTCCCCGTAAGCAGTGCCAGGGAGGAGAAAGATTTCATTGCTGGCAGCAACGCCGCAAATCATCAATTTCGCGCCCCGGAGGACGATGCCATCTTCCCGCACCTGCGAAATCCTGAGGTGGGCATCCGGGTCAGGCTGCTGGGAAGCCTTCAGGCTGCGGTTGCCCTTGGCATCGGTTAAGGCCCCGGCTACGCTCCATCCCTCGGATTCAGCTTTCAGGACCCATTTTTTCAGGCGCTGGTGATAGTCCGTTCCCAGGGCGCTGTCGATTTCATAGGTAATGGCCCACATGGTATTCATGCCGTTCCAACCGGCGCAGAGAGCCCCGGTGCAGGTTCCGGTGAGCCGGTACATTTCGCGTTTGAGCTTAGAGTTAAAGATCACCTCCTCGGCAGATTGCATGAGCGAGTTGTGGCGATGGATATTCTCTCCGGTGAAGACAGAAGTGGTGGTAAAAAGACTGGAACGACCCGGGTCGTTCGCCCCATCATAGGCCCGGGCATGGCTTTCCACTACCCGGCGGGTGGCCGGGTGGGTGGTCACATCATCAATTCTTTCTCCGAATTTATACACGTTTGGAAAAAGCTTTTTCAAAGAAGCAAGGTACTCGGTGCGGGTCTTCAAGGCCATGGGGGCCTCCTTTCTATGAGGCATTGCGATTGAATTTTTTGGGGCGCTCCCGTAAGGAACGTGAGGCTATATGCTTTTTTTAATACAAAACGATTATACAGGCGATGATGGCCATCAGCAACCTGGAAAAGTTCCCAGGCTGTTGGCTTACTCCCGATTAGGTTCCAGATTAAACCCAAAACCCATTTTATTTTTCCCCTGACAAAAAGTGAGCCCCTTCCATCCTTACGCCTGATTCCTCCAGAAGGTCTATAATTTTTTCCTTCTCCTCCCAGGGAATGCGCAGGCAGACCCCGCAGTCCGAGCTTAAGTGGCGGGGTACGGGGATGAGTTTGGTCGAATAGCCTTTCTCTTTGGTTAATTTTTCCGCTCGCAGGGCAAAGTGGGTAGAGAAAAAGAGGATCACACCCCGGTCCATGTTCAGGCTTCCTCCCCTGCCAAGTGGCCTACGGCCTGAAGGGCGCGATCAACTTCTTCTTCGGTGTTGAAATAGCTCAGGCCGAAGCGGACGGTCCCCTCAGGGAAAGTCCCGATGGTTTTATGCGCAGAGGGAGCGCAGTGGAGGCCGACCCGGCAAAGGATGCCAAATTCTTCATCGAGCCTTAAAGATATTTCCGAAGGAACCAGGCCTTTTATATTAAAAGATACGGTGGCGCACTGTTTTCCGGCGTCCTGCGGGCCATGTACGACCACCCCGGGAATTTTCAGCAGGCCACGAAGGAGACGCTCCGTAAGTCGTAACTCGTGATCCCGTATCTTTTCCACTCCGGTTTCCAAT
The DNA here is from genome assembly GCA_016875165.1 of Deltaproteobacteria bacterium. Taxonomy (GTDB): domain Bacteria; phylum Desulfobacterota; class SM23-61; order SM23-61; family SM23-61; genus JAHJQK01. Next base: position 19,761 of record VGSF01000066.1, read on the forward strand.
ATGAATTTCAGCCCGGCTAACAGTCCGGCCAATCCAACCCCGTTTAGCGTTCCGCTTTCGCCAAGGTCGGGCAGAAAATCTGGGTGCTCCTCTGACTCCGAACGGCTCCCCGTGCCTCCCCTTTTTAGAGGCACAATCTTTTTCTCGTCGACTCTTTCTCCGATGATTAAGCCGCCTGTTCCCTGCGGGCCAAAGAGGGCCTTGTGGCCGGTGAACGCCAGAAGATCAATTTTTTGCAACCCTACATCAATAGGTATCGCTCCTGCTGTCTGAGCCGCATCCACTAAATAGAGCAGATTGTTATTACGGCAGATATCTCCTACTTCTTCAAGGGGCTGGAGGGTCCCGGTCACATTCGAACCATGATTTAGGATTACCATTTTGGTATTTTTTCGGATTGCCTGGCCGACATCGCTGGGATCGAGGAATCCCGCCGGTGAGCAAAGAATCAAGGTTAATTCTACCCCTTTTCTTTCCAGAGCTCGCAAGGGACGCATGACCGAATTATGCTCCATGGAAGAAGTGATGACGTGATCACCCGGGTTAAGCAGCCCCTGCAACCCCTGATTGATAGCCTCCGTAGCATTCAGCCCGAAGATAACGCGGGATGAGTCTTTGACTCCGAAAAGCTCTGCCACCTTTTCCCTTGTCTCCAAGATGATTCTACCAGATTCGATGGAAAGGCGATGGCCGGAGCGCCCGGGGTTGGCGCCCACATCCCTTAGGAACCGGACCATCGCCTGGATTACCTCTTGCGGCTTGGGATGGGAAGTAGCCGCATTGTCAAGATAGATTAAATCCTTTTCCACCATTCTTATCGCTCTACTCCTTAAGTTTAATTTAGCGGTTTGACCACCTTTGTTAAGGCCCGGGGGCCTGGGCGGAACGCGCCGGAAGCATCGGCCGGGTTTGCGCTTGACCACGAAGAACCCCGCGCGTTTCCGACGGAGGAGGGGGGCATTTTCCCCGCCCCACCCGCGAAGAAATCAGCGCCTTATGATTCCAAGCGGTCCGTCCAAGCCTCCGGGCCGCGGATTCCCTTGACCCTTACGCCCCACCTCTTTTCAAAGGGCTAAAGTGTTACCTCCTTAAGGAGTTTTAGTAGAAATTCGCTGCCTTTCTCTTCGACTGTTACCTGATACCCAAAGCTGCGGGCCAGGCGGGAAACATTTTCCCTGGCGGTAACCGTATCCACCAGAACTTCCAAAGTCCCTTTCCCCATTTTTTCCATTTCCCTTTTCACTAAAACCACGGGTTGAGGGCAGGATAATCCCCGGGCATCTATTCTCGCGCTCATATTTTGCTCCTTTCCCTCATCGCCCATCCGATGGCGATGCAGAAAATAAGTCCGATGACCACCGCTGCCGGTCCAAATGCTCCCGGTCCCTTAGGAGAACTGGCCAGGGCGAAGTTATGGGCAAAACCAGCTCCCACGATCATCCCCAGAACGAAAATAGCCGCATCCCCATCCCCTTCCCCGGAAAGGATCAATTGCCGGCCAGGACATCCTCCGGCCAGGGTAAAAGCCAGACCAGCCAGGGTCATACCTAAAAAATTCCAGAGATGATGATCATGGGCAATGGGCTGATTGACAAAACCGGTTTTGAACTGGCCCAGAATCAGATTGGTTGCGAAGGCCGCAATGACCAGGGCCAGAATACCGCTTAATAAGTGAAAGTCCTTCATGAGGATCACATCCCGGATCGCTCCCATGGTGCAAAACCTCGTCCTCTGCGCCAGAAAACCCACTCCCAGTCCCACAATCAGGGCGATGGCCAGGGGAGCACGGGCCGCTCCCGGCCCTTTTACGCTTATGAATATTGGACCACCCGGTGTAAATTGAGGCTTGAAGATAGCCAAAAGGAGCAGGACCATCATCAGAACGGCCATAACCCATCCCGTGGCCGATCCGGCCGGAGAAGATCTCCCCAGACTATATCCTCCGCGCATGAAAAGGACTCCTATCCAGATTCCCAAAGCGAGCCCGGCCAATCCTAATATGGCATTACCGTCGCCTCCGGCCAGACGGAGAAGGGCCCGCCAGGGGCATCCCAAAAAGACCAATGCGCCTACCATGGCAAAGAAGCCCAGGAAGAACCGGATGATGGGAGCTGAACCGGTGCGGGCTTTGAACTCTTTAAACATCAAGGCGGCTGCCAGAGATCCAAGCACAAATCCCATGATTTCCGGCCTTAAATATTGTACCACATCAGCCCTATGCAGGCCCAATGCTCCGGCAATATCCCGCTCCATGCAGGCCACACATATGCCCATATTGGCAGGATTTCCTAATTTCTGCAGAATAGGGGCGAAAACCCCGATAAAAATTCCCGCGAACACAATTCCCCGGCGGGAGGCAAAAAAGGGGGTTAAAGCGGACATTCTTGTCCCTCCTTTCGAAAATTTGGCGTTGAGATATTTGCTTTACATGTTGGATGAAAACCGAAGGAGGGTTTAATGGAGAGGTTGCTGGAAAAAAGGGAAATCAGAAATGATGCGGCATACCCCGCACCCTCTCTCTCCTTCGGAATATCTGGAGACCTACCCTAGGCCTCTTGGGGCCGATACTTGGCCCTCAAACAAGAGAAAGAGGAGTCTGGAGCTTGCCCATTTTTTCACCTCCCTTAAAAGGAATGTAAATTAGCCACAGAGATCACAGAGTTTTAAAACCATAATCAAGAAAAAATAAAGAAAACGATTCAAGTGCCCTAAGTGTCTAAAATTATCCCGCCGCATGCAGGGCTAAAGTTGAAAAAAGGAAATTCTTATACCATAGAGGCTCTTGCAAAAGTATTTTTTTGTGGTTCGACAAGCTCACCACGAACGGAAAAACTAAATAATTTCAACCTAAGCCCGTTCACCCTGAGCCTGTCTAAGGGTAAATTACGGACTTTTGCAAGAAGCTCCATATATTTAGGATTATATCTACTATTTAAGCGATGTCAATTTTTTTAGACGTTTAGAATAATATTCCTACAACGAACGGGAATCATTTTTCTTACTCAATATTTTTGCAAAGATGAACGTAACCAGGACAACGACTCCTCCTATGGTGCCAGAAAGAATATAGGCCAGACTGGATTTGGCCAGTCCCTGTTCTTCCCAGCCCTTATTTTCATTGGGACTCCCAATTTATCATGATATCTTTTCAAAATCTAACCTGAGAGAACGCGGAAAAGTTATGGAAAACCGTTCCGAGCTTATCCTGATCCGCCAAAGGAGGGGGCAAAAAAGGGGAAGCCCGGCGGATGGTGGTGATCCCCTCTTCGCTCAGGTCTTGGTATCCGGCTGGGCTCCCCTTCAAGAACCTCCGGGCGCTCCAAGGTACGATTGGTTTTGGATGAATTTCCGGGAAAGACGTGAGGGAGAGGGTCCCATTCTCCCAATATCCAAGTTGGCACATATTATAAATTTGTAATACCCTTGTCAAGCCGAATCTGGCCGGAGAGTCACGGCTTTTTAGCCTTCTCGTTCTTGTCCCAGAGACCCAATTTTTCCCAAGGATTGATCCCTGCCCGGATGTAGCTCTGCGGGACCTCGCCCGGGAGCAGGTCAAAAGTTTTAATGAAGTAAACGTACCGGTCGTATTGATTCCTCCGGTCAACCATCCACAGAATCTGTTTGAGCGAATCCAGGAAGGGGAACAATTTGTCCTTTCCCGGGCCGCTATCCTGACGCAACCGGCCCCAGGCAAAGCCGATTACCGCTCCTTTTCCCTTTCCGGTCTTGGGGTCATAGCGGAAAAAGATCCCGGCGGCGTCCCGGGCCTCTGGCAGCAGGCCGGCCTGGTCTTCCCCGGAAAGAGGCAGGACCGCCATTCCCCGTTTGCCCACCGTTTGATTGAAAAGGACCTGAAGGGCATCATCCTTGCAATAAGAAGGACTGGCGATGAAGAAGTATCTCTGATCCCCCGTCAGGGGAAATTGAGCCGACAAGAATCGGGCGAGATAGTAGCCGCTCAGCACGCCCGGGCAGATATGGTCATGGAATTGCACGGCCCGGACCAATTCCACGGGAAGATCCAGGATCCACAGATGGGCAAGGGCTGCTAAGGAGGCCCAGTTTCTCCCATGAGCCCGCTTTTTGATTTCTCTCTCCGTCTCTTCCGGGGCGGAAGAGAGATTGGCCAGGCTGATGTTCTTAAGAACGGCGTGCCTGAAAAGACGGCTCGTTTCCCGGGATAATATCTCCTGGAAGGACGATTTCCCGTCGGCCCGAATGGCCGCTTCATCCGTCTCCGCATAAAAGCTGTCTCCACTTCTGCGGCTGAAGAAGAAAAAATAGAGGGGCTGATCCAGGGCCGAATGGATCACCCAGAGATTTCCCTTCCCCGGGGAACACCCCGTGACTTCGGTGATAGCCTCGAGGGCGGCGGTGCTGTCCAGCCCGCCCGCCTTTGCGTATCCGGCATTGGTCAGGACAAGAAGGGTTCCATCTTTTCCCCTGCCCAGCTTCTCCACCGCCTGCTGGGAAGCCTTCCAGGCCAACGCATAGTGGGGATTTTCCTCCCAGGGGTTCATCGGCCGATTCTCCCCCCTTGCCGAATGGGAAAAGAGGAGAAGCCAACCCGCCAGCAGACAGGTTAAGGAAATCAAACCTCGCATATTCTCATTCTCCTTGTCATAAATCTATTTTATGGCCCGCCCATGAACCTGCGAAAATCGCCCTCTCGCATCTTAACTCCATCTTCTTTGAAAATACAGGGCTGGGAATGCCGGCGGAAAGAATCCGGAAACGCTCCTCAGTCATTAAAACTGATATCTGAGTTCCCCTAAGATGAACCGCCCCGGGGATAGATCCGTGTCGCTCTCCAGGTGCTGTTTATCAAAAACATTCTGGATCGTTAGAGTGGCCGTCAAGTTCTTCACGATCTTCCTCCAGACTTTCAAGTCCATGGTATGGTATTCGGGGATTTTTTTGGTGGTCTGCGTCACTTCATTGGTATAGACCAACTGGCCGCTCTTGTAATGATAATATGCGCCCGCATTCAGGTAGCGGTTCAGCCAGTTGATCCCGGCCTTTACCTGGTGACGGGGACTGTTTGTGAATTCAGTTCCCTCGAGGGAACTATTCCGGGGAAAACTTTTAATCTCAGTGTGGTTGTAGGTATAATTGGCAAAAAGGGAAATGGATTTGTTCAGGGCATAACTGGCATCCAGTTCTCCCCCGTAGATTTCCACCCTGCCGATATTTTCCCGCCGGTAGAGCGGCCTATCGGCAAGCGTTCTTCCCGTGGGAACGAAATAGAGAAAATCCCTACCCAGCGAGTAAAAGAGCGAAGCGGAAAGCTTTATTCCGGCAAGGGGTTTATAATCCACCCCGATTTCAAAAGAGTCGACGGTCTCCGGTTCCAGGTCTGGGTTGGCTTCCTTATAGATCCCCCAGAGAATCCCAAAACGGCAGAGGTCATCCAGAATGGAAGCGCGGAATCCCCTTCCATAGGAGGCGAAGGCGCTCAGGTTTTCCAGGAAGAAATACCGGCCCGACAGACGGGGGGATAGAGCCGACCAGCTTTTTTCTTTCAGATTGCCGTTGAAGGACGAAAACGGGGAAAGGGTGGAAAAATAGGATGCGTCATGTAATTTGGCGTAGTCATACCGCAGCCCGCCGATGAGATTCAGCCTCCCGTCCATAAGATCGATTTCATCCTGAAGGTAAAGGGCATAGAAATCCATTTTCCCCCTGTTGTGGGTACGGTCCGGGGAAGTCTTATATTCTCCAGCCCATCGATACTTCCCTGCTTCAAATCGCCGCCCAGGGTCACCCTATTATGGGGAAAGAGCTTTTTGGAGACATGGAAGATGATCCCCTTGTCTTCCCGGTCCGATTGCACATCAAACCGGGTGTAAATCGCCCCCCTTTGGCTTTCACTGACTCTTCGGTAGTCCTCCAGCTGGTAGAATCCCTTGATCTCCCACCTCAGGTCCTGAACTCCCCCCCGATACATCAGGGAAAGATTCGCCGTGTCAAAATCCCGCGACACCCCGTCCGGGGCCTGGATTTGGGTTCCTTCCCCCCGTTTGTCATTGAAGTAACTCCCGGCCAGCTCGACCAGGTTATCCGGGTTAAACCGATACCCCACGGCCAGGGCGGCATTCCCCTCCTCCAGAAACCTCTTCCGGGTGTACTGGTTTCTCTGGCTTTCTTCCGTGGAGATGTAACCGTCGCTTTTCTGGTAATACCCCGATGCCCGGTAATAGGGACCGGATGTTTTTCCCAGGGGATTGCCGGAGATGGCCGCGTTTGCCCCATAGGTGTTGAAGGCGCCGTATTTTGCGGCCACATTCCCTTCGATAAATTTCTCCGGGCTCTTGGTGATGATGTTGATGACCCCACCCATGGCGTTATTCCCGTAAAGAGAGGACGCCGGTCCTTTGAATACCTCGATTCTTTCAATGTCTTCCACGTTGACCCGGTTCCAGTTAACCTCCCCCGTATCGCTTTTGTTGATGGGCATCCCGTTTACCAGAACCAGAGTTCTTCCCCCCTCCCTGCCGAGGCCCCGCAGGGTCACATTGGGACCCAAGGTAAAGATGCCATTCGACCTTATGACGCTGACCCCGGAAAGGTTGTTCAAATAATCATCTATCTTTTGCCCGGGGGCCTTCTGGATATCTTCTTTTGTGATCACCTGGATTCTTCCCGGAACCTCCTCCAGGAGCCGCTCCGTCTTGGTGGCGGTGACTACCACTTCTTCCATTTTGATCGGCCCGCTTTTTTCCTCGGCGTAAGCTGGCCCAAAAACGAACACGAGAAAAACCAGTATCCCTAACCCTTTGGTCATCCTGCACCTCCTAAATATTTTTTAGCCCCCTCCACGGACGGGGCTAACGTTTATATTACAAATTTTATTTTCGTGCTACCGTACTTGAAAAAAAAGTCCGCCCGGAGGATTTAGCTATTTCCTCTTAATTCTTGCAGAGTCGTGACGACATCCGCTCGGCGGATAATTCTTGGGTCGGCGCAGCATCCGGCGATGACCAGCTCTACCCGTTGCGGTTTTTCCTCGATCAGGGCCAACAAGTCCCCGACGGAAAAAAGGCCGTAACAAGCGGCCCTATTGGCATCATCCAGAATAACCACTGAATACGCCTCCGACCGAATCACCCGGCGGATTTCCTCCAAAGCCTCCCGAGCTTCCCGGAAGTCATCTTCCCTTGGTTCTTCGAATGCCACCCCCCTTCGTCCGAACTGTCGGAACATCACATCGCCATCCAGCCTGGCCAACCCCTTCCATTCATCCTCCTCCCAGGGCCCCAGGAAACGGGCGATGTATACCCTCCCTCCGGCCCCGACGGCCAGCAAGGCCAATCCCATGGCCGCCGAGGTTTTTCCCCTGCCTTCCCCGGTGAATACCCGAACAAGCCCGTCCATTTCCTATCCCCTCCTCCCAAATTCTTAGCCGACCTGGACATCCGCGGTTTCGAGCCGAAGCCCGGACAACCTCATTTCCGGACTGCTCTTGCGAAACTCTAAAAGTTGAGTAGCACTTATATAATAAATGTGGCACTCTTGTCAAGTTTTTTTTAATATTTTTGAAATTCCGTCATAAGGACGACAGGAGGGATGAGTGATGGGGGACGTAGTTTACTTTAGGGAAAAGGGGTCTGTCCAGGAATTTAGGAATTTTTCTTGTATATTGGATCGAAATGAAGATAATATTGGAGTATGGCCAGGAAGCCTCGTATTGAGTTTGCAGGAGCTGTTTACCACGTGATCAGTCGGGGCGATCGCGGGGAACCGATCTACCAGGATGACGAAGACCGGCGCCTTTTTTTGCAGTTTCTAAGAGGGGACGTTGGTTCAAAAGCAAATTAGATGTGCCCATTATCATTCGGATGGACAGTGCTTTTTTGGATCAAGATAATTTGGGGGTATTTGACCAGCTCGATATCGGCTTTATTTGTACGGGGAAGATTTATGATCATGTGAAGGAATATGTTCGAGGTCAGTCTTGGGAATCTGGGGACTGGAAGGTTTATGATAATGGGCATCAGGAGTGGGAGTATCTGGAGTTTGGGTATCGGTATGATAGTTGGAGGAGATTTTACCGGGCCATTTATACGCGTCCGGTTTATGAGGGAGAGCAGCGGTTATTAGATTTTGCCCGGCCTGACAATCTCATTTTGACCAATCTGGGGGTGAATCCGGAGGTGGTCGGGGGTTGCCATCCGCAACTGTGCAAAGGAATCGTTCGGGTGGAATCGATCATTCAGAGTCATCATTTGCGGGGTGCGGATGAGTTACCGCATCGGGGTTTAAAAGATTTTGGGTTTGAGGAGTTGCCTTTCAAGAGGTTTCCTCCCAACATGGTCTTCTTCTACTGCATGTTGATTTCTTTCTTTTTATTCGAGACCTTCAAAGAGGATGTCTTAGCCGAGGTTATACCGGTCACGAGCTATGCGAGCACGGTGAGGAGGAAAGCTTTGGATTTTGCGGCTAAGGTTGTCAACACGGGTCGAGAGATTATCCTGAAGGTTACTATGGCCGTTATGGAGGGTTTGCGATTTGCCCGACTTTGGGAGAGGTGTAACAATCCAGTTCCCATCGTTGTTTAGGGAACCGGCTGGCAAGGATGGGGAGAAAGGCCAAGGGACCATTATGCCTAAAATTCGCCTTCAAACTCTATCATTACCAACTATGGCCAAATAATTTCTTGCGGAATGCTGTAGCAGAAGATTTTCAGCCTACACGTAGTTCTTGATGTTCTCCCCAAATGATTATTTTTGCCCTTTAGGAACGGAAAATTCAGTTGCCTAATAAAAATCGCTCAACTTAGGTTAAAGGTAAATTGGGATCATGTCGAGACAGCCAAGACTGGATGCGCCCGGGACATTACATTACGTGATAGGGCGGGGAATTGAAGGAAGTAAGATCTTCCGGAAGCAAGGAGATCGAGAGGATTTCTTGGATCGTATAGCGAAACTTTGCGAAGCGAAGGCATTAAGCGTTTATGCGTGGGCCTTGCCGGACACACATTTTCACTTATTGGTTATGGAAAAGGGGTCAGTCCATGGAAAAGGGGTCAGTCCAGGAATTTAGGAATTTTTCTTGTATATTGGATCGAAATGAAGATAATATTGGGGTATGGCCAGGAAGCCTCGTATTGAGTTTGCAGGAGCTGTTTACCACGTGATCAGTCGGGGCGATCGCGGGGAACCGATCTACCAGGATGACGGAGACCGGTGCCTTTTTTTGCAGTTTCTGGGGGAAGTTTGTGAGCGAACCGGTTGGCTGATTCATGCTTTTGTGATCATGACCAACCATTATCATTTACTTTTGGAAACGCCGGAGGCCAATTTAGTGGTGGGAATGAAATGGCTTCAAGGAACGTACACCCAGAGGTTCAATCTTCGCCATGGGTTCCGAGGGCATTTATTTCAAGGGCGGTATAAGGCCCTGCTAATCGATGGAGAGGAACCCGGCCATTTTTTGCAGGCGAGCAGTTATATCCACCTCAACCCGGTCAGAGCCGGGCTGGTCAAGCTCAATCAACCTTTGAAAATCTACCCCTGGAGTAGTTTCCCGTCCTACGTGGCTTCGCCGAGGAAACGGATCGAATGGGTGTATGTGGATCGGGTACTGGGAGAATTAGGCCATC
>VGSF01000067.1 GCA_016875165.1 Deltaproteobacteria bacterium
CTTTTTTAACTTTAGGCACTTTAGGCGCTTAGCGCCTCATTAAAACAAACATGTTTGTAAGAAGGAAATGCCTGCCGATAAATCCCCCCTTCCCCCCTTTGCCAAAGGGGGGTTAGGGGGGATTTCAGGACTTTTCGCTGCCCGTCTGAGGCGGGCCATTTTTTCCGTGGGCAGTCGCGGAAAAAGCATACTCACTTAACTTGAATAGGACGCAGATTTACGCAGATAATTATTTTGTTTTTAGTTTATCCTGATAATCTGTGTACATCCGTACCCAAAAAGGAATTTCCTATACAATAAATTTATTTTTCGCTACATTCTCTGTGTTCTCTGTGGCTAAATGGCTATTTTATTTTTTTCCGCGGTGAATGTTTTTCCCCTTTTCCCGGAAAACTCGCTCAAAGATGGCATCCACGTGCCGCAGGGCATGGGATGGATCAAAACATTCATGGATTTCTCCGGGTTTCAGCTGAGCAAGGATCGGACGATCTTTCAGCAGAACGCTCTTAAAATCTTTCTTCCCCTCAAGGGTGCGGAAGGCCGCTTTTTGAACTAAAGCGTAAGCTTGTTCCCGGCTCAGCCCCTTCTGGACCAACTTCAGCATAACTCCCTCGGAAAAAGCCAGGCCCCGGGTAATCTTCAGGTTGGCCTGCATGGCCTGCGGATAAATCACCAGGTTATCCACCAACTGGGTAACCCGGGCCAGCATGTAATCAAGCAGAATGGTGCTGTCTGGAGCGATGATTCTTTCCACGGAGGAATGACTGATGTCCCGCTCATGCCAGAGAGCTACATTTTCCAGGGCCGCCAAAGCATTGGCCCGCACCACCCGGGATAGCCCCATAAGATTTTCTGAAACAATTGGATTTCTCTTGTGGGGCATAGCCGATGACCCCTTTTGCCCTGCGCTAAAAAATTCTTCCGCTTCAGCCACTTCTGTCCTTTGCAGGTTACGAACTTCCAGGGCGATCATCTCAATCGAAGAAGCAATTATGGCCATGGTCGTGAAAAATTCGGCATGGCAGTCGCGCTGGATGATTTGGCTGGAAATGAGCGCGGGTTTAAGGCCGCATTTTTTACAAACATAAGCCTCGACCGCCGGGGAAAGGTGGGCATAAGTTCCCACGGCCCCCGAAATTTTCCCGTAAGCAATCCTTTCTTGGGCCTGCTTAAGGCGCTCCAGATTTCTTTCCATTTCGGCATACCACCGGGCCAGGGTTAGACCAAAGGTTACCGGCTCGGCGTGCATTCCATGGGTGCGCCCGATCATCAAGGTGTGCCGGTGTTCCAGGGCCCGCCGTTTTAGGACTTTAAGAAAATCTTTCAGGTCGTTTTCCAGAATCGTGGCGGCTTCAACCATCAGCATGGCCAGAGAGGTGTCCAGCACATCCGAGGAAGTAAGACCCATGTGCAGATAGCGCGCCTCGGGCCCGATGCCTTCACCAACGGCGGTCAGGAAGGCGATGACGTCGTGCTTGACCACTTTTTCAATGGCCTCGATTCGCTCAACGTCAAACCTGGCTTTTTTACGGATGACCTTCAGGGCATCCGGGGGAACCTGTCCCAGCTTGACCATCGCTTCACAAGCGTACATCTCAATTTGCAGCCATTTGCGGAAACGGTTATCTGGCTCCCAAACTGCCGCCATCGTTTTCCTGGAATAACGAGGTATCATCTTTCCTCCGGCTTTATCTGATGATCTCGTAAAAAGTCGCGAAAGGGTCATTGCGAGCGAAAGCGAAGCAATCTCGTTTTTATAAGTGCCCGAAAAGACAAAATTGCTTCGTCGTCCCGCCAATGCGGAACTCCTCGCAATGACAGGAACAGGACTTTTTACGAAACCATCTTATTTATTAAGTGCAAGTTAACAGCTTAACTTGACAAAGTCAAGTGTGAGAAGGGTTGTGAATTTTTTTTCGAAGACCATCGGAGGTAAGGTGATTTAAAGTTGACTATCATTCATTGTTGTGTTAGAAAATTTCAACTGTTAAGGAAAAGGAGATTAGGATATGCCCAAGACAAACGAGCGCACCGGAACCAGGCGAAAAGGCATGAAACGCCGGGTTCTTTATCTCTCCCTTCCCGATCAAGCCGATCGGATCTGCTCCGGCTGTGAAACCTGCCAGATGATGTGCTCCCTTAAGAATACCGGGGCTTTCAACCCCAAGAAATCTCGCGTTAAAGTTCTTCCTCTGTCCGTCGGGATTACCATCCCCATAACCTGCCAGCAGTGCGAGGATCCATGGTGCCAGCGGGCTTGCCCGGAAAAAGCCATTGTGAAGCACAAGACCCAGAATATCGTTGTGGTGGATGCCAAGAAATGTACCGGCTGTATGGCCTGCGTCGGAGCCTGTCCTTTCGGAATCATGGTCTATGATCCGGAAAAGAAGAAGGCCATGAAGTGTGATCTTTGCGGGGGGGAACCTGCCTGCGTGCAATACTGCCCGAGCAAAGTCCTGATACTGGCCGATAACCGGGGGAGCGCCGAAATTAGGCGTCGCCGGTTCGCGGCCCTCCTGGCCAATGAGGATGCCTCCGCCAGGCATAATATCGCCGGCGCCGAACAGATCAAAATTCTGCCGGCAACCCTGACCCAGCTTGCCGTAAGCGCTGCAAAACAGTTAGCGGAAGGGAGGGTTTAATAATGGCCAAAAAAAAAGGATCGTATGCCGGGAAAATTCTTCGTGTTGACCTGTCTTCCGGAAAAATAGAGAAGCAAGACCTGGATCTGGATTTCGCCCACAAATATATCGGCGGGCGCGGGTTTGGCTCCCGTTTTTTATACGATGAAGTTCAGCCGGAAGTGGCTCCTTTTGACCCGGCCAATCGCCTGATTTTGACGCCAGGAGCCCTTTTCGGAACTGCTGTTCCAGCGGCCAGCCGGACAACAGCCACATCCAAATCTCCAACCACCGGCATGTTCGGCGACGGCCATTCCTCCGGACACTGGGGGGCGTTGCTCAAATCAGCAGGCTACGACATGCTGATCATCCAGGGCGCTGCGGAAAAGCCGGTTTACCTGTGGATCGACAATGATAAAGTGGAGATTCGAGATGCCGCTAAATTTTGGGGTAAAACCACCATGGAAACCGACCAGGCTCTGAAAGAGAAACTGGAAGACTGGGATATCGGGACGATAAGCATCGGCCCAGCCGGTGAGAAAAAGGTCAGGTTAGCCGGCATTTTTTCAGACGGGATCATGGGCGCCTTTGCCCGCACCGGTCTGGGGGCAGTCATGGGGTCGAAGAACCTGAAAGCCGTGGCTACACGAGGGACAAGGGATATCGGCATTGTGGATGTGCCGGCCTTCAAAAAGGCATACCAGGATTATCTTAAAGTCATCTCCGTTGACCCTTACGTGCCCCCGGCGACGAAATACGGAACCTGCCGCTTCATGTATCACCGGGTGAAGTTTGGCATCCATGGAGCCAAGAACTGGCGGCTGGGAGATTTCGACTGGAAACCGCTGGACCCGGAAGTCTTTCGCAGCGACTATCAGATAAAAGCCAGCGCCTGCCCCATGTGCCCGGTGCGCTGCCGCCGAGAATACCGCATTCCTACCGGGAAGTATGCCGGAACAGTAACCAAACTGGAATGGGAAACCATTGCCCGTTGCATGACCTGTGGAGTTAATGACCCGGAGGCGGTAATCTACTTTAGCCATCTCTGCAATCAATACGGGATGGATGTGGAGGGAATCGGCGATACCATCGCCTTTGCTATGGAGTGTTACGAAAAGGGCCTGCTAACAGATAAAGAGACCGATGGGATAAAGCTTCATTTTGGCAACCCGGAAGTCCTTATGGAGGTAACCCGTAAAATCGCCTTCCGTGAAGGTTTAGGGGATCTTTTAGCTGAGGGCAGCCTGAGGGCCGCAAAGGCCATAGGCAAGGGCGCGGAGAAGTTTGCCATGCAGGTCAAAGGTTCAGAGATGTCAGCGGGGGATCCGCGGGGAATGCCAGTTAGGGCCGTTTCCTATGCCACCAGCACACGAGGCTCAGACCACTTACGGTCCAACCCCTATGTTGAGGAGCTGATCACGCCGGAAGAAGCGTTGCAGTTTTTCGGCAGCGCTGAGGCCGCGGACATTTTTCAGGGTCTAAAGGGCAAAGGAAGACTTCTGGCCTGGAGTGAAAATTTTGTAACCATCGGCGACCTCCTGGGGCTTTGTAAGTTTGCTTATTACCGGTCGGCCGCTTTCTCTTACCTGCGTCAAAAGGGCCTGGACTTAGCTACCCGCTTCTACAATGTCTGTAACGGCACGGACCTCACAGAGGAGGAGATGTTCCAGGCGGGAGAGAGGGCCTTCAACATCGAGAAAGCTTTTAATGCCCGGGAAGGAGCGGGTCGGGAAAAAGACATCATCCCTGAAAGATTTTTCAAAGAAGGGTTAGCCGGCGGGGGCCCCAGCGGGGGAGCCGTGGTGGACAGGGAAAAGTTCGACCTCATCCTGGACGAATACTATGAGAGCCGCGGCTGGAATGAAAAGACGGGATTGCCGAAAAAGCAAACCCTGAAGAAGCTGGGGCTTCAAGATATCGCTGAAGATTTAGCCAAAAGGAACCGGCTGGGATAAATTGATGGTAATTCACCTTAAACTTTTTTCTCCCCTGTCCGACGCAGCCGGGGCTGCGGAATTGTGCCTGAGCGTCGAAGAGAAAGCCAATTTACGGAATTTAGTGGAAGCGTTGGTGGCTCGCTTTGGCGGAGAAATGAAGAAGCACCTTTTTGATGTGGAAGGCAGGATCATTCCTTCCTGGGCGGTCTTCATCAACAAAAGAGTCGTTCCTTTGAACCAGCCCGATGCCCTGGAAGCCCAGGTGGAAGCGGGAGATGAGGTTTCCTTCATCCTGAATATTGCCGGAGGATGATACCTGCTTTTTTAGTTGCGGCTCTGCCGCGATGTGTCCTTTGTGGCTAATTTAAGTATTATTTCTGACTTCTGCTTTCTTTCTGTTTCCATTCGCCAAGGAGATCTGAAAATGAAAGCCATCCTCAAAGAAAAACCTATCCCGGGAGCCGTGTTGAGGGAGATGGACATCCCCCGACCCGGCCCCAAAGAAGTTCTCATCCGGGTTAAAGCAGGAGCAATTTGCGGGTCAGACGTCCATATTTTTGATTGGGACCAGTGGGCCCAGAAGGTGGTGCCGGGGCTTCCCCACATCCTGGGACATGAATTCGCCGGGGAAGTGGTGGAGGCGGGAAAGGAAGTTCATCATCTTAAACCCGGAGACCATGTGGCCGGCGAAACCCACATTCCCTGCGACAATTGTTATTTCTGCTTGACCGGGCAGCGACACATCTGCATGGCCATGAAGGTTTACGGCGTTCACAGCCAGGGAATCTTTTCCGAATACACCACCGTCCCCGAACCCTGCGCCGTGAAGATCCCCGGGGAGATTCCTTTTGTGGCTGCGGCCATGATGGAGCCGTGCGGAGTGGCCGTTCACGGTCTTTCCAAGGGAGTTATTTCCGGAAAAACCCTGGCCATCTTCGGCTGTGGCCCCATTGGCCTGTTCGGTGTTCAGGCCGCGATAGCTTATGGCGCTGCCAAGGTGTACGCCATTGACCTCAGCGAAAATCGCCTGAAGATGGCTAAGTCTTTCGGTGCCTATCAGACCTTCGCGGCCGGAAAAGACCCGGTGGAAAAAGCCATACTCGATGAAACCCGGGGAATCGGGGTGGACATGGTCCTGGAAGTGTCCGGGAGCCAGATGGCTTATGATCAGGGCCTACGCATTTTACGCAAGGCTGGGACTTTTGTAATCATCGGGGTTGCCCCAAAACCCATCCAATTGGAGATTCCTACCAACATAATGTATAAAGAAGCCAAAATTTTCGGAATCACCGGAAGGGAGATGTACGAAACCTGGTACCAGGTTTCAGATTTGATCCAGTCGGGTAAGGTGAATCTCGAAAAAGTGGTTTCCCATCAATTGCCGCCGGAAAAATTTGAGAAAGGGTTCAAGGTCGCCAAAGAAGCCCAGCACGGGAAGGTAGCGTTTATCTTCGGCTAAATTTGATGTCTTCGTAAAAAGTCGGAAAAGCCGTCACTCCTGCGAAAGCAGTCCGCCTCAGGCAAACAGAACTGGTTGAATTTACAGGATTCCCGCTTTCGCGGGAATGAGGAAAATGGGACAAAAAGGATTTTTTACGAGATCATCAAATTTAGGGGAGGGCCAGATTTTTCCACAATTCCTATAGTTTGACCCGGCCGGCTTTTCTTTTGGGTAAATGATCCATCAAGAGCTTGCCATCGGACTTTTTCATGTGTTATAAGATTTCTGATCCTTTCCTTGAGCTGAGGGGTTTATACGGAATACCGATGGAGATCCCGCCAGTGGAGTTTAATCTTAGTGAACTTAAAAGTCGAAATCGAATTCAGTCATGCCTTTCAATCCCGTCTTTCCCTTGAACGTCAGATCTTATTGATAGAGGAAGACCGGTCTACCGTTAAACACCTGTTTGATCGGTTGGCAAAGGAACATGGGGAAAAAATCAAGCCTCTTCTCTTCGCCCCAAAGAAAGATGAAATCCTAAGCGGCTTAATGATCATGGTCAACGATAAGATTATCACGGGAAACGATTTGAACCAACAGAACGTACAGTTGAGCAATGGGGACAAGGTCAGTTTATTGTATTTTATATCCGGAGGATGAGGTGAGCAGAAAGAGAATTGGGTACTTTGAAAACAAGCAGGACCCGGAAAATATTTGCAGTCGTTGCCGGATGTGTGAACTGATCTGCGCCTTTCAACATCATGCGGTTGGTAATCCCCGGCGCGCTCGGATTCAAGTTATTACCCTCGGCCAGGGAGAAGACATTCCCGTCACCTGCCTTAACTGCAAAGACCCACCCTGCATGAATATATGCCCCACGGGTTCTCTGCATCGCCCGGAACCCGAAGGTATGGTAAGGGTTCAGGAAGATCTCTGTATCGGATGCGCCATGTGCGTGAACGCCTGCCCGGTCGGGGCGATGACCTTGGACCCCGTCGAAGGATTGGCCATAAAATGCGACCTTTGCCAGAGAGACCCGCAATGCATTCTTTATTGTCCGGCCAAGGTTCTCAAGCTAACGGATGCTGGTCAAACGGCGCGGCACCGCATGAAGGGGTACGCTAAATTTCTGCAAATCGCAGGTGAAGAAAGTTAGATCAGCGGCTAATAAAAAGGTATAAGATGAGCGTTTTTGCTGGTGGATATGCCGGACAAATTCTCTATGTGAACCTGAGCGAGGGTTCGTTCCAAAAGAAAATCCTGGAGCGAGATTTTGCCCTAAAATACATAGGTGGGAGGGGTTTTAGCTCGAAGATATTATGGGAGGAGTTGAAACCAGGGGTCGATCCTTTTTCGGGGGAAAATATCGTGGTCTTGGCGAGCGGTCCTCTGAACGGCACCCCCACCCCTTCGGCCAGTCGTCTAACGGTAGCCGCAAAATCTCCCTTAACGGGAGCGCTGGGGGATGCGAATTCAGGGGGATACTGGGCCCCAGAATTGAAATATGCCGGGTTTGATGCCATCGTGGTGAAAGGAATCAGCCCTGAGCCTGTATACCTATGGGTGGAAGACGGTAAAGCTGAACTTCGTAAGGCCAAACACCTTTGGGGCTTGGGAATTCATGCGGTGGGTGAGCGCCTCAAAGAGGAAATTGATGATGACACCATTCATATTTGTGCCATCGGCCCCGGGGGAGAAAACCGGGTGCGCTTCGCCTGCGTGCTAACCGATGGAGAGAGCGCTGGCGGAAGGTGTGGCATTGGCGCGGTGATGGGCGCGAAGCGTCTCAAGGCCGTGGTCGTGCGCGGCTCTCGCGATGTGGGCATCGCTGACCCCCAGCGCTTCAAGGCAACCCTCGACCTATATCGCCAAACCCTCGAAGGGGAGGCCTGGACGGAGACTTTGCGCCGGTTGGGGACGCCTAACTTGGTTGTCCATCGCCAGAAATTGGGCATCTGGGGGGCCAAAAATTTTCAAAGAGGAACGATCGAGGGCTGGGAAAAAATCAGCGGAGAAGCCTTCCGGGAAAAATTCCTTCACAAGGTGCTGGGCTGCATGGGGTGTCTGGTGCGCTGCCGTAGATACTCAGTAATCTCCGCTGGTCCCCTGGCTCCGACTTATACCAAAGGGCCGGAGTACGATACCATCAATGGCCTGGGCGCTAAGCCTTACATAACGGATCCCGCCGTCATCCTCCGCGCGCAGTATCTTTGCGACGATTACGGAATAGATGCTCAGACTGCCGGCTCTTCCATTGCTATGGCCATGGAGCTTTATGAGAGGGGCATTTTGAAAAAAGAGCAGGTGGATGGTCCGGAGCTTGTCTTTGGCAACGGTGAGGCGCTTCTTCATTTTATCGAAAAAATTTCCTACCGACAGGGGTTTGGAGATCTTCTGGCGGAAGGAACAAAAATAATGGGGGAACGGCTGAATGCTGGGTATTACGCCATTCACGTCAAAGGCCTGGAGGTGGATGCCACCGATCCCCGGGGTTACGTGACCCGGGCGCTCACCTACTCCGTGTCCACCCGCGGCTCCTGCCACCTACGCGGGTTTCCGTATATCGATGAGTTCATCACCCCCGAAGAGGCCGAAGTTTTTTTCGGGACCCCAGCCGTCTCCCGCTTGGAAGCTCTGGAGGGAAAGGGAAAAATGGTCGCCTGGAGTGAGGATTGGGTGACTCTGGCCGATCTGGCCGGCGTCTGCAAGTTCGCCTGGTACCGTTCCCGCAACTTTCCCATGCTCATCAAGCGGGGGCTGGAGCTGATGAATGAAATCCTGGCGGCTACAACCGGGCTTCCCTTCAGCCCTGAGACCCTGCTCCGTTGCGGGGAACGCGTGTATAACGTGGAAAAACTCTTCAATCTCCGGGAAGGGTTCGGGCGGCAGGCGGACTATCCCCCGCAACGCTTCTTCAACGAGGAGATCCCCGATGGTCCCGCTAAGGGAGCGAAGCTGAGTCGAGAGGAGTACGACCGCGTGTTGGATGATTACTACGAAGCCCGAGGTTGGGACAAAAAAACAGGTCAGCCTTCGCAGCAGAAACTGCGCTCCCTAGGTCTGGAATGAGCCGGAATATTTTTTATCATCCCAATCGCTGCATGCTTTGCCTTTCCTGTGTTCTGGCCTGCCACTTAAACTCCCTGGGGGTAAGCGATGCCCGCTCTCTTCCTATGGGGAAGCCGCTGCCCAGAATTTCCCCGGCCTTTTCCGGCGGCACACCCTGGATCTGGAAATGTCAGCAGTGCTCCCAACCCCCCTGCGCCGAGGCTTGCGTTTCCGGCAGCATACGCAGAATAAAAGGGGGGGCCGCAGCGGAGCATCGCCAGGAAACTTGTGTGGGGTGCGGCTCCTGTCTTCTGGCTTGCCCCTTTAGCATTCCGGCCCGCAACCCGGGAGAAGATCATTTCAGCAGGTGTAATCTTTTCCCGGCTGAAAAAACTCCTCCCTGCGTAAAGGCCTGTCAGGCCCGAGCCCTCGTTTATCAGGATGCTTCTCGCTTTACTCAGAAAAAAAAGAAGCGCTTTCTCGTGCAGTCCAAGGGAACTCCATGATCCAGGTCGAAGAAGAAAGGCCCAAGTTTCCCCCTTGCGGTTACGGCCTTCTGGGGCTTTGCTGCTCCGACTGCCTGGCGGGCCCCTGCCGGGTCAGCCCGTTTGAAAAAGAGCATGCCAAAGGTTTGTGCGGGGCTGACGCCGACCTCCTGGTGGCCCGCAACCTCCTCCGCCTCACCGTAAGAGAGGGCGCCCGCTCCCTGAAATCCTTCCGGGAGGTCCTGCGGGAGTTCAGAGACCGGGGAAAAACGCAGGAGTTTATTGCGGTTGCAGAAGGAGCCTACGGAAAGCAGATCGTCTGCAAATACAAGATTCCCGAGGCCGGAAGCGAAAAGATCGTCTCTTTTCTGGAGGGGGTTTCCTCTCCGCTCTTAGCTCCTTTTGCCAATGAACCCCCTTCCCTTTTCCCAACCCTTTTTCCTGAAACCGTATTTCCTCATCTCCGCCAGGAACCTCCCCCAGGGTCCCTGACGGAAGAGTTACTGGAACTCCTTAAGGAAGATCAAAAAGGAAGCGATGCTCCTGAAGAATGCTGGCGTCGATGCTTGCGGGCCTCTGTCCAAATCCTGATGGCCGAAGAGCTCAGGCGAGACCTGTTCACCCTTCTGCACCCTGCTTCTTCCAGGGAAGATGGGTGGGAGGGAACAAGGAAGTTTTTAGAAGGCTTGCCTGGTTCGGCGCAACCGTTATTGATTTGCTTCTCGCCCACAGGTGGTTTCCAGTCGCCAACCATGGAGCGTCTCGCCCAAGGTCTGACGCAACATATTCCGCAACTGCATTCCCTCTATATCCGGGAGGTTTCTGATTTCGCCCGGAATGGCCGTTTCCTGCATAAGAAATGGTCTCGGCCGGTTTCCGGCTTGGCCACTGTGGTCCTGGTCGAATCATTTTGGGTATTGCCCACCCTTGCGTCTTTAGCCCTGGGATTTGTCACCGCATCTCATCCTCCGCTGCCCGTTCAGGGAAGCGAGAAAGCAAAACGATTCTTCACTGAGGAGCTTGGCATGACGAGGCAGAATTTCTATTTGGCAGGCGGGGATGAAACCGCATTTTCCAGGCTCTGCCAGTCTTTCCAAGAAAGGATTTCATGAAGTATCTCATCATCGGCAGTGGTCCGGCGGGAATTTTCGGCGCCGAAGCGATCCGCCGACGGGATGCGGAATCAACGGTTACGATGGTTTCGCCTGAGGACACCATCGCCTATTCACCGGTGATAATCACCTACTGGATCGGGGGAAAGGTTCCCCAGCGGGGGTTGTATTTTAGGGATTCTTCCTGGGCAGACCAGAACCGAATCGAATTGAAGCTGGGCCAGCAGGCCATCTCCCTACAAACGCGACTTCAAAAGCTGACCCTGGAATCCGGAGAAGAAATCTCCTACGACCGGCTGCTGATCGCCTCCGGCTCTTCACCCGTCTCCCTGCCCATTTTCGGAGTCACCCTGAAAGGAGTCCACTCCATCCGGCGGGTCGGTGATGCTGAGGCCATCCTGGCGGAGATCGCTAATCTGCACCAGGCCATCATCATCGGCGGCGGATTTGTCGGTTTGAAGGTGGCCGACCATTTAAAGGAGCGGGGAATTGACGTGATGATCTTGGAAAAGGAAACCAGGTTGGTCCCGCGCATATTCGACGGTAAGGCTTCCCTTTTTCTCGTAGATAAGTTGGGCCGGGAGAATATCCGGGTGGAAACCGGTGTAGAGGTGGAAGAGATCCTGGGAAAGGCCGGACGGGTATGCGGGGTGCGGATGAAAGATGGGCGTATCCACCCCGGCCAGATGGTTATCCAATCCGTGGGCGTGAGGCCGAATATTAATTTCCTGGCTGGCTCTGGAATTGCAGTGGAGAAAGGTGTTCCAGTGAATACCCGGATGGAAACAAATATCACGGGCATTTATGCGGCTGGCGATGTTACTTTAACCTTGGACTCGATCACCGGCGAGAAAGTAAATAATGCCACCTGGCCGGCGGCCTCGCGCCAAGGGACGGTAGCCGGAATGAATATGGCTGGTGGCAACATTTCCTGTCCCCACAACCTTTCTTTGAACGCTTTTTCTCTGTGTGGAGTCCCGGTTATGACTGCAGGTAATCCTAGTGAAACAAACGGGCAGGCTCTCATGGAAGAAGGGCCTGGGTTCTACCGTAAAATACTCCTGCAGGAAGGAAAGCTGACCGGCTTCATTCTGATCGGGGAAGTATCCCAGGCCGGAATTCTCCTATCCTTGATGAAAAAGAGAGAGATTGTATCCGGGGCAGCGCTTTTGCAAAAACCCTTTTCCGGCCGCAAATACCTACCCCCCGGCTATGGCTACCAGCATGGTTCACTATTTTTAAGAAGCAAATGGGAAAGGAGTTAAATAAGATGTCTTACCCTCACCTCTCCACCCCAGTTAGCCTCGGGAGCCTAATCTTAAAAAACCGGCTGGTCATGTCCCAGATGACCATGAATTACGCTGCCGCGGAGGGTTTTGTTACCGAAAAGTTGATCCGTTATTACTTGGAGCGGGCCAAAGGCGGGGTTGGGCTAATCCTGGTGGAAGGTACTTTCTTTACTCCAGAAGGACGAGGGTATAAAAATCAGCTCAGCCTATCCTCCCCGGATCATGTGAAAGGTTTGCGCCAACTGACTGATGCTGCCCACGGAGTGGCCGATGCTCCGAAGATCTTCCTCCAGATCCACCATTCCGGCTGGAGGGCCTCCTCCAAGGTGAGTGGGTTGCCTCCTGTTGGCCCTTCGACCTTCGCCCCATATCCCGGCGCAGAAGTCGCCAGGGATCTTTCGGTGAAAGAAATCAAAGAGCTGGTCGAGGCGCATATTTTGGCGGCAGCCATGGCCAAAGAGGCCGGTTTCGACGGGGTCGATTTTCACTGCGCCCACGGTTATCTGATCCCCTCCTTTTTTTCCCCCCTCTCCAACCAGAGGACGGACGAATACGGGGGAGACCTGGCCGGCAGGACCCGCTTCCTTCTGGAAATCATCCGGGGGACGAAAGAAAGGTTGGGGCGGGATTTTCCGGTGACCATAAAGATCAGCGGGGACGAGTATATCGAGGAAGGCCTCGCCCTCAAGGAGATGGTTAAGATCGCCCGCATGGCCGAGGAGAGTGGCATTGACGGCATCATGATTTCGGCCGGAACAGTGGGGGGAAAGAAGGTGGAAGATCTTTCCCAGGCCCACAAGGTTTTGCGCACCCTGCCCATGATGACCAACCCCGGGTGCCTGGTTCCCCTGGCTGCGGAGATGAAGAAGACCCTGCGCATACCAGTAATTGCCGTAGGAAGGATCAACCATCCTGCCCTGGCTGAAGATATCATTGTCAAGGGGCAGGCCGACCTGGTGGCTATAGGAAGGGCGCTTCTGGCCGATCCCTATTTCCCCCGCAAAGCATTCGCCGGGAAAGAGGAGGAGATTCGCCCTTGCATCGCCTGCAACGAGGGCTGCTACAAACGCATTTTTCAGCAACTGGATATTCGTTGTTCCGTTAATCCCACTCTGGGTCGGGAAGAAGAAATTTCCTGCCCACCTGCTGCTTCGCCCAAGCGGGTTGCGGTCATCGGCGGGGGGCCCGCAGGAATGGAGGCGGCCTATGCTGCCCGGGAAAGAGGTCATCATGTGCTCCTCTTAGAAGCAAGCGAGAAACTGGGCGGCCAGCTAAACCTGGCTTCCCTTCCTCCCGGTAGAAAAGAGATCGAACGTTTCTGTAAATTTATCAAGAACCGACTTCAAAGGAGTGGAGTCAAAATCCTAAAAGGAAAAAGGGCCACAGCTTCCCTCTTGCAGAAACACGGCCCTGATGTGGTTATCCTGGCTGCAGGTGCTCACCCGCGAAGAATTAAAATCAGGGGTTTGGAAGAGGAACGCATGATTTCTGCTTGGGAGGTGCTCAGCAGCAGGGGAGGCATCCGGGAGCCAATCCTGGTCCTCGGGGCCGGACTGGTGGGCTGCGAAACCGCCGATCTGCTGAGCGAGGCCGCTAAAAATGTTCTATTAGCTGAAATCCTTCCCGAAATGGCCCCGGGACAAGATGCCGACACCAAAGCCTACTTTACCTTGAAGTTCAAGAAAAACGGGGTGGAGGTCTTGACCGGCACCGAGCTCAGGAGCGTGGAGGGGGAGAAGGCAATTCTGCAACGCGGGGCCGAAGAGTTTCAGGTCCGGGTGGAGACGGTGGTATATGCAGTAGGATCTCAAGCAAATGATGAGCTGTACAAGGAACTCGTCTCATCCGGGCTCAAGGTTATCAAAATCGGAGACTGCGTCCAGCCCAGAACCATCATGGAAGCCGTACAGGAAGGTTTTCAGGCGGGAAGGTCCATATGAAAAGCAGCAGTTTTCATAAAATGATACTCGTAACAGTACATTTAAGCCTCCTCAAAAACCGTTTAACTCCCCCTTGATTCCCCTGAAGCTGTGAAAAAATTCAACTTTCGGAAATTAGTGGTAGGTATATTGTTTCTTAAAAATCACCTTCCCCCCTTCTCTTGGGGTGGAGACTTGATAATGATAGCCTTCATTGGTTTATCTCTGAGGAGGTTGATCGTGGCATGGTCGGTATCTGCGGGAACGAACACAAAGGCGCCGGCGCTTATTGGTTGATCCCCCGCCTTTGTCCGGCTGATGCCTTCCCCTTCTAAAATATAGATTACCTCTTCTTGATCCGGATGACGGTGCAGGGCGTGTTCGGTCCCGGGAGCGTATTCTGTAATGTTGATTTTAAGGTACTTGGTTCCGATGTTCTCCGGGCCGAAAAGGCTTTTTGTCTTACCCCAGTCCACCCGTATAAACTCCCTTTCATCTTCTCGAACTACTATACTGCCCATAGGGCCATCTCCTTATTAATAAGTTCCCCAGGAAGCTTTACCCTTTTTTCCTTTCCCTGTCCGCATCTTGCCCGGGCGTCTTAATGATACCTTTTAAAAAGTCATTTTCAGAGTGGTTTAGCAAATGACATTGAGCTTATGTCCGCCACTCAATTGGCAAAGGTTTCATGATTACAAAGGCTGATTTTCATGCAACAACAGGGTTTATTTAATTATGTGCCGAAAGGTACAAATATCTGCCAGCTCTTTGATATCCGGCTCCTCGTTCTCCAGGTTGAGAATGATGTCCTTGGTCCGTTCGATATGCTTCTCCGATAGGATCCCCCTCAAGTACTTTCGATAAATATCCACGACCTGGTCCATGGTCAAGGGATACTTCGGCCCTCCATATGGATGGTCCATGGCCCCCGTCAGCACCTTCCCGCTCTTCAATTTTAGCTCAATCCGCCCCTCTCCCGAGAAATACCGCACTCCAAATTCTATTTTATTCCAAGCATCCGTGCCGGGTTTTTTGCGATCATGTTGCGGATGGCTCTAACTGAGAACCCGTATTGGAGCATCTCGCGAACGTACCAGGCCATTACCTTCACAGGCGGGGGGTTGACCACTTGCCCGGAGTCCGTGGACATGATGCAGTGGTCTGGGCCGACCGCCTTGATGGCATCTCCCAAAGCGCTGGGAGGAAGGGGGTTGGCAACCTGTGGCGTGCAATCATTGAAGACATGCTCCAGATAGGTCGCCCCTGCGGAAAGGGCTTCGCGCATCTGGTCGGCAGAATAATTGACAAAGCTGGCTACTGGGTGGGTTACCACAATCTTTTCCACACCTGCTTTTTTAGCCTCCCAAATTAGGGCTATTCCTTCCCTGGGGGAAAGATGGCCGGTCCCCAGGATCATGTTATTCCTGGCGATGATTTCCAGAATCGGCCCCATTTCTTGAATTAAACTTCCGTCCTCTTTCAGGATAGAAATCCCTTTGATGTCTTTGGGCATAGCCTTGGCAAACATAGGTACATGGTCCACGTATTTCAAATAATTAGCGGCGTGGGTCGTGGGCATCCAGACCTGGCGGGCGCCGAGTTTGGCCGCGCATTCCACTGCATACTTATTAAGTCCCCCTACCTGCCAGTTGAGGGCCACCCCCCCAAAGACCGTAAATCCGGTGACCGCCTGGGCAATTTGCGCCCGGTCCGCGCTGATAGTAACATGGCTTTTAATGAGGATGGCTCGCATTCCCGCCCGCTTGGCCTGACGAGCCACTTCGATGTCATTGAGCAGGCGCGGGTAAATGTCCGGACCGGTATGGATATGAAAATCGATTGCCCCCTGGAGCAATTCTTTTACCTGCGTTTCCAAAGTTTTTTCTTTTGTTTTGGTTTTTATAACCATTTCCTTCCTCCTTTATGAAAAACCGTTAGAGCGTAAGCCGCCAGGCGTAAAGTGATTTACCCCTAATCCCTATACCCAACACCCTACACCCTTTTTTTCCTTACTGCCACCCCCAAGATTTTTTCCCACACTTTAATCATCGCTCCTTTGTTCTCCCTTCCTAATCCCTGGTCCAGGGCCATCTGGTAGGTAACCATGGCCGCGGCAGTGACCGGAAGGGGAATACGATGGGCGCTGCTGATCTCAGCAACGTGGACCATATCCTTGTAAGCATCATCCAGAGGATATCCTGGTCCAAAGTTCCCTTCCAGGATGAGGGGGGAAAAATTATCCAGGGCAAAGCACTGGCCTGTGCCGCTTCGGGTCACTTCGCAGGTTTGTTCCGGATCGAGCCCCATTTTCACGGCCAGAGGAAGTATCTCGGCCATAGCGGCGCAATGGACGTCAAACATCACCTGGTTAATCAATTTCATCAACTGCCCGTTGCCGGAAGCGCCGGTATAAATGATCTTGTTGCCCATCGCTTTTAGAGCGGGCTTTACCTGCTGAAATACAGCCTCTTCTCCGCCCACCATTATGGTGAGTGTCCCGGCCTTAGCCCGGGCCTCCATTCCCGATACCGGCGCGTCCAAAAAAAAGACTCCCCTCCCCTTCAAGGTTTCGGCAAACTTCTTCGTGGCCAGCGGGTGTATGGTTCCGCAGTCGATGAGCACCTGGCCGGGGTTCAAAACATCGGCCATCCCGTCTTTTCCAAAAAGGACTTCTTCCACAATCCCGGTATTCGGCAGGCATAATATTATCCAGGTTGATTTCCGGGCTAATTCCTTAAGCATGGAGGACGCTTGGCCTCCCTGGGCGGCTATTTCCTCGACTACTTCTTTTCTCTGGTCAAAAAGGTTTAGCACAAACCCGGCTTTAATTAAATTAAGTGCCATCCATTTTCCCATCGTTCCTAAACCAACAAACCCAATCTCCGGCTTCATCTTGCCTCCTCTATTCCATCATTCGTATCACTTTAGCCCTTTGAAAATAGATGGGGCGTAAGGGCCAAGGAAATCCATGGCCCGGGGGCCTTAACAAAGGTGGTCAAACCACTTTTTCAAACCGCTAAATTGATACCATTATTCAATATTCCATAAATCCGTCATTACTTCAACGGCCAGAGCCCCTTCTCCTGAAGCACCGTGCGGAAAACTTTCAGGGCCGTATTGATTACCGGAACTCCCCCATACGTAGCCATCTGAAAAATTACCTCGGCAATTTCCTGGGGGGTACATCCCACGTTCAAGGCTGCGTGCAGGTGCATCTTCAGCTCTTCTGTCCGTTCCAGGACGGTTAAGGCCGCCACCGTAACCAAGTGCCGGGTACGATGGGGAATCTTTTCCCGGGCGTAAAGCTGGCCCGTGACGAAAAGGGAAATATCTTTTGCCAGATCTTTATCGAAAGACCGCCATAAATCAAAGGGACGTTCATCCTTAATTCCTTCGAAATACATCTGGGCCGTCTTTTGAGTTTCTTCTTTCAGCTTTTCCATCTGATCGGTCATTTTCCCTCCACCGGAATCAGAATCCAGAAGTCGGAATAATTTGCCCTTCAAAAAAAATTCTGAATTCTGTCTCCTTAATCCTGTATTCTGTTTTTTATTTCTTTTACTTTTTCTCTTCCTCGGCTTCAAATTCCTTCATTCTTTGCGCTAAATCCTTTAGCTTCTTATTGACAAGGAAATTTACTGTCCCTTCCGGGTAGGTTTCATCCACTCCTCTCTCCCCGGCGGGAACTCCGGTTAAAATTTCGATCCCCTGGTCGATGTTCTGAACTGGGTAAACATGGAAATTTCCATCGGCCACAGCTTGAACCACGTCCTTGCGCAGCATCAGGTCTCCGACATTTTGATGAGGGATGATCACCCCTTGTTTTCCGGTCAGCCCGCGGCTTTGGCAGGTGTCGAAGAAACCTTCGATCTTCTGGTTGACTCCCCCGATCGGTTGAATCTCTCCGTTCTGGTTGACGGAACCGGTTACGGCGATGTCCTGCCGCAGGGGCAGGCTGGCCAGGCTGGAAAGAATGGCGTAGACTTCCGTGGAGGAGGCGCTGTCGCCGTCGACCCCGCCATAAGATTGCTCGAAGGCCAAGCTGGCGGTTAGAGTCAAAGGTTTGTCCTGGGCATATTTCCCCCTTAAGTACCCACCCAGAATGAGCACGCCCTTATTGTGCGTCCTGCCCGAAAGGTCAGCCTCCCGCTCAATATTGATGATTCCGGCTTTACCCATGGAAGTCTTGGCCGTAATTCGGGAAGGTTTGCCGAAAGCATACTCTCCCATGTCGAAAACCGACAGGCCGTTTACCTGCCCTACCCTAACTCCATCGGAATCAATCAGGATAATTCCGTCTTCGATCATCTCCTGAATTTTATCCTCGATCATCTTCTTGCGGTAAATCTTCTCGGCGATAGCCTGGTCCACGTGCTTTTCGGCGACCACGCTGCTTTTATCTTTTTTGGCCCAATAGCTGGCTTCTCTGAGAATATCGGTGATGCGGTGAAATTCCGTGGAAAGTTTTTTCTGGCGTCCGGCCAGGCGCCCTCCGTACTCGATCACGGCCGCCACCCCGCTGCGTTCGAAGGGCAGCAATTTTTCATCCTGGCAGATTTTGCGGATGAAAGCGGCGTACTGCAACTGGCTTTCTTCCTTTCGCTCCATCACGGAATCGAAATCGGCCTTGATCTTGAATATCTTTTTAAAATCCTCATCGACGGCGTAGAGGGTCTCGTAAAGGTAGGCGTCCCCGATCATAACTACTTTTACACGCACTTCAATCGGTTCCGGCTTGAGGGCCGAGCTGGCAAAAAGATAAAACGGGTCGAAAGACTGCATTTCCAGGGAGCGGTTCCGCAGAGTGCGTTTCAAAGCAATCCAAACCCCGGGTTCGATAAAAACATCGAGGGCGTTGAGGACCAGGTACCCGCCATTGGCCCTGAGGAAAGACCCGCTCTTAATTTTGGTGAAATCTGTCTTCCACATTCCGCCCATCCGGTCAACGTTGCGTTCAATCGTTCCGAAAAGGTTGCGATAGGTGGGCGAAGTTTCGATGATCACTGGAGCTCCCCTGGTCTCGGAGTTATCCACCAGGAGATTGACCTGGTATTCGCTGAAAGTATCCACCGGACTGGGCATCATCAAGCCGGGAATGGGAAGTTGCGGAGCCTCTGCTTTGGGTTGGAAGCGGCTGGGGTTTTCCAGGATATTATCCCGCACCTCATCCAGGTAAGGGTTGATCTTGGGCTGGTTATACTTTTCCCTGATGTCCCCGATCAACTCGCCCACCAGGTGGAATATCGCCGATTTGTCCAGAGCGGCTAATTCTTCCTGGATGGCTTTTTCCACCCTGCGGGTCTCTTTGAGAACCTGCTCCATCTCCGCGCTTAACTCGCTGTATTTGACCTTGAGGTTTTCGAAATTCTCTTTGGGAAACTGCCCTTGTTCCACCAGGTTTTCCAGTTGATCGAGGGCAATGGCATTGCCGGCCACCAGCGGGGCAACGTCCGGACGGGTAAAGACGCCCACCTGGACCTGCACTACAACAAACCCTTCTTTTTTGGCCCTAACCTCGAATTCCTTGATCATTCCTTTCTCCCGCTCCCGGTGTTTTTCCACCACTCCCCTTTTCTGCTTCTGGTATTCCTCGCTTTCAAAAATCAAAGGAATATTCTTCTTCAGGGATTCGATGAGATTATCCATATCCTTCTTAAATGCTTTGCCCTGGCCAGCATGCAGACAGATGCACCGCGGTTGATCGGGGTCTTTAAAATTGTTCACATAACAAAGGTCATCGGAAATTTTTCCCTCTTTGTCAATTTCCTCCAAAAGACATTTGATGGTGGTATTCCGGCCAGTGCCCACTAATCCAACTATAAAAATATTGTACCCCAGGCTTTCCATCTCCAGTCCCAGGCGAATGGCCTTCAGGGCCCTCTCCTGACCGATGATCTCCGTGCAAGGTTGGATTTCACTGGTATCCTCGAACGGAAGAGACTCGGGAGAACAACGCCGCCTTAACTTCTCCACCGGAACTTCAAGGTATTTTATTTCCGCCCCCATCTAAAGACCTCCTAAGCTTGATGGTCTCGTAAAAAGTCCCGTTTTCGTCATTGCGAGGAGTTCCGCCAATGCGGGACGACGAAGCAATCCCGTATTTTCAAGGACTTATAAAAACGAGATTGCTTCGCTTTCGCTCGCAATGACTCTTCTGCGGAAAACCGCATTTGCAGATTTTTTACGAGATCATCAATTTTTTATGAAGATTAACAGAATTTCTCAAGCCGGTCAAATGAGAAAAGGGTAACACTTTAGCCCTTTGAAAAGAGGTGGGGCGTAAGGTCAGAGGGAATCCATGGTCCGGGGGCCTGGGCGGCCCGCTTGGAATCATAAGGCGCTGATTCCTTAGCGGGTGGGGCGGGGAAAATGCCCCCCGCCTCCTCCGGCGGAAACGAGAGGTGTTCTTCGTGGCCAAGCGGAAACCCGGCCGATGCTTCCGGCGCGTTCCACCCAGACCCCCGGACCTCAACAAAGGTGGTAAAACCATTTTTTCAAACCGCTAAATTGATGGTTTCGTAAAAAGTCGTCACTCCGGCCTGCCTGTGCCTGGCAGACAGGTGAAAACCGGAGTCCAGGGTATTTATAAGCATTTGAAAATACTGGATTCTGGCTGGAGTTTATCCCGATGAAAATCGGGGCCGGAATGACGAAAAAGGGCATTTTCAGACTTTTTACGAGATCATCAAATTGATACGGAAAAGGAAGTTTAGGATTCGAGGGGCCAAGGGTTCAAAAAAATTCAAAAAAAAGTGGGGCCGTAGCCCCACTCCTTGACAGCGTCGATGCGCTTCTTGGTCAGATGAAAAGGCGGTCGGCCAGTTTGTGCAGCATGACCGGCCCCTGAATTTCGGTTTCAAACAAGGGAATGACGGAGCGCACCCCGTCGCCGAATTTCTGCCATATCTCTTCCATATGCTCATCCTGCATTTTCACCCGGTTGCGCACGAATTCCGGTGATTCGGGTTTGACCATCTCTTTCTGGATCAGGCCATTGACGATCACCCCTCCCACGGGGATTCCGAAATCATGGAACCACTGGATGAACCGGGTAATGACGGCGATGGGCAGGCTTTCCGGCAGAGTAACGAAAAAGAAAGAAGTCTTCTGCGGGTCGGTCAGGAGCACTTTGGCGTTAGCCATCCGGTCCTTGAACTGGATCAGATAATCCATCAAGGGGTCCTTCTCTTCCTTCTTGGTGTAGGAAAGGGCTTTGCGCAAAACCCCGGCCTCCCCCCGGCTCTTGAGCATCTTATCCACCCAGAGGGAGTAAACCTTGGACATACCCAGCAGCCGCCTCGCATTGGCGGTGGGCGCAGTGTCAAAGACGTAGATTTCGTATTCGTCCTTGAACATCAGGTCGATCATGTTCTCAAACATGGCTGATTCTTCAAAGGCCGGGTTCATGGTGGCCGACTCGACGAATTCCTCGGCCTTGATGGTAATGTCGGCGAATTTGAGGAACCAGGCGATCTTTTCCCTAATCTCCTGTTTGGACCGCTCGATGGACTCCTTGGTGTCGATTTCGAAGGCAAAGCATTTTTTCTCGTCGCAGATCAACACCGGTTTGCCAAAGACATTCTGATTCAGCAGGTTGCTCAGGCTATGGACCGGGTTGGTGGAAGCCAGAAGGGTTTTCTTCCCTTGTTTGGCAAACCATAGAGCCGCAGCCCCGGCCATGATGGTTTTACCTACCCCTCCTTTGCCGCCGAAAAAGACGTATTTGAGCTTGGGGTGAGCTTTCATATAATCGGTCATGTTCATGGTAATTCCGCTCATGGTTTCCCTCCATTGCCGAACATGGCATTGGCCATCTTTTCGATCATCGCCAACCCGGTGATATCCCGCTCCATCTCGGGAACCGAAGCCAGAATCTCGTTCTTGAAAGTCTCATCGATTAACTTCAGGTATTTCTCCTGCATGGTGATCCGGTGGCGCAGATACTCGGGGATGTCCTGATTTTTTAGTTCCGGGGGAAGGACACGGTTGATGATGTACCCGCTCAAGGGGACATCAAATTTGGCGAAGAGCCCTGCGGCCTTCTGGGTGTCTTTGATGATCATCTCCTCCGGTACGATGACAAAGAAAAAGGCCGTCTTCTCTTTGTCGGTGAGGATGCTCGAGGATTTGTTGATCCGGTCTTTGATCCACAAAAGCTCGGTGAGGATCTTGTCCTCCTCCGTTTCCTTTTCCCTCTTCACGATGGCCACTACCTGATCGTACTCGGCCATCTCCCCCCGGAGGTGGGTAATTTTATCGATCCAGGCGTCATACACCGAGGCCATGGAGAGGTAGTAGAGCGCATGACCCAGGGGGACGAGATCGTAGATATAGTAGTCATAGCCGCCTTTGACCACGATGTCCACGACTTCGTCAAAGATCGCGCTCTCTTCCATCGCCGGCTCTGCGGCCGCGGCCTGGATGTAGCCTTCGATCTCTTCGGGAACTTTCGCCAGCCCATACATATCCAGGATCTTTTTGCGGATCTCTTCTTGATATTCCTTGATTCTCCGGTCCGCATCAATCTCCTGAGCATACAGGTTGGGCATGATTTCCACTGCCCCTTTGCCAAAGATGTCTCGCTCGAAAATGTCGCTTAGCGAGGCCTGCGGGTCAACGGAAAAGACCAGAACTTTATGCCCCCGCTTGGCTAAGTAATAGGCCGCGGCCGCAGAAAAAGTGGTCTTTCCTAACCCTCCCTTTCCTCCGAACATTATGTACCGCCTGTCGGGGAATTTTTCGAATATGTCCGCGAGTGGAATGGCACACCTCCTTCTGTTTTACGCTATGCGCAAAGCGCTAAGCGCTTAGCAATTTTTTTATTTATCAAGCCAGGGCATCGGTCAGGTCTCTCTCCCGCAGCATCCTTCGTTTCCATGTGGCAATCTGCGGGACAACATAAGGCAAAATGCGTAAGGAATAATAAGGCGGTAAAATGGGCACCCCTAATAGATCGCCCATGGTTATCAGGATAAAAAGGTGCTCCATGCTTCCGCGCGTCTTCAAAGCAAACCGGGCAGTGTCGTGGGCCGCCATCCCGTAGATCATTTCCTTGGCCGCTTTCCCGAATCTCTTTAAAAAGTTCCCTTTTTGTTCCTCGTGTTTCTCTTCTTCTTTGGCCATCACGCTCCTCCTGGGGTAGAACTGGAATAATTAAATTGAGCCTCTTGCAAAAGTCCGTAATTTACCCTTCGACAGGCTCAGGGTGAACGGGCTTAGGTTTGAAATTATTTAGTTTTTCCGTTCGTGGTGAGCTTGTCGAACCACAAAAAATACTTTTGCAAGAAGCTCAATTGTATAGGAAATTCCTTTTTTCAACTTTATTGTAACCTGCATCTGGAGCACTTAGACGTTTTACACTTGTTCTTTACTTTTTCTTAATCATGGTTTTAAAACTCTGTGATCTCTGTGTCCTCTGTGGCTAATTTATTTCTGGATTCTTCTTTTTACCCGGTTGCCATTATATTCCAACTGGTATCATTGTCAAATAAAAAAAACGGGCGAAAATTTTTTTTATTGACACTATTTGGTAATTGTGCATAATTTGTGGATGGGGAAATTGTTAGTTTGGGCATTTTTTTGATAAGGAGGTGATGCTGAGCCAATAAGGCTCCCTGAAAAACGCAGTTGGATCGTGGAACGGTTATAGTCTCTCCCCCAGGTAAAACTAAAGGCTCGGCGGGAGAGGAAAACAAAGTATCCAAGATTTAACTCATAAGGAGGGGAAAAATGACTTCACTCGTTGCCTTAATTTTAGCTATTGTCTGGATCTTCCTGGTTTACCGTTTTTACGGCCGGTATGTTGACCGCAAAATTGTCCAGTCCGACCCCAAGAAAGCCACCCCTGCCGTCATGTACATGGATGGCGTGGAGTTCATGCCTGCCAACAAAAATGTCCTCTTTGGCTTCCAATTTAAATCCATCTGCGGCTTAGGCCCTGTCGTCGGGGCAATCATGGCCGTTAACTGGGGCTGGGTCCCGGCCATGCTTTACCTTATGCTGGGCGTTGCCTTTATTGGGTGGATTCATGATTATTCCGCCACCATGGTTGGCGTTCGCCGGGAAGGGATGAGTCTGGGTGGAATGAGTTACACCCTGATCTCTCCCCGGGCCAGAACATTGATCAGTATATTCATTTACTTTAACCTTATGCTCAGCTTTGGAGCTTTTGCTCTGCTGATCGCCGGCAACCTCAGCAGACCCCACGGTCCTTTGGGTGTTATCATTTATGTCTTCATGGGTCTTCTGGCCGGCCAGATGATCTATAGATGGAAACAGTCAATCATAACCACAACGGTAGTCACGGTGGTTGTCACCTTCTTTGGAATTTTTTATCTTACCAGCCTTGGTCCCGTGATGGATTTATTTAAAACCATCAGTGGCGGCGATAAACCTCCCATCATTTTCGGAACAGTCGATCAGGCCAAGTTCATCTGGGTAATCGCGGTCCTGGTCTTCTGTTACTTCGGGGCGGTGCTGCCCATCTGGCGCTGGGCTCAGCCAATTAACTATCTGGGTTTCTGGGTCGTCTTCATCGGCATGATCATGATCGGCCTGGGCATTCTTTTTTGGAACCCATCCTTCGGAAACTTCCCGGCCTTCAAGGGATGGTGGTGGGGAGCCAACCCTCTCTGGCCTATGCTCTTCGTGACTATCATGTGCGGGGCAGTTTCTGGCTGGCACTCGCTGGTCGGCAGTTCGGGAACGGCCCGCATGCTGGAAAAAGAAACGGACACCTTACCAGTAGCCGGGGGTTCTATGCTCCTGGAGATGGTTATGGGCATGCTGGCTTTGATCATCGCGGTTTCGGCCTTTGGAAGCTTTGAAGGGTATGCCGATGCCTTCAAAAAGGGGGCTGGTGCGGTCTTTATGGTCGGGGGAGCTAATTTTCTGGGTAAAATAGGCATACCGGCACAACAGGCCGCTGTTTTTGCCAACATTATGTTTGCGGTCATCGGCCTGACCCTGATTCACTTAGGGGTGCGGTTCATGCGCCTTTACGGGGCTGACGTTCTCGGAGAATTCTGGCCGATTTTCAAGAACGTCCAATTTTCCACGATCTTCACCCTGATCATCTTTGGCGTCTTCTGCTTTACCGGAATTCTGGCTACCCTCTGGTTCCTGGGCGGGGCTTTCAACCAGATGCTGGCCTCCATGGCCCTGCTCATCGCTTCCTGCTGGCTGGCCTACGAGAGGAAAAATTATAAAATTACCCTTTTACCATCGATTTTCCTCTTTGTGACCACCATTTCAGCAGCTATCTGGATTTCTTATGGAACCATCAAACATTTCTTCATTACTCCGGACATAACCATGGATCGGGCCATCGGCAACTGGCTTACCGGTTTGATTGCCCTCTTCCTGGTCTTCTGCGCGGTGGTCTTGATTAAAGACGCCTTTGCATCCATCCGCAAGTTTACTAGTGAAAAAAAGGGGGAAGGCGTCCCCGCCCCATCCCCGGGCGGAAGCGCGAAATAAGAATTGGAAGGTTAACCCAAAAACTAAGAAAATCCCCCCTTTCCCCCCTTTTAAAAAGGGGAGGTGGGGGGGGATTTGAACGGTTTTTAAATTAATCATGAAACCGATCACCCTCGAAGTCATTTCTCTGGTTCCGGGCCTTTACAACACCTGATTTACTTGTAATATTGCTACAGACCAGGTGGGTCTCAGAGAAAAGGGGGACAGCAGGGATCTCAACGAATATCCTGAAGAATTGAAGGAGGAATATCTTTTTCTTTCAAATTGGATCAAGGAATTAGCCCAAAAATATCGTGAGCGAATCTTAATTAAAGTCATAGATGTCCAATCTCTCCAAGGAGTAATGAAATCGCTTCGCTATTGGGTGCACCGCTATCCGACCTTCATTATCAACAAAAAAAGGAAGTACGCGGGGAAGGACAAGAATCAATTGGATACTCTCCTGCAGGAACATCTAAGGAGCTCCTGAAACGCTTCAGAAATCATGCCCCTTGAATTAACCAAACATATCATCGCCGCAAGAAATATCTTATTCGGAACTGGCTACTTCTTAATTCTCTCTCTTCCCGAAGGCTGGAAGATAACCAGGAGTTACCTGCAGCCGGACGTTCACTCCAGCGTGCAAAGGGAAAACCTCACCTGGGTGGAAGCCGGCCAGACCGACCAGATCGTTTATCACCCCTTAAAAAGGGTTGCTTTTGATTTAATGATCCAGATCAAACGGGGAAAGCATGATGATCTTCAGGGCAAAGGCGTACAGGTTTCCTCCCAGGGGACGCAGTTAGTCTGCGGCCATCAAGCTGCTTATTGCCTCGGGGAAGTGCAACAAGGGCTTATACGGAAAAAAACAGTAAAAACTCTCCGGCTATTGTTCCATTGCCCGGAGCTTAATCGAACCATTATTCTGCATTTCACCGGCAAATGTCAGGATGCTGATCTTAGGGAAATCTATGACTCTCTCTCCTCTTTAGAGTGCCATTAAGTATTTAAAAATTTTCGATTACCTTAATAGCTATCCTTTCTTCTAATTCATCAATGGCCAGTATCTGATGAGGGCGGATGGAATGATTAGGAAGGCCTTTGTTTTCCCCCCGCAATTCTCTTTTTAAATTTTTTATTTCATTCCGCAAGCCTTGCATATCTTTTTGGGCTTCCATTTTTTCATAGTTTCCAGAAGTCTTTTTTGATATATTTTGATGGTCATTTTTACAACGGGATTCAATTCTCTATATGTGGAGTTTGGTTTTCTTTGCAGCTTTCTTGTCCAGCCACCTGGGGCATGGAAAGCCCATGTACTCCATTGCCATTCCTTTTGCCCTCTGCATAGGAGTTGGGGTGGTCTTCTCGATAAAATACCCCGACTTTTACCTGAAACGAAAATATCGGGTAAGCCCGGAGGCGGCAGCGGCTGTTCCTAATTCAGCCGCAAAATTGATCGAGGGAATGCCCAGCGTATTCGATCCGGCAGCAGCGGGAGACCTGCAAACCGAGATTCAGTTCGATATTTCCGGCGAAGGGGGAGGCAAGTGGGTAATTTCCATCGCCAGAGGGCAGTGCCAGGTAAAGAAGGGAGAAGCGGTCTCCCCGCCCCTGACCATTATTTCGCCCGAGGATGTATGGGTTAAAATAGCCAAAGGAGAGATCGATCGACCAAAAGCTTTGATGCAGGGACTTTACAAAATAAAAGGGGACATGAAGTTACTGGCGCGCATGCCTCAAATCTTTGGGGCCCGGAGGAGAGCGCCGGAAATACTGGAAAAGGGGAAACCATGAAAATCTTGGCGCTGCAAGGAAGCCCGCGACCAAAGAAATATACCCAGATGGTCCTGGAAAAATTCCTGGAAGGAGCAGTCAGCAAAGGAGCTGAACTTGAAATTATCCACTTGGCCAACAAAAGAATTTATCCCTGCATAGGCTGCTATACCTGCTGGTATAAGACGCCCGGGGTTTGCATCCACAAAGATGATATGCCCGAGCTTCTGGAGAAGCTTAAATCCTGTGATGTAGAAGTCTATGCCACCCCACTTTATACTTATGGAATGACTTCCTTCATGAAGCTTTTCCTGGAGAGGAGGCTTCCATTGATCCAGCCATATTTAATCGAATCGGATGGAGTTACAACTCATCCCTCCCGTTATCCGGGGAAACGGGCGGATAAAATGGTGCTGATTTCCGTATGCGGGTTTCCCGAGGTAGGGCATTTCAATGCCTTAGTGGAGAACTTTCGCCTCTTGGCCCGCGCCGGCAGAAGAAAGTTGGCGGGAGTCCTCCTCCGGCCTGGGGCCGAGTCCATGCTTTTTATCGAAAAACTCGGAAAAAAAGGGGAAGAAGTTCTCCAGGGTTTTTACCGGGCAGGCCAGGAGATCGTGGAAAAAGGAGAGATTTCCAAAGAAGTAGAAGAAATCGTCAGTCAGGAATGGACTAAGAACCGCCGGGGATTCCAGGAGCAGGCCAATTTGTTCTGGAAAATTCGCATGGAGCATGAAGAGCGCACTTCTCGGAATGAAGAAAATCGGCCCTTCGAAGAGGCGATTTTAGAGGACATCCGCATTCTGTTAGGAGGGATGGCCGTAAGCTTAAGAGGTGAAGCCGCTGGCGATATCAGGGCCACGATCCAATTCGATGTCACTGGTAGACAGGCCGGGCAATGGTATTTTGAAATTGCCGATGGTTATTGCGCCTTCAGGGAGGGAAAACTGGACCACCCTACCCTGACTATTCACACCCCCTCAGAGGTCTGGGTGGCCATTTCCAAAGGAGAGATGGACGGCGCACAGGCATTTATGGAAAAGAAATATACGGCAGAAGGAGATTTTGGTCTTTTACTGCGCTTAAAGAGCCTGTTTGGAAATAATAGGTAAGAGGTGAGAAGTAATGGGCATTTTGCAATAGGGAATTACTAAGGAGTCCATAATTGAGAAGACATCTTCTTAAAATCTCCCCTAACCCCTCTTTGCCAAAGAGGGGTATTTCTACCTTTTGTAAAG
This sequence comes from Deltaproteobacteria bacterium, assembly GCA_016875165.1. Classification (GTDB taxonomy): domain Bacteria; phylum Desulfobacterota; class SM23-61; order SM23-61; family SM23-61; genus JAHJQK01. The sequence goes on from VGSF01000067.1 coordinate 28,318, forward strand.
GGAGGAAGGGGGGATTTGTTTTCCAGTGTCCATACAATCATGGACCGATTAATAGCAATGGACAATTGGCAATTAGCAATGGGCAATGAGAAATAGGTAAATGATGATTTTTTTTATTTGCGGACGATGAGGGTCAAACCGCCGGAGTTAAAAAAGATCCAGATGCTGGCAGAAGTGGCGATGCCCAGACCCAAAACTAAAAGGAAAACAAAGAACCATTGGTTTTCATCTCTCTTCCACCAGGGTTCATCCTCTTTCGGGGGGTTTAAAGAACGAGCGATTTCCTTTTGAGAAGAAATTTCTTCTCTGGTTTCCGGGTAAGATACTCTTTTAGGGGCATGAGAGCATGATAATATTTGAATTAAAAAAACAAATGAAATCAATAGAGATAGCGCTTTATTGATCATAATTTACTTGAATTTATCTTTTTATGGAACACCTTGTTTAAATTTTTCTTTAGCAATATAAAAAGTCGGAAAAGCCGTCACTCCTGCGAAAGCAGGAGCCCAGAACTGCTTGAAATAGCTTGATTCCCGCTTTCGCGGGAATGACGAAAATGGGACAAAAAGGACTTTTTACGAATCCATCAATAATGATGATCTCGTAAAAAGTCCAACCACATGTCATTGCGAGGAGCGTAGCGACGAAGCAATCCCATGAAATCAAGCACTTAAGAAATACGAGATTGCTTCGCTCCGCTCGCAATGGCCACTTTTGGGAGTTTTTACGCGTTCATCAATAATAGCATAAATTAATCACTTAGATATAATGAAACTTTCCAAGGAAATCAGCATCTATAATTAGAGTCTGTTTATAAACTGCAACTTGACTTATTACAACAGGTTACGCCAGAATAGGGCAAAAATCAAGTTGCAGGAGGAGGGGATGAAGATACTCAACGATCTGAAATTGAAGTTAGAGAATCCGAACTGGGCCTTGGATCCGGAATTGGCATTAATTGATACGATCTTGAATGAGAATCCGAGTCTCTATGAGATCGTAACCCCGGACATTATGGGGTTGAACAAAAGTAGTG
>VGSF01000068.1 GCA_016875165.1 Deltaproteobacteria bacterium
GGGGTTTTGGGAGGATATCAAGGGATGAAAGGCGCTTGCCCACCTTCACTTTTGAATAAATTCAACAATCCATGGCGATAGGCGAAACCCGGACGGCAATACTGCCTTGTGCTCCCGAGAGATTCTCCCTGCCGTCCGGGCCGGGTCATGATCATTATTCTGAAATCAGGAAAGAAAATGAAAAGTGAAGGTGAAAGGCGAGGCCTGAGCCCTCAAAAAATGCCGGATATATCTCCAGCCTGATTATTCTTTTCTCATCTTTAAACCCATGTCGAATCCGCGTCTTAGAGCCGCTTTGCTGACTTCCAGATTTTTATTGCCAATCCGTCCTTTTAAAGTTTCCTCCAGAGCTTCCAGGCGGATCCACCCCGTATAGGCGGCCATCGCCCCCAGAAGGATCATGTTGGCCACCACCCGATTCTTAAACTCTTCTTCGGCTATGCGGGTTGCTTCGACACCGAAAACCCGGGGAGAATGCTCCGGGGTTTCAGCGACCAATGTTTTATCCACGATTACCACGGTCTGGCCTTGCTTAACTTCCGGCCAGTATCGTTCTATGGCCGCCGGTGATAGGGCGATGAATAGGTCCAGAGCCAACGGCCTGGTGTAATCGATGGGTTCATCACTGATGACCACATCAGAACGGCAGGCTCCGCCTCTGGCTTCTGGCCCGTAACTCTGGCTCTGGGCTACTTCCAAATCCTCGTGAATCCCGGCAGCCGCAGCCAGGATCGTTCCCAGGGTCACCACCCCCTGGCCGCCAAATCCGGCGATGCGAATCTCCTTCCTCATTTCTCCTCCCGCACGACTGTCAGGGCCAGATCCGGGCAGGTCATCTCACACAGCAGGCAGCCCGAACATTCCCCGCTTAGTAAAACCTCGGGCATGCGGTACCCTCCCCGGCTGCGTTTTTCTCCCCGGGAAAACAGTTTTTTCGGGCATACATGCAGGCAAAGGTTACAACCCTTACAGAATCGGTCATCAAGGATGATGCCGGTTATTCGTGGCTTGGGCCGGGAAACTTTCATAGAGGCTTTTACTGAACTCCTTCTTTTCTGGGGAATGATAGATCCTGCCGACGATAATCCTTCCGCTGAGATCCTGGTCAGGCGCTTTTCGGGCCTGCTCGACAGAGATCGCTCTTTTCTTATAAAGGGCCAGAAGTTCTCCCGGGTCGCTGGTTCCTTCCATGTATCTCCCGGCCTGCGTCGGACACTGGGAAAACACCTCAAGAAAAGAAAAACCGGCGTGCTCCATTCCTTCCTTGATGGCCTGTAAAAATTGTCTGGGGTGGGCTGTGGTCCAACGAGCTACATAGGTGGCTCCAGCCGCCCGGGCCAGCTCGCAGGCGTCGAAAGGGAATTCAATGTTGCCATAGGGAGAGGTCTGGGTCCGGCTATGCAGGGGAGTGGTCGGAGCGGCCTGCCCGCCGGTCATCCCATAAATTCCATTATTCATCATGATAACTGTCAGGTCGATGTTCCGTCTGGCCCCGTGAATGAAATGATTTCCCCCGATTCCCAGGCAATCTCCATCGCCCGTAAAGACGACCACTTTCCTCCGGGGGTCGGTAAGCTTCAACCCTGTGGCAAAAGGAATGGCCCGCCCGTGGAGGACATGGAGCACATCGGCCTGAAGATAAGTGGGCAGCCACCCCGAACAGCCAATCCCGCTCACCAGGGCCAAATCTTTAAAAATCCCCATCTCATCAATGGCCCGTAAAAAAATATTCAATACGGTACCATCCCCGCAGCCCGGGCAAAAGATTAAAGGCAGCGCCTTTTTCCTAATGTATTTTTCAGCCAACGGATTCAGAAAATCTCCCTAAATAAAATTCACCGCAGAGAACGCGGAGGACGCAGAGAAAATTTAACTGGAAAAACCAAAGATGAAAAAGTATCTTTGTTTTTTGTTTCAATATTTAAGGTTATTCCTCCTCCGCGATCTTTGCGTCCTCTGCGGTTAAATTTTTTTTACTGGATGGCCGCAAAGATCTCTGAGGGAGTATGGACTTCGCCGCCCAATTTGGGCAAGGAAATTACTTCCGTCCTTCCGGCGGCCACTCTTTCCACTTCCCGGTAGATTTTCCCCGTGTTCATCTCCGGGACGATGATTTTTTTTGCCCGCTGGCAAAGCTGGTCAAGGGCGGTTTCCGGAAAGGGCCAGAGTATGCGGATTTTCAAACATCCTGCTTTTACCCCGGCTTTCCTGGCCTCTTTGATCGCCCGCAGCGAAGACCTGGCCGGGCTGCCGTAAGTCACGACCGCCACTTCTGCATCGTCCAGCATGTACTCTTCCACATCCAAAAGATCCTGCGAATGGTCTGTAATCTTGCGGCAGATGCGCTCAACGAGTTTTGCCGAAACCTCCGGGATATGTCCGGCCCGAATTCCCCATTCGTCGTGCAGCTGCCCATCCACTAAAATTCCATACCCTTGATTGAAAGCCGGCATCCCGTCCAAAAACCCCTGCGGCGTTGGGCGAAAAGGAACATAGTCTTTCGGTGGGCTCTCCGGTTTTTTGCGCGGCCGAGCCATCACCCGGTCAGGAACGCGCACTTTCTCCAGGGTGTGACCCACGATCTCATCGGAAAGGACGATGACCGGGTTGCGGTAAATTTCAGCCAGGTTAAAGGCCTTCACGGTCAAGTCAAATGCCTCCTGAACACTCGCCGGAGTAAGGGCAATGACTTCATAATCTCCATGGGATCCATGCCTGGCCTGCATCACATCCTGTTGCGAGGAAGCGGTGGGCTGCCCGGTGGATGGGCCTCCGCGCATGACGTCAATGATCACAATGGGAGTGTCAGTCTCCGCAGCCCAGCCAATTCCCTCCTGCTTCAAAGTAAATCCCGGGCCGGAAGTGGCCGTGCAGGCCTTGGCTCCTCCCCAGGCCGCTCCCAGCGCGGCACAGATGGAAGCAATCTCGTCTTCCATCTGCAGAAAAACCCCGCGGACCTGTGGGAGCATTCGGGACATGAGCTCGGTGATCTCCGATGCCGGCGTAATGGGATAGCCGGCAAAAAAACGACACCCTGCCGCGATGGCTCCGCGGACGCAGGCTTCGTTTCCATGGATGACCAGTGTTTGCACAGAAATATTTTCCCTATTCCTAAATTTAATAGGACACAGATTTTCGCAGATAACCGCAGATAATTATTTCTTTTTATTTTATCCCGATAGTCTGTGTACATCCGTGTCCAAAAAGGAAATTCCTATACAATTAAATTAAAATCAGCCACAGAATGCACAGAGATCACAGAGTTTTCATGCCATGATTAAGAAAAAGTAAAGAATATGTCAAACGTCTAAAGTGATCCGCCTGAGACGGACTAAAGCTGCCCGTGCTCATCGCCCCGAACCCCGGGCCAAGAATAGGGATTCTGTAAAGTTAAGGAGGGTAAGTTTTACAGCAGCCGGGGTGACCGCTTAATCGTTCTCAGGCTGTTTTTTTACCTCTTCGATCCTTTTCGCTCCTATGAACCGTGTTGAAAAATACCGGTTCCCCAAGCTATTGACTTCAACCCGTTGTTTGCGCAAAGAGGTGTGGATGAACTGCCCGTCGCCAACATAGATTCCCACATGGCCGGGATGACGGGCCTGGCCTCGCTTAAAAAAGACCAGGTCGCCGATGCGCAGCGCTTCCCGGGCCACCGTATAACCGACCTGGAACTGCTCCCGGGCAGTGCGGGGGAGGTCAATGCCGAAGATATTGAAAACCTTTTGCACATAAGCGGAACAATCCAATCCATTGATGCTCGCCCCGCCCCGGCTGTATTTTAAGCCTAAAAAGCCCCTGGCCGCTCTGGCCAGAAGCTGCCGGTCTTTTTCTTCCACCAAAAAACCATTGCCGTTTACAACGACTTTGGGAATTTCCGTTCTTCCTTCTATCTTCTTCTCATCTTTCTCAGCTCTGCCCCCGCCAACTTCCTCCTGCCCTTCACTGGATCTCTGGAGATAAATTATTTGCCCCGGCTTTACTTTTTTCCCTTTCAACTGGTTTATCTCTTCCAGGTCTTCCACCCATAGATGGTAGCGATAGGCGATTTTAGCCAGCGTCTCTCCCTTTTTAACGGTATGAGTCTCCGGAATGTCCAATTCCGCAAGTTCTTCTTCACTGGCCTGCGGGTTCTTCAACTTCCCGGCTGAGGCGCCGGGCCTATCCTGTTCCGGAATGATCAGGCGCTGTCCGGCTTGGATATTTGGGGCATTAAGTCCATTTGCTTCCTGAAGCTTTTCAACGGAAAGACGGAATTTCTTGGCGATGGAATATAGAGATTCCCCGTGTTTTACTGTATGCCTCAGTTCGGCTCCGGCGGGCGCTACCATTGTCAAAATGCTAAACAAAAAAAACAAAAAAGATATCAAGGGCACATACGGCTTTTTCATCTCTTGTCCTCCTCAATGGAATGACGGCAGGACTTCGCCCAAAACAAAGAAATTAGTATCAATTTAGCGGTTTGAAAAAGTGGTTTTAGCGCCTTATGATTCCAATCCCGCCATGGCGGGACCAGACCCCCGGGCCATGGATTCCCTCTGACCTTACGCCCCACCTCTTTTCAAAGGGCTAAAGTGTTACGAAATTATAATGAAGAAAGGCCTAAATTTCAACATTTTTGGCTTTAGCGATTAACTTTCTTCCAATCTTCAACCAAGAGGTTCAGCAATTTAGCCATAATCTCATAGGCCCCCAAGAGTGGGTCTCTCCCCGAAAAGACCACGGTCTTTTCCCAGACCTGAGAAAAAGCGGGAAAATTTCCATTGGGAGAAAGGACCATAACTGCCCGATCTACGCTCACGTTAATCATGCCATAATACAGGTCCTCTATCTTACGCTTATGCAGGACAAATCGCACATAAAGGGCCGGGCCTTCTTTGGCGTCGAGAGCCACCTGAGGTAGGGAAGATTTGAAGGTAGCGGTAACTTGATTCCTGATCGCCTCTTCGGTGATGCCAGCCCCGCGGGCATCTTCGGTTGGCCTTTCGACAATCAGTTGCAAAGCGAAGATGCCTTGCAGATTTCGGGCCTTGGGCTCCTCCCCGGCAAACGAAGGAAAAGGAAGCATTAAAAGCAGAAAGATAAAATTTACTTTAGCCACAGAGGACACAGAGATCACCGAGTTTTAAAACCAGGATTAAGAAAAAATGTAACACTTTAGCTCTTTGAAAAAAGGTATGTTGTAAGGGCCAAGGGATTCCAGGGGCCGGGGGCCAGAGCGTAACGCTTGGAATCATAAGGCGCTTATTTCTCCGCATATGGGGCGGGCAAGAACCCCCGCCTCCTCCGGAGGAAAAGATCTTTTGTCCCCGTGGCCAAGCGGAAACCCAACCGATGCTTCCGGCGCGTTCCGCTCTAACCCCCGGCCCTCAACAAAGGCTTTTGTACCATTTTTCAAACCGCTAAACTGTTACGAAAAAATAAAGAATAAGTGTCAAACGTCTAAAGTGATTAAGCTGCAGGCTACACTAAAATTGGAAAAAGGAATTCCCCAGACAATTAAATTAACTAAGACAGCTTTCCCGCTCGATCAGGTTATTCCCTGCTCCTTTAAAAATCCCAGACCCCTGAGCATTGCTTCACGGGTGGCCCGATGATGGGTTTCTACTACCCGGATGGTATCGGGTTTCAGAAATTTTTTTATGAGAGTGTAATCTTCCTCTCCGCTCCCGGGAGCCTCATGATCCTTATATCCTTTGCACCCATGAAGATGGACGCCAACGAGAAGGTCGCCGAATTGTTCCAGAAGCTCTTTCTGATTTTCCAGCCCTAAATTTTGCTGGGTGGCGGCATGGCCAATGTCGTGCCAGTAGCGCGCCGGGCTACCGCTGAATTCCTGGAAAAGGACTTTAAACTCCTTAAGGTTGGGAAAATCGTAAATGTTATACCTGTTCTCCAAACCGAGGAGCACTCCCCTCCTATCTGCCTCCCTAACCAATCGGTCAAGGCTACGCATCGCAGCATCAAGATGGAGTTGCCCTTTTCCGGCCCGAATCTTTTTTTGCTCCCGGATGAATTCCCGCCCTTCTGCGGTATGGATTTTCTTTTGATCATAGAGCTTCAGGATAGTTTCCATGGGACTGTCCATGGGAATCTTGCCCATATGCAGGACTACGGCTTTTACTTCCAGCTCCTCCGCCCATTCCAGCGTGCGCAAAGTATATTTAACCGCCAGATCTCGCTCATCTTTATCGGGTGAAGATAAAGAAAAAACATCGCCGCTGGCTTTCTCTTTGGGAACTTCTTCAGGCAACGGGCAAAAATTATGCAAACTGACTGCTCTAATCCGCCTTTTTTTCAAAACCGGCAGGATTTCCTTAAGCATGGGCAGGGTGATCCGGTACTCCAATTCTACCGCTTCCACACCCAGGTCCAACACCGCATCGATAACTTCCATACCGCTGTTAGAAATTTCCGATCGGAAAGAAGTGGATACCCCTAACATGGGTTTCCTTTCAAAATGATCCCCGCCCCACTTTTTCCAGTAGAATCTGGATCTCCTCTTCCTTTTGGGCAAAAATCCCGGTATTCCCCAGGCGCACATTTTGCAACCCTGTTCCTTTGACCACTTCAAATGCAGTGACCATTTCCCCCAGGGTTGGAGACCGGTGGTCTTTCATTCTATACTCGGGAAAGAAGGCTAAAATCGTAAACGGAAGCTCCACATCTACTCTTGCCAAAAGCGTAGCGATGGCTTCGAGCTGACCCGTCTCGACGACCCCAGGAATATACAGGGAAAGAACCTCCAAAGTAAAATCTCGCCTCAACATCTCTTCCGGGAGTCTCAAGATCCATTCATTGGAACACCCTGTCAACCAGCGATGCACATCGTCTTTATAAGCCTTAATATCCAGCCAGAAGGCATCCACTCCAGCCCTCTGAAGCAAGTCTAAATTGGCGGGAGAAAGACCATACCCATTGGTCTCAATCAAAACCCAAATTTTGGTTTGAGCTTTAATCAGTTCGGAGCAGCGGGCGTAAAATTCAGCCTGACAGGTAAGGTCTCCTCCGGTGAAACCCACGATGTTACGGACCGGTCCAAATCCTTGAGGGCTCAAGGTGATTCGAGAACTGTCCAGAATTCCTGGGCAAAGGGATGATCTTTGTTGATAAAGCGCGCAGGCGCCGCAACAGCGGCAGGTATCGTGAGCATGGTAGGCTGTGGCTTTGCTGCGCGGCTCATCCCAGGTGACTTTTTTTTCATACTGAAGGCAGGCCTGGAGAATTTTCTCCGGCGTATACCATTCCCCTTCGGCGTGCTTGCTAAAATACCAGGAATGGCATTTGCGGCAGGAAAAATTACATCCGGATTGATATATAGAAAGATAGTTTTCCGGGCGGGAAAGATGAACAGCTGAAATCAGCCTTTCGAAGTTTGAATTTTTTTTTCGCAAGGTGGCCTGGCAGGCCAGGGCTTTCTTGCCGGCTATGGAAACCATGCAGCTTCCCAAACGGAATCCTTGATCCCGGAGCGTACATAATCCTGCTGCTTTTTCTATCGCCATAGGGAAATTATAGAAACGGAGAGTGGACGTGTCAAGGGGCATAAGGGACGCATAGGGGACGTTGTCTCCCGGGTTGCAAAACAATTCAATGCGTTTCCACATACCCCGAAAATCCCCCGAAACCCCGCTGAAAAGCCCCTAAAATGAACCCAGGATGTTGTGCTAAAATTCTCTTGACGCCCAATTCCCTTTTTTGTATATTTGCTCCACCCTAAAACAAGTTCTTATCAATAATAATTAATCAATTTGAATCGGGATCGAGCTGATGACCAGCCGGTAGGGCTGAAGATCATGTTCACGCCGAACTGGGCGTGAATCCGCTCTCGGAGGGAGCATTCCATGCTGCTGACCGTCGGGGCCTGCACGTACTCGTGGCTGTGGGACCTGTCGCTCCGGGAGGCGGTCCACCGGATCGCCGACCTGGGGTTCCATTACTTCGAGCTGATGAGTCACGTTCCCCACTGCTGGCCGCGGGATTGGTCCACCTCAGACCGGAAATCCTTCCGCCTACTGGTCGAGTCCTTGGGGCTGCGGATCTCTTCGGTCAACCCGACCTTCCTCGACATCAATATCGCCAGCCCGAACCCGGGGATTCGGGAAGAGTCCATCCGGCAGGTCCGCGAGACCATACAGCTCGCCCATGAGATTGGGGCCGCCATTGTTGTTGCGCCAGCCGGCCGGAAGCATATGCTCATCGCCCCTGACCAGTCCTACCTGTGGGGGCTGGTCAAAGAGGCATTGGAGATTCTGCTGGCGGACTGCGAGCGGCTGGGCGTGACCTTCGCCCTTGAGAATGCGTACAACGTGCTTCCCTCCGCACCCATGCTGGTCCAAATGCGCCGCGAGCTGCCGCACCCAAAGTTGAAACTGGCCTATGACGTGGCCAACGCGACCATGGTGGAATCGGCGTTGGAGGGGATGGAAATGGTCGCGCCACATCTGGCCCTCCTTCATTTATCGGATACCGACGAGAAAAGGTGGGGGCATGATCGAATCGGCACCGGCGCAGTAGATTTTGCTGCGGTGACCGCGAAGGTGCGGATGCTGGGATATGAGGGTCCTACGATCATGGAGATCGTGGACAGGGAGATGCCGGATGAAAGCAACCGAATCAGCCTGGAGCGCCTGCGGGCACTGGGGTGGACGACCTGATGTCGCGGAACGCTCGAGGGCAAGGATGACACCGGAGTGCAAATGGCGCGCGTGCTTGTGACGGGAGGAGCGGGCTTTCTGGGCGCGGCGATCGTGAAACGCCTGGCCGAGCGGGGCGATGAAGTGATCGCCCTCGACAATTTCCAGGCCGGCGACCCTGCGAACCTAAGAGGCCTCGGTTCCAATGTGGTCTTAATCAGCGGTGACGTCACCGATCTGAGCGGCCTTCTAAACGTCATAAGGCAGCACGATGTTAAGCGCATCGTCCACGCGGCAGCGATCGTCAGCGTGGTCTCCTCCCTGTCGGCCCCGAGTCACGTGACCCGGGTGAACATCGAAGGCACGCTCAATGTGCTGGAGGCGATGCGGCTGTTCAATGTGGAGCGCGCGGTCCACATCTCCTCCGAGGAAACCTACGGGGCCTTTCGATACGAGCCGGCTGACGAAGAGCACCCCGTGGCGCCCACCGCGCCTTATGGCATCAGCAAGGTCGCTTCCGAGCAGTTAGGCCGCTTCTACCGGAGGGTGTACAAGACGGATTTCATCAACGCCCGGCTCTCGTGGGTGTACGGACCAGGTTTTCCTCGCCAGCGGATCCCCCGGACCTTGATCGAGGCTGCGCTGGCCGGCCGGCCGCTGCACCTGCCCCGCGGAGGAGACGCGCGGATAGATCACACGTACCTCGATGACTGCGTAGAAGGCATCCTGCTGGCCCTGGATCACGCCTCGCATCCATTCGACGTGTACAACCTCGCCAGCGGCGAAGGCCGAACGATCGCCGAGATGGTTGCCCTCGTGAAAGAACTGATCCCAGGCGCTGACCTCTCGGTGGGCCCGGGTCCTTATTGGTATGACGACCGGCTCATAGCCCCGCCCAAGGGCGCGTTGGACATCACCCGCGCCAGGACGGTCCTCGACTATCAACCGAAATATGACCTCAGGCGAGGCCTGGCAGCGTACATCGAATGGTATTGCCGCAGCCAACCATAGCCGAACATCTAAGAGAGGAGGGCAGCAATGCCGAAAGGAGCGAAGCCCAAAGCGAAGGTGATGCGAGTCGAGGAGGCATTCTGGGAGCAGCCGCCGGCGCACTTTGCAGCTTTTTCTAAGATGCTGGTTCACCCGACAAACGCGGACACGCGCTATTTCGACTTTCGCCTCTCAATTTACCAGCCCAAGGGTTATGCCGAGGTGCATGTCCATGAGGTGGCGGAGAACATCTATTATATCCTCCAGGGGAGAGGGATTATCGAATTGGACGGAAAGAATCATCTGGTAGAGCCCCACATGGTCATCCATATCCCCCCCGGGGTCCGCCACGGGATCTTCAATACCGGCCTGGAGGATCTGATCTTCGTCGTGGTAGCCTCTCCACCTGCCGACATGCCCGAGGTGAAACAACTCAGCGGACGCAGGGCGTGAACAGCCACGCTTGCTCGGGCCGGATATTCCGGTGAATGATGCCAGGCCGGCAGCGGGCAGGGGTCGACCGTATCCGACGGGGGTGCAGTAGAGCAAGCGTCTCAAGGGGCCGGACGCGAATGGAGTGTCGATAATAATGACATCGAAAGAAGACGTTGGCATGAGAGCAATGCCGACGCAATGGAACGAGGAATACGACCTGGTCGTCCTTGGCGCTGGGGCGGGCGGCATGACCGCGGCGCTTGTCTCAGCGGTCGAGGGTATGCGGACCCTCCTGATCGAGAAGAGTGATCAAATCGGCGGAACGACGGCGTATTCTTCAGGAACGGTTTGGATTCCGAATAACGCACAGCAGCGCCAGCTTGGGGTCATGAACGATGCCGACGCGGCGCTCGAGTATCTGGATGCGCTGGTGGGCGATCGGGCAGACCGTCGACTCCGTGAAGCCTTCATCGCCGCGGGGCCCGAGATGCTGGAGTATCTGGCGAGGCATACGGATGTTGATTTCCGAGTATATCGCCAACAGCCGGACTACCGGCAGGATTTGCCGGGAGCGGCGTTGGGGGGGCGGCCGCTGGAGCCACTCCCGTTTGACGGCCGGACGCTTAGGGATCATTTCGATCGTGTCCGCTGGTTCATTCCAGAGCTCATGTTGTTCGGCGGAATGATGGTGACCCGTGGAGAAGCGGCGCGCCTCTTGCGGATCGGCAGGTCTCTGGATGCCTTATGGCTCGGAGCCACGCTGGTTTCTCGTTTTGCCCTGGACCGGCTGCGTTATAAGCGTGGAACGCGGCTAGTCCTGGGCAATGCCCTCGCAGCGAGGCTTTATCGTAACTTGCTCGACCGCCGGGTCGCAGTTTGGTTCAACGCCAGGACCACACGGCTGATCTCGGAACAGGGGCGGGCCTGCGGTCTTATGGTCGATCGGGCCGAGTCAGAGGTGCGCGTCCGCGCGTCCCGTGGAATTGTTCTGGCGGGCGGGGGTTTCCCCGCGAGTCCGGAATTGCGAGAGCGGTACTTTCCGAAACCGGTGGCCACGTATACTTCGGCTTTCGCGGGTTGCGTGGGCGACACATTGCTGATGGCGCAGGAGATCGGCGCTTCGCTGGGGCCGGAGGGAGAAGACAATTCGCTGTGGTTTCCCAGCTCGATTGCGATCCGCAAGGACGGCTCCACGGCGGTGTATCCGCACATCGTCCTGGATCGCGGTAAGCCGGGACTTGTGGCCGTGAACGCTGCCGGGCGGCGTTTTGTAAACGAGGCGGTCTCTTACCACGAGTTCACCCGGGCAATGTATCGGTCGCATGTGACAGTCCCGAGCATTCCGGCCTGGCTGGTGTGCGATCGCCGCTTTATCTGGAAGTACGGCCTGGGAATGATCAGGCCGATGACCCCCATCTTGCGGGGGTATGTCAGGCGAGGGTACCTCAAGGTTGCGGACTCCGTGGAAGAGTTGGCGCGCACAATCGGCGTGGATGCGGCGGGATTGGTAGAGACCATCAAGACGCATAACGAATTTGCCCGAACTGGGGTGGATGCCCAATTCGGCAAGGGAGAAAACGCGTATGACCGCGCGGGTGGCGACGCGGCGCATTTGCCGAACCCGTGCATTGGTCCGATCGTGAAACCTCCGTTCTGTGCGGTGGCGGTGCTTCCTACCCCTCTGGGCACGAGCCTCGGATTGCTCACGGACGTGCATGCGCAAGCGCTAGATCGTTCCGGCCAGCCCATCCCAGGTCTGTACGCCTGCGGCAACGACATGCATTCCGTGATGGGTGGCGAGTATCCGGGCGCCGGGGCCGAACTAGGGCTGGCGATGACCTTCGGGTATCTTGCGGCGAGGCACGCTGCGGGAATTGACCGTACGGCGACTTCTGCCGTTGTCGGCATTCAGGGTGGCGCCGCGAAATGATGCGAGAGAGAAGAGGTCCTGGCGAAATATGTATGGGTATGGGGCACCTATTGAAAGTCCGCTTTCAAGAAAAAAAACTTATCCTACGCCAGAAAAAATTGGGAGTTGGCAATTGAGATGTCGAAGGATTCAGTTTGCCTGCATCTTTGGATTGGCATCCTTAACCTTTGGCCTGCTTAGCCCTAACGCATCGGCAAAACAATACTCCCTAACTTTTTATTTCGGGCAGATGACCAGTGGTGAAGTGGCCAGCCCCTTTTCACAAAACATTCACTTACTCGATGCCTATATTATTGTGGCAGCTTGCGCTTGGAAAGCGAAAAGCTTTTTAAATGGCGCCTTATCTATGGAGTTAGAAGGACAAATAGGTAAATATTTCGGAGATCAAAAAAACTGGGAGATGAATCTTGCTGTTGCCGGCCGCTGGCAGAGATTTCCCTGGCAAAAAAGAGTCAACACGAGTCTGGCGTGGGGGATCGGGCCTTCCTATGCCACTGAAGTGCCGCGAGTGGAGACGGTACTAAGTGGATCAAGCAAACAATTGTTAATATACTGGTTTGGTGAAATTACCCTCGGCCCGCCGAAAAGTAGCTGGGCAGGGGTCTTGCGTATACACCACCGCTCCCCCGGCTTTGGACTTTTTGGAACCAAAGGAGGAGCAAACACTTTAGGCCTTGGACTGAAATACTATTTTTGAGCGCTTGCCTGGCGAAACAATATTTCTCCCCACAATTGGCCATGCGGCATAAGGGATATCTTATACCCTGTACCACCATCAACCGAAGGAAGAAAAGGGAGTTGCCGGTTTTTGGAATCCCCTGGGGGAAAGGTGAAGAAATCAGCACCTCATGATTCCAATCCCGCCATGGCGGGACCAGGCCCCTGGGCCATGGATTCCCCCAACCCCGACGCCCTGCCTCTTTTCAAAGAGCTAAAGTCTTTCAAGTTTCTTTTTTTCTTTCCCCGATTGTAATAGAATTAAGGAGGCTGCCATATTGGGCCGTCTTTTTCTAAAACCGACTGTTTGGGGAGAAAGGCCTATGAACTATCGTCTTTTCCCGGATCGAGGGCCCGGTTCATTCACCCGCCGGCATTTTTTGTGGCTTCTGTCTATGTCCGCCGCTGGGGCGGCAGTCAGCTGCGCCACCAGCCCGGTGACCGGAAGAACCCAGCTCATGCTGCTCTCCGAAGAACAGGAGGTCCAGATCGACCGGCAGCATTCTCCTTTCCAAATTTCAGCCGATTACGGCCAGATTCAGGACTGGGATCTGAGCGACTATGTCCGCCAGGTAGGCCACAACATGGTGAGCCGCACCCACCGGTCCCACATGCCTTATTCTTTTCGGGGGGTCAACGCCACTTATGTCAATGCCTACGCCTTTCCGGGCGGCAGCATTGCCTGCACCCGGGGGATTCTCTTGGCTATGGAGAATGAAGCCGAACTGGCGGCCCTCCTGGGCCATGAACTGGGGCACGTGAATGCCCGGCACACGGCCCAGCAGATGTCCAAAGGGATGCTGACCAACGCGTTGGTGGGCGGTTTTTCCATGGTGGCCGGGGGGCTGGGACAAATCGCGGGGACCCTGGGGAGCATCGGCGCTGGCGCCCTGCTGGCTTCCTATAGCCGGGGCAACGAGCGGGAGGCGGATGCTCTGGGGATGGAATACATGGTCAAGGCGGGATACAGCCCCAGGGGAATGGTGGGATTGATGGACATTCTCCGGAATCTTTCCAAATCTAAACCCGGCGCCATTGAGATGATGTTCGCCACTCACCCCATGAGCGATGAGCGCTACCAATCCGCGGTCAAGACTTCACAGGACAAATATGCCTCATCCCAGAACCTTCCCCTGTACCGGGAACGGTATATGGATCAAACCGGTCGGCTTCGGGCCATGAAGGGGGTCATAGAAGAGCTGCAGAAAGGAGAACAGGAGATGGCCCGCCAGAAGTTCGGGGAGGCGGAAGCGCATCTCCGCAGCGCCTTGAAGCAGGCCCCCGATGACTATGCCGGTCTGGTCATGATGGCCACCTGCCAGATAGTCCAAAAGAAGCCCGCCGAAGGGTTAAAATACTCGGAGGCGGCCAAGGCCGTTTATCCTAAGGAAGCCCAGGCCTACCACCTGAGCGGATTCGCCAAAATCCAGACCCGGGATTTCCCCGGGGCCTACCAGGATTTCAGCGCCTATGAAAAAATCCTCCCCGGAAATCCCAACACCCTCTTCTTCAAAGGATTCTCCCTCGAAGGGATGTGGAAAAAGGCCGAAGCGGCCCAGGAGTACCACCGCTATCTACAGGTGGTGCGAGAGGGAAAATTCGCGGAGCACTCTTACTCGCGGCTGGTGGAGTGGGGATACTACAAACGCTGATGCTCCATGGTTCGTCTTGTTCCCGCCTGAACGAAGGTAACCAAACCACTTTTTTAAAACCGCTAAAGTGATACGCTATTTTCATTATGGGCGCCTCCTACTATTTTGGGCCCGGGGACCAGGCCGATGAGTCCCTCCCTGCGGGACAGCATCGGCCAATCTTTAAAGCCGCTTCGCGCCAAGAGTTCTGCTCATAGCTAATTATTTTCCTCTTCTTTTATCCTTGATCATTTCATCGAGCCAGGCCAGGTTCAACTCAGCTAATTTTCCTTTCGTGGGCACTCCCTCTTTTGGATCCCAGCCCATGGCTTCGTAATACATGGTCAAGGCCTCGTCGAATTCCTTGCGGTCAATGCCTTTCCCCTGAAGCGGCCCTCCTTCCAGGGGATCAAAGAGCCGATCGGGTAGCGTATCGTCCTTGCGCCCAAACCCCTCCCGCAGGTTGAATACCCGGGCCATGGTCACGGTCCGTTCCCCCACCTTCATAAGCTCCCAGAGGCTCGTCTCCCAGCCGGTGACCGCGCCAACGAGTTCGGCCCATTTGTTGATGGGGAACGCCCAAACCGGCCCGGCCGTGAAATTACAAATCCCCAGGGAATTGAAAAGAGACCACACAAAATGCAGGTAAACGTAATTGCGCACTTTTTGGGGTCCTAAATCCCTGGTCGGCACGGGCTCCAAAAGACCCAAGGGAGCGATGCGCCCTAACATGGCTCCTGCCGTGGCGAAAGGCGTGTCATGGGGAGCCTCAATGTGATCGGCCCCCGTCGGAGAAAGGGCAAAGCTAAGCCCCTGTCCCGTTTTTCCCCGCGGGTCGTGCATCGGGAGTTCCTGGCCTTTGATATGCAGGGCATATTTTTCAGCCCCTTTGCCGACTCTGGCCGCGGCAATTTTCACCCCCTCGGCCAGGAGATCGCCTATGCCCTTTTTGCGCTGGGCGATCCATTCAATGCCCTTCACCATGGCTTCGGCGTTTCCCATCCGAAATTCGATTCCTTCCGTATCGGCCTTGGTGAAAAGCCCCTTTTCAAAACATTCCATGGCAAACCCGATGGCCACGCCGACGGAAATGGTGTCCAGCCCGTAGCGGTTGCAGAGTTCATTCCCTTTGGAAATGGCGGCCAGGTCATCGATGCAAAGGAGGGAACCAAGCGAACTTAAGGTCTCATACTCCGGTCCTCCATATTCGCTGGAGGTGGCATAGGGGCCTTCCGGAACTTCTACTGCCCGTTTGCAGCGCACCCCGCAGGCATAACACCCTTCTTCACTTTTCAGGATCGTTTCGGCCATCCGTTCACCGCTGATCTTTTCCGCGCCTGCGAAAACTCCGGTATAAAAGTTTCTGGTGGGCAGAATGCCCTGGGTATTCAGAGGCATCACCAGGTTGGGCGTTCCCAGCTTGCGCATCACTTTATTCGGACCCCACTGGCTGATGAGTTCCGCCTGCAATTTGGCCAGCTCTTTCACCTTCTCCGGATCATGAAATTCCAGTCTCTCCGTCCCACGGACGGCAATGGCTCTTAAATTCTTCGATCCCATGACCGCTCCCATACCCGTTCGCCCATTGGCATGTTTCAGCTCATTGATGATGCAGGCGTAACGGACCAGCTTCTCGCCGGCCGGGCCGGCCTGGGCTATGCGTACCCGCTGATCTCCCAATTCCTCCCGAATTTTTTCCTGAGCTGCCCCGGTCTCCAATCCCCAAATCTTTTCAGCCGACCGGATTTCCGCTTCCCCGTCATGGATCCACAGGTATGAAGGCCTTAGCGCTTTGCCTTTTATGATCACCGCATCAAACCCGGCAAATTTCAACTCCGGCCCGAAAAAGCCGCCGGCCTCCGTCTCGCCAAAAACCCCGGTCAGAGGTGACTTGGCCGCCACTGAAAAACGCACCATTCCGGAGACCGGAGCTCCGGTGATGACCGTGGCCGCAAAGATAAGGATATTTTCCGGACCGAGCGGATCGACTCCCGGCGGGAGTTCTCGCAGCAAGTAATAAGAGGCCAAGCCTCCGCCGCCCAGATAAGTCCGATAGATGACTTCGCTTGGTTCTTCTACTTTAATTTCGCCTGACGCTAAATCCACCCGCAAAATCTTACCGTTATAGCCTTTGGCCATTTGCCTTTCCTCCTTTTATTTATCCCTTTCGGGATTTTCTTTTTTTTACCCGTTGAACCCGGGACAATTAAATTGGCATGCTGACGATATTCGTGTTTATAACCATTTACATTCTATTCATCCTCTCGAGGGCATTCAAGACAAATTTTCAGCATCGATTAATTCTTGGTAGTCAAGTTGTTTAATTTTCTTGACAATAATTAAAAAGAGTAGTACTTTCATGCCTCATATTGAGGTAATCACAAACCCTATCCCATTATCTGATCTCTTGTTTGGTTGTCGGAAAAGAAAAAACGGTTGTATATGGTTGCGCTTTTTTAAAAAGCTTTGCTTTCCAGGAATTGGCCGTGAATAACAGTCGGTCTCTTCTTACCCATACAATGCCTGGCCTCGGGTAACCTCTTCTCTTACCCAGGCAGAACGACACGTTGAGGGAATTATTTTCTCCGTTAAGCAATGCCCTAAAAAGTGACCAGGGGCACAGGTATAGAAGTACTTGTAGATTGTCTCCGTATTTCCAAGGGTAAAAACTCTTTTTCGCTAATCGTCTTTTATTGGCCAAAACAGCTCACTAAAAAGATCACCAGGTGATCTTTAAATCAGGAGGTGACCTATGATTAAGAAATGGCTGGTGGTGTTTTCGTCAGTGGCGTTTTTAGCTTTCCTCCTTGCTTCTATCCCCCACGCAATGGCCCAGGCAACCTATAAATGGCCGGGCGATTTGTTGATTACCACTCCGGCGGTCGGAACGGGCAGCCATGCTTCCACTGCTGCCTGGGGATCTATCATGGAAAGAATGACCGGGATGAAAGTTCGGGTGCTTCCGGACAACTCCGAGGGATCGAGGATGCAAAGGCTTATTGGCGGGGAGGTGTTACTCAACTCCGCCTCTCAAACCGAACCATTGACCTACGCAGAAGGACTGGAGGGATTCCTTGAGCTTCCCAAGGGCGACATGAGGGTTATTTGGCACCATAACGATACCCCCTGGGGGTGGGCGGTCAGGGGCGATTCAGAGTTAAAGACCATTTACGACATCAAGAAGTCCTTGGAAGCCGGGAAAAAAGTGAGAGTGGCCGTAAATACCTCTTCGGCGTCCATGATCATCTGGTCGGAGCAAGTTATCCCTGCTTTTCTGGGGATAGGGGAAAATAAGGAACTCATGAAGAATTATATTAGGGTTCCCTTAGGCAGCTACCCGGCGAACGTTAAGAGCATAGCCGAAGGCAAAGCCGATGTGGCTATGGTGGCGACGATCAGTTCGGTAACCTATGAGATTGAAGCGCATCCCAAGGGACTTCGCTGGCTGGATAAGCCGCTGGCGGATAAAAAGGGGTGGGCTGAGGTGATAAAGCTGCGGCCTTTGACTATCCCGAGCAAGTTAGGCATTGGAGTTAAATCGGCCATTGGCCGGGAAGCTTGGGTGTCAAACTTTTTATATTGGGGAATGGCCAAGACTGACCCGGAACTGGCATATCAATTGGCTAAATGGCTCCACCAAAACTTTTCCGCTTATAAGGATGCCCACGCTCTCTGTGCGCGAATGAGTATGGACTTATTCCGTGAATTTCTGGACTATACCGGGGCGCCGATTCATGAGGGGACCATCCGCTACCTTAAGGAAATCGGCAAATGGACGGCAAAAGACGATATCTGGAACCAGGAGGCGATTAAACTAATGGCACGGTATATCGATGCCTGGAAGAAGGCCTCAGCGGAAGCTCATGAAAAGAAGATAAAAATCGCCTTTGATAATAAAGAATGGGAGAGCCTCTGGAACAGGTATGTCAAGGATTATCCAAAATTTAAGGTTAGGCTTGAATAAGCCGGGGGCCTGCTAAGCGACTAAATAGCAAGGGAAAACATTGCCCCTTTCCAAGGGTGCCTTTTCCCCCAAACAGGCACCCTGAAAGGCTTTTATTTAATCGGGGAGTCTTATTGTGGCTAAACAAGTAGAAACAAAAGAATTTGAGACAACCAGGTATAGCGCCCTGCCAACCCCGATAAAGGCGATTTTCCTTTCCCTGTCAACCGCCGGCATCGGCCTGGCCATCTTTTATCTCTTCGCCTTCACCATCAAGGGCAAAGCGCTTTTGGATTTTGGCTATTATTTCCTGATCATGGCCGTATATTCAAGTTGTTCATACCTTGTGCTGCCAGCCCGGAAGGGAACCAAAAGAATCCCCTGGTATGATCTGGTGCTGGCCTTCCTCACCTTTGCCCTTTGTTTTTATTTCTTTTTGAACAGCGAGGATATGGCAAGGGTTGGCTGGACAACTCCCGCAAAGTTTAATTTTGTCCTGGCCCTCATTCTCTGGGGGTTGATCCTGGAAGGGGGCAGGAGAGTTGGCGGCGTTGCTTACTTTCTCGTCTGTCTCGTCTTGGGGCTCTACCCGCTTATCGCTCCCCACATGCCGGGAGTCTTCTGGGGCTATGGCTTGCCCTTTGTATCCAACATCGGGTCCATGGTCTTCACGGAAGCAGGGCTTATGGGCCTGCCCTCCAAGGTGCTGGGGGAGATTCTCATCGGTTTTCTTCTTTTCGCCGCGGTTTTGATCGCCTCTGGAGCCGGCAGGTTCTTTCTCAACCTTGCCCTTACCTTGTGCGGAAGTTATCGTGGAGGGCCGGCCAAGGTGGCCGTCATATCGAGCGGCTTCTTCGGCAGTTTGAGCGGCAGCATCTTTGCCAATATTGTGGCCACCGGCTCCGTGACGATTCCGGCCATGAAGCGTATGGGGTATCCCGCTCATTACGCCGGAGCTATTGAATCCTGTGCCTCCACCGGCGGGGTGCTTATGCCGCCGGTGATGGGGGCCGTGGCTTTCGTCATGTGCCAGTTTCTGGGAATTTCCTATGCCACGGTCATCGTGGCCGCCCTGATTCCGGCGGTTCTTTACTATTTGGGGTTGCTCATGCAGGTCGATGCCTATGCCGCCCGAGTCGGCCTCAAAGGTTTGCCGACAGAGGAATTGCCTTCTTTGAAGAAAACCTTCAAAGAAGGCTGGCATTTTATAGCTGTCTTCCTCTTCCTGGTTTGGGGGCTTATTTATATGCGGTGGGAAGAGATGGCTCCTTTTTACGCCGTAGTGGTTATGTTAATTCTTTCCTTCTTCAGAAAGGATACCATGATGACCCCCGCCCGCATTGTCCATACTCTTTCCCAGGTAGGCATTTTGATCTCCCAGACCGCGGCCATCATCTTTCCCATCGGTTTCGTGGTGGCCGGCCTGACCATCACTGGCGTCTCCGGGTCGTTTGCCGCCGGTCTGGTTTACATGGGCGGGGGAAACGTATATTTTACCCTCCTGCTGGGAGTTGTTGCCTGTTATTTGATGGGCATGATCGGTCTGTCCATAGTCGCCTACATCTTTTTAGCCGTAACCCTGGCTCCCGAGGTGATAAAAATCGGCCAGCTCAATGTTATCGCCGTCCATCTTTTCATCATCTATTATTCCATGCTGGCCGGGATCACCCCCCCGGTGGCTGCGGCAGCCTTCTTGGGGGCGACCATTGCCGGGGCTCCGCCCATGAAGACTTCCTTCCAGGCCATGCGCCTTGGCGTGGTTATCTATTTCATTCCTTTTTTCTTCGTATTCAATCCCGCCCTGGTGATGCAAACTTCTATTTTAGAAGCCCTTTATCATTTTGCCATTGCCGTTGTCGGAGTCATTCTTCTTGCAGGGGGAATGGAGGGTTACCTTTTAAAAGTGGGGATTCTTTCCTGGTGGGCGCGTCCCCTCCTTGCTGTAGGCGGCGTCCTCATCACCTTCCCGGAATGGAAGACGGATTTGGTTGGGGCTATTTTAGCCCTAATCCCCATCGTGATCCATTTGATAATGAAAAACCGACAAGCAAATCCAACTTCTCCCGGATACTAAGGAGTCCATAATTGAAAAGGCATATTTCCCACCGTTCACCCTGAGCCCGTCGAAGGGTGCGTTGTTTTGCCGTTCATGCTTCGACATGCTCAGCGCTAACGGCTTATTAAGTGTCTATACAATTATGGACTGATTAATAATTCAGGATAAAATGACCGGCCGTGAGAAGATTTTTTCCCACATTCAAAATATGATGGTCCCGTAAAAAGTCTCTTTAGGCCAGGTTCTGTCATTCCGGCGAAAGCCGGAACCCAGTGTTTTCAATTGGTCAGGTATTGCCTGGACTCCGGTTTTCACCTGCCTGCGCTAAGACGCTTCGGCGAAGGCAGGCCGGAGTGACGACTTTTTACAAGTTCATCAACTATAACATAGTAAACAACTCTCCTTGGCGAAGACCTTTTTAGGCCGTCATTTTTTATCGGTGGATTCTAAGTCCCCTTCCGCATACATTCTCCTGGCCTTTCCCCGATCCCCGATGATGGCCTGCACCACATAGGCATTGTTGGGAGGGCAGCCTTTTACATAACGCCTCCCCCGTTTCCCTTCGGGAACGCATTTCCCCACGGTTACAATGCTCTCCGCGGGGACGAACGGAGAAATCTCGGGATCTCCCGTAACCACCGTTACTCCCGGAAGATACATGAGCTGCTCGGCGTTGCGCATATCAACGAGAGCGCTCATCACCGTGTTGCGGCAACCTGTGCAGGTGACTCCGCCATAAATCAGGTTGAATCCTTCCACCTGCACGGGATTATCTTCCATGGACCGGAGGAAGCGGCGGCACACTTTGCTCAAAGGCTCTCCAACAATCTCAATCTCCTCCGGCCTGGCGGTTCCCAGGCCCCGCGCGGCTGCGGTCATCGTCAAGGGAACTTCTTCCGGAGAAAAATCCATGATCAGGCCGCAGACTGTATCCACGGCCACAAGGTCCTTGCCGGCGAGGATTAAGTCCATCTCCACCGGCTTACCGAAAACCGGGCCCAATCCTTCCTGGCAATAAATGGCATCCACTATGGTCAATTGCGGCTTCACCGCTGTTAGAAGATCCACTACCCCTTCAAATAACCCTTCCTGATGCATCATTTTCTTATATTGATCCGAAAGCAGGCCTTTTAGCTTTTTGATCGAGCAGGTGATTTCCGTCTGGTCGTGAGTCTTCATTTTGGGCAGGGAAATGATCACATCCGCCTCTCGCACCAGTACGTGGCTTTCAATCTCCTTAAACACTTTCCAGCCGGGGACTGGAATCATGACCTTCTCCGTCTTTTTAAGATCAATTAATTCATAACCGCTTTCCCTGAGGCTGCAGTACCCGGAAGCCGCAATAACCTTCTCGCTGTCCACCCCCACTGCCGCGGATTCGGCGATAATGGGCCGGGCGCCCATTTCCCTAACGATGTTCGCCACAGCCCGGGTAACTTCGGCCTGGGTAATGCACCCTTTCTCCGGCTCTGTAGGGAGAGCAACCCAACTGGGGTTCAAAAGAACTTTCATTCCTGGTTTGATTAAGTCTGCAATTCCCCCGATGAGGTGAATAGCCTTTTCCACCGCCTGGCGGATGCTTGTAAAATCCGGTTGGGGATTGGTTTTTACGATGGACACTCTGCTTTTTCCCATGGAATATCCTCCTTCATTTATAAAAACACAATGGTAACACTTTTCCTCTATGAAAAACGCCCTTAAATCCCTCTTCATTCCCCTTTGGAGAGGCGAGGCGCAAGAAATCCACCCGTTCCCCCCCTTTGAAAAACTGATCGTGTCCCATATTCTTTCCTGGACACCGGGGATGGCATAGCTAACATAATGAATTTAAACATTATTAAAAATAAATTTCAATCTCTTATTGGACATCACCAATGAAATATTCTTTTTGAAAAAGCGCCCTGAATACAACCTTTTACCAAACCCATACTCGTTACCTCCCTGTGTCCGGAAACTGACCTGTGGAACATGATTAGTTTAAAAAAAGGGGGCTGGGGGGGATTTAAAAAGATTATTTAAGATAAATTGAAGAGTAGAAGGAACAAGCCGGTTGGTCTAATTTTTTAGGCAGGCCACGTAATGACCATTGCCCACGTCCTTCAGCTCCGGCTCTAATTCGGAACAACAGGGCTGACTTTGAGGGCATCTCTTTTGCAATCGGCATCCATGAGGAGGATTGATGGGACTGATGATTTCTCCTTTCATGGCATATTTTTCTCGTTCCTTCCGGTCTTCGAACCGCGAACTGAGCAAAGCTCTCGTGTACGGATGGAGAGGAGAATCGAAGATTTCTTCCGTGGAAGCTAATTCCACAATCTTCCCGGCATACATAACCGCGACGTCGTTACTGATATGTTTCACCACGACTAGATCATGAGAAATAAACAGATAGGTTAAGCCCATCTCATCCTGGAGCTGGCGGAAAAGGTTGAGAATTTGGGCCTGGATGGATACGTCCAGGGCCGAAACGGGCTCATCGCATATTACCAGGTCGGGGTTTAGGGCCAAGGCTCGAGCAATGGCGAGGCGCTGCCGTTGGCCTCCGCTGAATTCGTGGGGATAACGATCAATATGCTCAGTTCCCATTCCTACCTTTTGCAATAGTTCCAAAACCCTCTGCCGTTTTTCTCTTCCCCGCATCTTGTAGTGAATCGCCAGCGGCATCCCGATGATGGTTGCAATTTTTTTCCTGGGATTCAAGGAGGTAAAAGGGTCCTGAAAGATCATCTGTATATGCCTTCGCATCTGGCGCATTTCTTCGGGTCTTAAGGAAGCGAGGTTCGTCCCTTGGAAGTAAATATCTCCAAAGGTAGGTTCAATCAATCGGGTGATCAAGCGGGCAATGGTGGACTTTCCGCATCCGCTCTCCCCCACCAATCCTAAAGTTTCGCCTTTCGTTATTTTTAAGTTTACGCGATCGACAGCCTTTAGAGTTCGGTTTCCATAGAATAGTTTTGAGATGAAACCTCTGGACACATCAAAGTACTTCCCCAGATCTTTAACTCTTAGAAAGTCATCATTCGATTCCATTCCTGACCCTCTCGCAGGTTGATTCGGCCAATCATACCGTTTTGGAAAATAAATGGCAGGCCACCCAGTGCCCAGCTTCGACTTCCTTTAATCCCGGTTTTTCCTTCTCGCAAAGTTCCATGACCTGGTCACATCGGGGATGAAACTTGCAACCCGGGGGAGGAGGAAGCAGGCTACAAACTACACCTTTTATTGGTTCAAGAAATTTCTTTTTTTCTTTCGGGTTGGGGACAGATTTTAGGAGTCCCTGGGTGTAGGGGTGCAAAGGCGTCTGGAATAGCGTAGCGGTTTTCGTATATTCCACCATGTTGGAAGCATACATGACCGCTACTTCTTCGCAGATCTGCCCGATCACGAATAAGTCATGGGTAATGTAGATTAAGGACATCTTGAATTTGTCTATTATATCATTCAACAAATCCAGGAACTGCGCCTGAATGGTAACATCCAGAGCCGTCGTCGGCTCATCGGCGATCAACAGGGAAGGGTTACAGGAGAGGGCCATGGCGATCATGACTCTTTGCCGCATCCCTCCACTGAATTCATGAGGATAACTAGCCAAGCGCTCTTGAGGTGACGGGATACTGACCATGTCCAGCATCTCGATGGCTCTTTTGCGGGCTTCTTTTTTATCAACTTTTTGATGGAGCATGATAGTTTCGGTGAGTTGCCGTTCAATGGTAAGAGCGGGATTCAGAGAAGTCATGGGCTCCTGGAAAATCATGGAAATCTTTTTCCCCCGAATCTCTCTCATCTCGGGCGGGTATTTGGTCAAAAGATCTTCACCTTCAAAAGTGATCATCCCCGTGGTTCGGGCGGGAGGGGAAGGATTGAGCCGGAGAATCGAATAGGCGGTGACGCTTTTACCACACCCTGATTCCCCCACCAGTCCGAAAGTCTTCCCCTTTTCCAAGTTGAAAGAAATCTGGTCCACTGCTCTCAGGACCCCCCTCTTGAGGGTGAACTCCGTGACCAGATTCCGAACGCTCAGCAGTATGCTATTCTCCATCGAACTGTCTCTGCCCCTTATCTCTCCGCCAATCGTGGGTCGAGGATATCCCGCAAACCATCTCCCAAGAGATTAAATCCCAAAACCGTGAAGGAAATGGCCAGCCCGGGAACGATGGCCAAATAAGGATCGCTTTCGATAAACATTCGGGCTTCATTTAGCATGGAGCCCCAGCTGGGATTCGGAGGCTGGATCCCCAGACCCAGGAAGCTCAAGGCCGCCTCCGTTAAAATGGCATAGGCGATAAAGACCGTCGCCTGTACAATCATGGGAGATAGAGTATTGGGGAGAATCTGGCGAAAGAGAATGGAAAGATTCGCCTCTCCGACCATTTTGCTTGCTTCGACATATTCTTTCTCCCTTTCGGCGAGAACCGAGCCTCGAGCGACCCGCGCGAAGCGGGGAATATAGACGACTCCAATCGCGATCATGGTATTTCCCAGAGAGCTGCCCAGCATGGCCACCACGGCCAGGGCCAGCAGAATGGGGGGGAAAGCAAGAAAGGCATCCATAAAGCGCATAATCACTTCATCGATTCTACCCCGGTAATACCCGGCGATCGCCCCGAGAGGTACCCCAAAAACGATTCCGATTCCTACGGCAATGATCCCCACCATCAGGGCTATTCTGGCACCATGAACGATGCGGGCCCAAACGTCTCTTCCCAGATGGTCCGTACCAAAGAAATGTTCCCAATTGGGGGTCTGCAAACGGCTGGAGATTCTCTGCTGCAGGGGATCATGAATCTCAATCCATGGGGCCAACGACGCAACCACCAGGACTAATAAGACAATGATGAGACCCAAAAAGGCCAACCGGTTTTTTATGAATTCGCCCAATCGGTCCTGGAAGCGCTTTATCACTTTGGCCCAACTGAATTTTTTTATCCCTGCCATTTCCTCCGCAAGGGCGGTGTTGTTAGCTTTCATGATTCAATCCCTTCGCTTTTAGGATTGCAGATTGGAGGATGAACTCCCAGCTAATCTCCCGTGCTAGGTAAGTTCTATCCGTGGGTTTAATATGGTGTAAATGAAATCCACAATTAGATTCACGATAAGGAAAAAGATGGCCAATAACAAAACCGCGGCCTGAACCACCAGGTAATCACGCGTTAAAATGGCGTTGACAATCAGTTGCCCTACTCCCGGCCAGCTGAAGACCATCTCGATGACCACGGTTCCTCCCAATATGGTACCGAATTGCAACCCGGCGATGGTCACCGTGGGAATGAGAGCGTTCTTCAGGGTATGAACCCAGATCACGGTTTTTTCGGACAGTCCTTTCGACCGAGCAGTCCTTACATAATCCTGTCCCAGTTCGTCCAGCATGCTTGACCTGGTCATGCGGGTAAGCACTCCCGCGAAGCGCAACCCTAGAGCGATTGCCGGCAAAATTAAAAATTTGAAAGACCCGAAGAAGTCTTGAAAGGGACTTAGATAACCCATGGAAGGAAGCCACTGAAGCCACAAGGCGAAGAAGATAATCAGCATTATTCCAAACCAAAATTCCGGCAAAGAAATCCCCAGTAGGGCAAACATCATAGCCCCATAGTCAGCGGGCTTTTGACGCTTCACCGCCGAGATGATTCCCGCTGGAAGAGCCACCACAATCGCCACAATCATGGCAAAAATTGCAAGATATAAAGTTGCGGGAAACCGATCTAAGATTAATTTGAATACTTCTTCCTCCGAATAAATGGATTTCCCAAAATTTCCATGCAGAGCTCGCCACAACCATAGCCCATATTGAATCGGGATCGGTTTGTCCAGCCCCAGTTCTTTCATGAGCTGGGCTCTTACAACGGGATCCTCCGCCCCTCCCTCCCCTGATAGCAAAATATCTGCCGGGTCCCCCGGAAGGAAACGGACCATCGCAAAAACAAAAATGGTCAACAACAAAACGACGGGAATGTTGTAAACGATCCTCTTTAGCATGTAGATTAAGATATTCATAACATTATCCCTTTATACAGGGGTTTCTTTATGATTTTCAATTAGGGAATTTCAAAACCAGGCAATCCGAAAATCCTCCCAGTCCTCTTTGAAACTGCGAATAAATTCAATTTTCATAAAGTTGGAGGTTAAAATTATTGATAAATTTTTCAACATAAATCCGTTTCTTCGATTTTTTCACAGCTTCTCTTTTTTGGGGGGTTGGAGGATTTTCCCCCGTCTATATGGGGCGGGATTCGGGGGTGGCCAATGGGCCAGGGGGAATTCATTTAAAAGAGTGGCCACCGCCTCAGGATGCCCAATGAATCGCCCTGGCCTCCGGACCTGGTAATGTCTCACAATTTTTACAACTAAGCATTAGCAAATTCCAATTCGTCATAGGGAACTTCAATATTTACGACCATATTTTCTTCAATGGGAAGGTTGAATCTCGCCCCCTGGGCAAAAAGAGAACTACTTGTCCAACCAAACTTTCTTCATCCCGCCGCCGTAATAGCCGAACCAGGTCGCCGCACCGGCTTCGACTCCCTTCACGTAATCGCGGTAAGCTATAGGATTGATGGGTTTGGCCAGATAAAGGATTGGCAAATCTTCTTGAATGATCTTCACCACCTCCTGATAAATCGGCACCCGATCTTCCCACCTCCACGTGATCCGGCCTTTCTCCAGTAATTCATCAAGTTTTTTGTTGCTGTAATAGGACCAGTTATTCATTCCAATCTCACGGGAATGCAAACGCATATAATAAGCAGCGTCCGGGTCAATCCTTTCACTGTCCCCTAAAAAAGATATACTATACTCCCCTTTTCTCAAACTTTCACGGTGCGGCGCCCTATCTATCATTTTTAAAGTGGCCTCGATCCCTATCTTCTTTAACTGTCCTACAGCGACATTAGCCCCATCAACATAAGTGGTTTCGGGATATTGGAGAAACTCGGTCTTAAACCCATTTGGATACCCGGCCTCAGCCAAAAGCTTTTTCGCCTTTTCGGGGTTATACTCCCGGTCTTCAATGGGAACATACATCCGTGAACGACTTGGGAAGGGCTGATTGTTGGTCTCTTGCGCCAAATCCCAGTAAGCTCCCTTAATCAGTTCCCTTTTGTCAATGGCATACGCGATGGCCTGGCGTACTTTTTTGTTATCGTATGGGGGTTTGGTGACATTGAAGTAGATCCATATGCACGCCACGGGCTGGGTGAGGAAGGTCACGACCCCCGGGGTTGCCTTTTTCAACTCCTCCACTACGATACTACGGGGAGGAACTTGAATGTAATCTAAGTCTCCTGCCCTGAGGCTGACCCAGCGGACGGTCTCTTCGACGATTTTCTTCACGAATATGCTATCCAGATAAGGAAGGCGCATCCCGGTCTTTTCATCAATCTCCCAGTACTCGTCAAAACGGACAAGCTCAGTCGTCTCGTTGGGGACGAAGGACTTCAGCATGAAAGGGCCGGTGCCTGGCGCGGGTTTCATTCCCGTTGGCTCCCAGCCAGCTGGAATAATGGGGCAGCTCTGTATGGTCAGAGTGCTCAGGAAGGGAGCAAAGAGCTCTTTGAGGGTAAATTTGATATGGTATTTATCGATCACTTTTACCGAATCGATCCACCTAAATTGAAACGCCATGGGCGACTTGGTTTTGGGGTCCATCACCCGATCTAATGAATACTTTACATCCTCGCTATCCATCTCTTTGCCATGATGGAATTTCACCTTTTCCCGCAGAGCAAAAACAAAGGTTCTTCCATTGTCGGAGACCTCCCAAGATTTGGCGATATCGGGATACATCCTCACCTGGGGCAACGGCCCCATAATGGTGAGGGCATTGTACATAAGCAAATAATTTTGGAACTCACTGAAAGATTGGTTTCGATGGGCATCCAAGCCAGGAGAGGCGTACCGTTCGCCGATGCGTAATCGGCCTCCATACTTGGGCTTCCCTTCGGCGCAGTGTCCCCAATCCGGAATTCCCGCCAGGGCCATCCCCGCTATCCCGGCCCCACTCAGGTAAAGGAACTCTCTCCGCGTCAATTCAGCAAAATCTTCTTTTACCTTCATCTTTTTGCCCTCCTTTTCTATAAATTCTTTTGCGAGATTGCCCTGGAACCCATTTTTGCCCTGCCTTCTTCATTTAACGCATTTGGGTAGGCCGCTGGATGAACTCAAAGATAACCCCTCCGATTTTGTCCGAATCCAGGTAGGCAAAACCGCTACTATCTCCCCGGGTAAAACTCTGGATCACCTTCAAGCCCTGCTTCTCTGCTTCCTCGACGGATTTCTTTAGATCTTTCACCTCAAAACCGATATGATGTAACCCTTCTCCTTTTTCCTTTAAAAAATCTTCTTGCACGGTCTTTCCCTCGATGGCCTCGATCAGTTCGAGGCTGATAGGACCCAGTTTGGCAAAAGCCCGTTTCCCCCGGTATCCAGCTTTTTCTCCATAGTAAGTAGCCCCGGGGTAATTGACCTCGAAAATATCCCAAGGACCAACCCCAAATACTTCACTGTAAAATTTCACCGTTTTATCAATGCTCTTCACCACAATCGCTACTTGACATAAATTGGATGATTCAAATGAGCTGATTCCCTTTGCTGGCATGACTCTCGCTCCTATTTTATACCCCCCCTTTCACAGAGCCATCCCTTCATAGCCTCCTGGCAAGGGGGAAAATTATTAACTTTCTAGTAATCGCCAAGGATCCTCCAGGACCCTTCTGACCTGCTGGAGGAATTGAGCGCCGATGCTCCCATTGATGGCCCGATGGTCGTAAGAAAGGCAAAGATACATCATGGATCGGATGACGATGGCATCCTCCCGCACCACCGGCGTTTTAGCAATCCTTCCCATCCACAGAATCGCATTCTGCGGCTGGT
>VGSF01000069.1 GCA_016875165.1 Deltaproteobacteria bacterium
CTTTCGAGCTTTCGCTTCCTGGGGTCGCCCCCAGAAAACGTCGAGTATAACTATCCGGCCAAACAGTCAATTGCCGGAGCCAGACTTTCACTGGCAAGACACGCAGCATTATGGGCTGCGAACAGAGACCACAGAGTTCTTGAATCCGAAAAAATAAAGGGTAAGTGTCAAGTGTCTAAAGTGATCCGCCTGAGGCGGGATAAAGTTGATGATCTCGTAAAAAGTCCGAAAGCCCCTTTCCCCGTCATTCCGGCCCCGATTTTCATCGGGATAAACTCCAGCCGGAATCCAGTTATTTCAAAGAGTTATCAAACCTTTGGACTCCGGTTTTCACCTGTCTGCCAGGCACAGGCAGGCCGGAGTGACGACTTTTTTCGAGGCCATCAAAGTTTTACAAATTAAAAAAAACTCCACTTTACTCTTTCAGGATTAATCTCATCTCGGCGATCTCTGCGGTTAAATAATGTAAGGAGCGAAAGCCTTGGAAACTCCCTGGTTAAAAAACTATGAAGATGGAGTTCCTTCCTCATTAGTCTATCCCCGTGTTCCTCTCACCCATTTTTTGAAACAGGCGGCGACCTCCTTTCCCCAAAATCTGGCCATGGTCTTTGCCGAAAAAAAAATTTCTTACCGGGAACTTAAGGAAAAAGCGGACGCGCTGGCCAACGCCTTGATCGCCCTGGGGGTGAAGAAAGAAGAACGGGTGGCTTTACTCCTGCCCAATAGTCCGCCCTATGTCATCGGTTATTATGCCATTTTGCAAACTGGAGCCATGGTGGTAAACTTAAACCCCCTCGCTGTGGAAAGGGAGCTTCTTTATTTCCTGAATCATGCCGAAGTCCGCACCATTATCTTGGCCGAACCGCTTTTCTCCCGCATTGCCAATATTGCTCCGCTAAGCTCGCTGGAGAACATCCTGGTCGCCTGTTTACGGAATTGGGGGGCCACTCCCAAACTTTCCGGAGAAAAAAAAGATTTAATTCCATTCAATGTCAGGAAAGGGGTTTATTCCCTGGAATCCCTGCTGGACCAGCACGCCCAGCAGAACCCCCCTGAGGTTGAACTGCAACCGGAGGACAATGCCCTCTTGCAGTACACCGGAGCCATCACCGACGGTATCAAGGGGGTGGTCCTCACTCATGCCAATTTAGTAGCCAACACTTTACAAATTTTAAGCTGGGTTGTCCGCTCCCGCCCCGGGAAAGAAACGTTCGTCTCCGTCCTCCCTTTTTTCCATGTTTATGGAATGGCTGTGGCCATGAACATGCCCATCTCTCTGGCCTCGACCATGGTTATTTCGCCTCGATTTGAGGTGAAAACCGCCTTGCAGGCCATTAAGCGTTACCGCCCGACTTTTTTCCCGGGGGTTCCTCCGATGTTCGTGGCCCTCTCCCAGGAGAAAGATGCGGAAAAATACAACATTTCCTGCCTGCGGGTTTGTTACAGCGGCGGAGCTCCATTATCCCTGGAGATCCTCGATGATTTTGAAAAATTAACCGGCGCCCGTATTACCGAAGGTTATGGCCTGGCCGAGGCATCGCCGGCCACCCACTGCAATCCCATTTTCGGAAAGCGCAAATTAGGAAGCGTGGGGCTTCCTTATCCGGACACTCTGGCGCAAATTGTTGACCTGGAGACAGGGAGAGAGGTTCTCCCTCCGGGCGAGGTGGGGGAATTATGCATCAAAGGGCCGCAGGTGATGAAAGGCTACTGGAAGATGCCGGAGGAGACAGCCAATACCATCCGGGATGGCTGGCTATACACCGGCGACATCGCCCGCATGGATGAAGATGGTTATTTCTACATCCTGGATCTTAAAAAAGACATGATCATCGCCGGAGGATTCAACATATACCCCAAGGACATCGACCAGGTGTTGGCTGAACACCCGAAGGTAGCCGAGGCCATTGCCGTGGGCATTCCGGACCGGTACCGGGGTGAAACGGTAAAAGCTTGTGTTGTGCTCAAGCCCGGCCAATCGGCCACGGAAGAGGAAATTCTTGATTTCTGCAGAAAGAACCTGGCCAAATATAAAGTCCCTACTCACGTGGAATTCCGGCTGGCGCTGCCTAAATCCCCTTCGGGGAAAATTTTAAGAAGAATGCTGCGACAGGAAACTATCGACACCGAACGGAAAAAGGCAACGGAAAGATGAATGGTCAAATTCTCAAAGCTGACTCCAGGGGAATCATCAAAGCAAGCCAGATGATCCTGCAGGGGGGGGTGGTGGCTTTCCCCACGGAGACGTTCTATGGTCTGGGAGCAGACGCTCTGGACATAAAAGCGCTGCAAAAGATTTTCCAGATCAAAGGCCGGGAAGAAAATAAACCCCTGCTCCTTTTGGTGGGCGACCGAACCTGGGTTTCGGGTCTGGTGAAAAATATACCTTTGGCGGCCGAACCCTTGATTGAAAAATTTTGGCCGGGACCCCTGACCCTGGTCTTTGATGCTTCCGAGCATCTTCCCCCCATTCTTACGGCGAACACGGGAAAGGTGGGCTTGAGAATTTCCAGCCACCCGGTGGCCCAGGGTTTGGTCCAGGCTGTAGGAAGGGCGATTACCGGGACCAGCGCCAATCTGTCCGGGCAGCCCAGCGCTTCTCTATCTTCAGAGGTTTTTAAGGCTCTGGGAACACAGGTGGAGGCAATCCTAAATGGCGGCAAGACTGCCGGCGGGCTGGGCAGCACTGTCCTGGACGTTTCCGGCTCCCTGCCCAAAATTATCCGCCCGGGAGCTGTTTCTGCGGCAGAGCTGGCGCCCTTCCTTAAGTAAGGTTAGTATTTAATTTGCTCATTTGAGAATGGGCAAAACTCCAGATTTTTCTCGCCCCCCTTCACTTTACAGAATCCCTATTCCTGGCCCGGGGTTCGGGGCGATGAGCGCGGGCAGCATCGGCGGGAAAAAGCCTTTCCCAAAGTTTTAAACCGCGTCTCCGCAAAATGAGGCGGGGTGCCTTTTCCCGCCCCGTCCATGAAACAACCAGCGCCTCATGCTGCCAAGCGAAGCGCTCTGAATCCCGGGCCTGGGAAGGATTATCCAGCACCAGTTAATAACGAATCATTCGAGCTTCTTGCAAAAGTCCGTAATTTACCCTTCGACAGGCTCAGGGTGAACGGGCTTAGGTTGAAATTATTTAGTTTTTCCGTTCGTGGTGAGACCTTCGACTCACCGTTCGCCCTGAGGTTCTCGAAGGGTGAACGGTTCGCTCAGGACAAGCTTGTCGAACCACAAAAAAATACTTTTGCAAGAGGCTCATTCGGGACCACAAAAAGTGAAGGGGCATCCGGATTTTTTTCTTGACGAATCTTTCTGGCAGAAGATAAACTTAATTTGAATTTAATTTTAAAGGCCAGGCACGTAAGACCGCTCGACTGCTCGCTTCCGTTTGCCGAAGAGGAGAAAGGGGGACAAAAAAATTGGGAAAGAGGTTTTTAAAAGCTTCTATCGTCTTAATCGGTATCTTAGTATTGGTTTCCTTAGGAGTGGCCTTCGCCCAGCAGAAGAAAGTGGGGGGAGGGGAGATAAAATATCAGGCCAAAGGAAGCGCCGGGCCTGTTCTTTACAGCCATGATTCGCACGTGAACCAGCACAAGTTTAAATGCGCCGATTGCCACACGAAAATCTTCAAGATGAAGAGAGAAGATTTAAAAATGACCAAGGCGAATCACAACCAGGAAAAACATTGCGGAGTCTGTCATAACGGCAAAAAAGCCTTCAGCCAGACGACCGATGCCGACTGTGCCAAGTGCCACAAGAAGTAATTTTCCCTAAAGTGTTTGCCTTTTTACCGGCGTTGGGCGGGGCTCAACGCCTTTTTTTTACCGGAGCGCCCATTGTCCAGGAACGAAGATAAGGAACTTTTCCCCTCCCTCTGGGATTCACTCTCCTCTTTGCGGTTGACCATCGCCCTGCTGATCATCCTATCAGTGGCCTCGATTTTCGGCACGGTAATCCCGCAGAACGCTTCTCCGGAAGAATATCTTGAAGTTTACAAAATTACCACTTACAAAATATTGCGCATCTTAGGTTTCCTGGACATGTATCATGCCGGGTGGTTTATTTTCCTTCTGGCCCTCCTTTGCTTAAACTTGATAGCCTGTTCCCTGAAGCGTTTCCGGACTACTTTAAGATTTTTAACCCCCGAGTTGCGCCTGGATGACGGGCAATGGAAGACCCACTCCCCGGGCAACAAATTTACCCAAAATGGCCTTCCCGCTCAGGTGCTTCCCGGCATCAGGGAAACTCTCGTTAGGAGTTTTAGCCCCCCCAGAGTCGTGGAAGCCTCGCCGGCTTTCCACCTCTTTGCCGAAAAAGGAAGGTTTTCCCGCCTGGGGGTTTATTTCATTCATCTTAGCGTACTGGTTATTCTGGGCGGATCCCTTATCGGTTCCTTTTACGGGTTTCGGGGGAATGTGAACATTATGGAGGGACAAGAGGCTGATCAGGTTATCTTACGAAACGGGGAGCATATTCATTTTCCCGGATTCAACGTCAGCCTGGAGAAATTTAGCGTTTCTTTCTATCCTACCGGCGCCCCCAAAGAATTTAAGAGCATTCTGACCATCAGGGAAGGCGGCCGAAAGGTTCTCACCGAGCCGATCCTGGTCAACCACCCCCTGACGTATAAAGGAATTTCTTTTTACCAGTCCACTTATGGCCTAGCAGGTGTGGAAAGGGTGATTCTTAACATAAAAGACCGGGAATCAGGGAAAGAAGTATCCCTGCCGGCTATGATGGGCAACAGGACAGAGATTCCGGGAGCTTTAAGCGCTTTCAGTCTATCCCATTTCCTCCCTGATATTAAGGGAATGGGGCCGGCTTTTCAGGTGATTTTATCCGAGCCTAACCAACCTCAACAAAAATTTCTAATTTTACAGAACCACCCGGAGTTTGAAGAAAAACGACCGGGGCGCTACAGTTTTATGATTAAAGAAATAGAGCCTAAATACTATTCCGGCCTTCAGGTAACCAGGGACCCGGGAGTATGGGTGGTCTGGGCTGGCTGCTTCATTATGATTGCCGGGTTTTATATGACTTTCTTCATGTCCCACCGCCGGGTATGGATACGGTTGACTGAAAATGGGGCTGCAACGTTAATTGAAATTGCCGGGTCCAGCCATCGGGACCGCACCGGATTCGAAAAGGAATTTCAAAAAATCAGGCAAGCCTTAAACGATTCTCCGATGGGGCTTAAGGAAGTCAAAGAAAGTGAGGGCCACTAATGATCAGCGCCAAGATGGTCAGTAGCGTAACCTTCCTTTACCTGGCCTGCGCCGTGCTTTATTTCAACTATTTTGCCTTCCGCTCAGAACAGCTGGGGAAATTTGCTACCGGACTTTCCTGGATAACGCTGTTGCTACATACTGCTGCCATCCTCTGGCGCTGGGTGGAATCCTACCAATTAGGGATAGGCCGGGCTCCCCTGACCAATATGTATGAATCTTTGGTTTTCTTCTCCTGGTGTATCGCCTTGCTCTATCTCCTTTGGGAAAGGAAAATAAAATCGAGGATCATCGGGGCGGTTGCTATGCCCTTTGCTTTTCTTTTCATCGCTTTTGCTTCATTGGCCCCGGGTATCTTTTCTGACCGCATCGACCCCCTGATCCCGGCTTTACAGAGCAACTGGCTGCATGCTCACGTTATCACCTGTTTTTTAGGCTATGCCGCTTTTGCCATTTCCTGCGGCGTAAGCATTATGTATTTGATGAAAATAAGGAAAAAGGAGCAAGGAAAGAAGGAATCCGGCTGGACGGCCCTGTTTCCCCCGCTGGAATTTTTGGATGACTTGATCTATAAAACCATCGCCGTTGGTTTTCCCATGCTGACCATCGGCATCATCACCGGGGCAGCCTGGGCCAACTATGCCTGGGGATCGTACTGGAGCTGGGACCCCAAAGAGACCTGGTCGTTGATTACCTGGTTCGTTTACGCTGTCTTCCTCCACGCCCGCTTTACCCGCGAATGGCGGGGGAAACGCGCGGCTTTTATCTCCATTATCGGTTTTGTGGCAGTTATTTTTACCTACTTCGGCGTGAACTACCTTCTTGCGGGTTTGCATAGTTATGTTTGAGCTTAGCCGGGAGCAAGTGGGGCCTCTCAGAAATAGGTTGACAAATTCCAACGTGGAGCCAGGCGGCTTTGATATATTCCACCGAGATGAGGCTCTTGCAAATGTCATTTATCCGGTCATTCCGGCGGAAGCCGGAATCCAGAAGTATTTGATAATCCTGGATTCCGGGTCGCCCCCGGCTTTCGCCAGGGTTGCCCGGAATGACGATTGAGCGCCAGATTTTGAGTTTTGCAAGAGGCTGAGATAATTGACAATGGATCATTGACCATTGCCTATTACTATTTATTTCGAGGTGACTCCATGGAAAAAAAGATAAAAATAATTGCCGGGAATATAGGAGCAGAAGCTGTTTTGAACGATTCTCCCACCGCCCAAAAAATCTGGGAAGCCCTCCCCATAGAAGCAAAGGCCAATACCTGGGGCGAGGAGATTTATTTTGCCATACCCGTAAAAGCTCCGCTGGAAGAGACGGCTCAGGAAGTAGTGCAGGTGGGCGACCTGGGTTACTGGCCCACGGGCAATGCCTTTTGTATCTTCTTCGGCCCCACGCCCATGAGCCGGGGGGATGAAGTGCGTCCGGCCAGCCCGGTGAATGTCATCGGCCGGGTTTCAGGAGATGCCAAAGTCTTCCTGAAGGTTCCAGCCGGCGCGAAAATGCGCCTGGAGAAGGAAAAAGAATAGTATCAATTTAGCGGTTTGAAAAAGTGGTTTTACCACCTTTGTTGAGGTCCGGGGGTCTGGGTGGAACGCGCCGGAAGCATCGGCCGGGTTTCCGCTTGGCCACGAAGAACCCCGCTCGTTTCCGCCGGAGGAGGCGGGGGGCGTTTTCCCCGCCCCACCAGCGAAGAAATCAGCGCCTTATGATTCCAAGCGGGCCACCCAGGCCCCCGGACCATGGATTCCCTCTGACCTTACGCCCCACCTCTTTTCAAAGGGCTAAAGTGTTACAAAGAATAAATTTTGCTTTTCCTGCTTTCTTTGTTAAAATATTGTAAAAGGAGTTTGGCAATGCCCATTTTCGAGTACCACTGTCTGAAATGCCAGGGTGATTTTGAAAAAATCGTATTCAACGCGAAAGCCGAGGTCGAATGCCCCCGTTGTCAGAGCAAAAAGGTAGACAAGAAAATCTCAGCCTTCAGCTTTAAAAGCGGTTCCAAGTTTGTCCCGGCGTCTAATTCCGGAGGATGCGGAAGCTGTTCCAGCCATCATTGCAGCACCTGCCATTAATCTTCTTTGATGGCTATGTAAAAAGTCCATCTGCGGCGTACCTGAAAGTACGCCTCACTCCTCAAGATTTGCGCGCCTTGCATCTGGAGCTTTTTACTTTGCCATCCAAATTTTGACTTTTTACGAGTCCAACTTCCTTAGCTTTTTCAGGCCAGGCAAGCCATGGAGCGAGTCAGGAAAACGATTAAAAAAACTTTTTTCGCCGGATTGGTGGTGGTGGTTCCCATCGTCATCACGGCTGTGGCCTTAATCTGGCTGTTTCGCCTGCTCGACGGCTTTTTGAGCCCAACCCTGCACCAGTTGCTGGGCAGGGAAGTCGCCGGCCTGGGCCTCCTGACCGGAATCGTGCTCATTTTTCTTGTCGGCCTTCTGGCCACCAACGTTCTCGGGTCGCGGCTGTTGAAGTTTATTCAGGATATGTTGATGCGCATCCCGGTGGTGAAAAACATCTACCCGACGATCCGCCAGCTCGTGGAGGCTTTCTCCCCAAACAAGGAATCCTCTTTCAGAAAAGTAGTCCTGGTAGAGTATCCCCAGAAAGGCACTTTTTCCCTGGGCTTTTTGACCAGTGAAGTCTCTATGAACCGCCCCTCGGAAAACCATCGTTTCTATTCCGTCTATATTCCTACGAACAATCTATACCTCGGGCATGTGCTTCTGTTTAAGGTTGAAGAAGTGTTTTTCACGGGTATTACGGTCGAAGAAGGTTTCAAAATCATTCTTTCCGGAGGAACCGCTTTCCCTCCGATAATCAAGGGCCAGAACCCTAACTCCACGCCGTGAAAATGGACTTTCATTTCCTGTTAAAGGCGCTTTACCCGATCCTTCTAACAACCGTGGGAAGCGCATTTCTTTTAATCTCCGCAAATTGTCAGGAATGGGCCAAAGCCAAAGAGGAGGCAAGCGCCATGAAAGAAGATGTGAGAAGGCCAGCAGTGGCCGGGACCTTCTACCCGGGAGACGCTAAAACCCTCTCCCGGCAGGTGCGGGAATTCCTTGCCCGCGCCACCAAGGAAGAGGCCGACGGAGAGATTATTGCCCTGGTTTCGCCGCATGCCGGTTACGTGTATTCCGGTCAAGTAGCTGCCTATGCCTTCAAAATGGTGGAAGGAATGAAGTTCGACGCCGTGGTTGTGGTCGCCCCAAGTCATCGAGCTCATTTTCAGGGGGCCTCGGTCTATGATCGGGGGGAATACGAAACGCCCTTAGGGCTCCTTCCGGTGGAAAAAGAGATTGGCCGGAAGCTCATCGAGGCGAGCGACCTGATCAGCTTCTTCCCGCAAGCCCACTCCCAGGAGCATTCCCTGGAAGTTCAGCTCCCTTTTCTCCAGGAAGCCATTGGAAAATTCAACCTGGTGCCTATCGTACTCGGGGATCAAAGCTATCGCACCTGTCAAGCAGTAGGCCGGGCGATCGTTCAGGCAGTCAAAGGAAAAAAAATTCTGCTGGTGGCCAGCACCGACCTTTCCCATTTCCATCCATACGATAAAGCGGTGAAGCTGGACAACATTATCCTGGAAGACCTGCGATCCCTGGATGCCCAAAAATTGGACCAGAACTTGGGTTCCGGTAAAGGAGAGGCTTGCGGCGGCGGAGCGGTGATCACGGTAATGCTGGCCGCTAAAGAAATGGGGGCTAACCGCTCCCGGGTGCTCAAGTACCAGAACTCCGGCGATGTGACCGGAGACCGCGCCGGCGTTGTGGGATATGCCGCTGCGGTCTTTTATCGAAACCCGCCCATCCAGTAAAGGGAAATATGATGAAAAAAGCGGGAATCAGCCTGGGTTTGACAGAGGAAGAGAAGCGGACTCTGCGGCAGATTGCCCAGTCCACGATTGAGGCACGGTTAAAAGGAGAGAATCCCCCAAGAGTTGAGACCTTAAGCGGGCCCTTAAAAGAAAAGCGGGGGGCTTTCGTCTCCCTGCATTCCCATGGTCAGCTCCGGGGATGCATTGGCAATATTCACCCGCATCAGCCCCTGCACCAGATCGTGGAAGAAATGGCCGCGGCCGCGGCTTTCGAAGATCCCCGGTTTTCCCCCCTCACCCTTAAGGAGCTAAGGGAGTTGGACCTGGAGATTTCAGTCCTGACCCCTCTTCAGCGAGTCAAGGATGTAAGCGAGATCGAGGTGGGAAAACACGGACTCTACATCAAGAAGGGTTTTTATTCCGGCCTCCTCCTGCCTCAGGTGGCCGCGGAACATAACTGGGACAGGGTAACCTTCCTCGAGGAAACCTGCCGCAAAGCCGGCCTGCCGCGGAAAGCCTGGAAGGAGAAGGATGCGGAAATTTATCTTTTTTCGGCGGATATTTTTTAAGACATCATTGGACGCGGATTAAAATATGATGTTCTCGTAAAAAGTCCTGAAGCCCCTTTCTCCGTCATTCCGGCCCCGATTTTCATCGGGATAAACTCCAGCCGGAATCCAGAAGTATTTGATCCCGCTCTGGGCGGGACTGGATTCCGGGTCGCCCCCGGCTTTCGCCAGGGTTGCCCGGAATGACGATTGAGCGCCAGATTTTGAGTTTTGCAAGACTCTCTTATATTTATCTGCGTTTATCTGAGCAGATCTGCGTCCCCTTGATTAGCTTTTCCGGAGGTTGAAAGGCATGCCCATCTACGAATACGAATGCGCAAGTTGTCAAGCTGTTAGCACGTTCCTGATTTTGAAAAAAGATGATAAGGCCCGGGTGGCTTGCAAAGGCTGCGGGAGTAAAAAAATGTCCCAGGTCATTTCTCGAGTGACTTATCATCGCGCCGAGAGTGACCGTCTGAATGAATTCGACCCCCGCAAACCCCAGGGAGAAGAATTTTACAAAGACTCCAGGAACGTCGGCCTTTGGGCCAAGAAACGAGCCAAAGAATTGGGTGCGGACCTGGGCCCCAAATTTGACGAAATCGTGGAGAGCGCCCGCACCGGCAAGATATTAGAAAAATATGATTTATAAATTATGAATAATGAAGTTTGGGAAAAAGCCTTCTCCCGCCGGGATTTACTGAAGGGGGTTGCCTCCTGCGCCCTCCTCGTAGCCGTGTCCGCCAATCCTGCGCCCGCCCTGGCCCAACGGGGAAAAAAAGGCTACATCAATACCAGGCTTTCGTCCCATTTTCGCACCCTGGAAAATCAGAGAATCCAGTGCCAGCTCTGCCCGCGGGAATGCCAAGTGGCAAAGGGCCAGCGAGGATTCTGCGGAGTAAGGGAGAACCGGGCGGGAAAATATTACAGCTTGGTCTATGGCAACCCCTGCGCCGTGCATCCTGACCCCATCGAGAAAAAACCTTTCTACCACCTTTTGCCGGCTTCCATTTCACTTTCCATCGCCACTGCCGGGTGTAACCTGCGCTGCAAGTTCTGCGAGAACTGGGAGATCTCCCAGGCCAAGCCGGAAGATACTTACAACCTGGACCTTCTGCCGGAGAAAGTGGTGGCCCTGGCCAAAAAAATGGGGGCTCGCTCCATCGCTTATACTTATGCGGAGCCGACCATTTTTTTCGAGTACATGATAGACACTGCCAAACTGGCCAGGAAAGAAGGCATTCTCAACGTCTGCCACTCCAATGGATTTATCAACCCCGGGCCATTGAAAGAACTTTGCCAGGTTACCGATGCCTTCAACATCGACCTCAAGGGCTTCACCGATGATTACTACAGCGGCATGACCCAGGGCCGCCTGGCCCCTGTCCTGCAAACTTTAAAGACCTTAAAGCAACAGGGCATCCACCTGGAAATTACCAACCTGGTGATCCCGACCAAGAATGATAACCAAGACGTTATGCGACCAATGTGTGCCTGGATAAGAAAGGAATTGGGGGAAGGAACGCCGCTTCATTTCTCCCGATTCTATCCCCTTTACAAGCTGCGCACCCTTCCGCCCACGCCGGTCTCGACTCTGGAAAAAAGCCGCAATACGGCCATGGATGCGGGCCTGGATTTTGCCTACATCGGCAAGGTTCCCGGCCATGAAGGCGAGCGCACCTTCTGTCCCAGGTGCAAGAAGCTCCTCATTGGCCGCCAGGGTTATACCATCAGCGAAATCAACTTATCCAAAGGAAAGTGTAAATTCTGCGGCAAGCCTATCCCGGGTATCTGGGCTTGATGCTCGTCTTGAAAAGAAAAGCCCCTGTCCCGAAGTTTCGGGGCAGGGGCTTTTTATTGAGCGCTCCCCCGCTTGGAAAACTATGACATCGGAACGGACTGGCCGCCGATCACGATGATGACCCGCATAACGAAGATCCCGATGATCACCAGAGCGGCGGAGGCATACTGAACCGCGGGGATCATGCGGGTCTGGGGATGAGCCAGGAGGCCCAGGGGCAGAAAGGCTCCCAGCAGTAGCTCGACCCCCAGGAACCAGAAGGCGTACTCTCCGGTGGTCAATAGTTTAAGCATATGGTAGGACTCCACATCGGAAGAAGCCAGCACCGTCAGGTCGCTTCCGATTAAGAAGAGGTCGGCAATAATGAAGATGATGAAAAGCCTAAGCAGCGTTCCGATCACGCCTTTATGCCTGGCAATCTGCTCCTCACTCATTTCGGGAGCGTAACGACGGAGCCAGAGGTTGCTAAGCACGATCAATACGGCCAGGCCTGAGACCATGGCCGAGATCATGAAGAGAGCCGGGTTCAGGGCCGTGTTCCAGAAGGCCCGGGCCTTGGAAAGGGCCAGGAAAAATCCGGTGTAGCCGTGGCCGGCAATGGCTACGGGCATCCCGAAAAGGCCCCAATACCGGGCCATTTTCCAGTTTCCCTGGAGAACGAAGTAAGCATAGACTATGCAAACAAGGCCATCAAGGGCCAGGAAAAAGCTCCCCCAGGTTAAAGGGGAAGTTGGGTTCAGGTAAACGAAGAGGTGCCAGAATCGTAAAGGTTGATTCAGGTCAACAATCAACAAAACGGGCGCAGATAGGAGCAAAATAACGGCCCCGACGGCCCCGAGCTTGGCTACGGGCTGCCATTCTTCTTTCTTTAAAAGCGTGGCAATGACCGAGGTGATGAAAAGTCCGGCAAGCGACCCGGTAAGGAAGAAATAAATCGCGATGGGCCACCCCAGAGGCATGGCCGAGTTGGCAAACTCTGGAAGGTTATAAAGAATGTTAGTATCCATTTTCCCCCCTTTTGTATTCTATCCTCGTACTTTCAATCAGCAAAGGGCATGCCAGGAGGGCAATAATTCTTAAAAAATTAAAAGTCTTGTATTTATGATAAGTTATGGGGTGAATGAAATTACGGCGGGAGGGAAGGGCAAAGCGGCAAGCATTTTGTGCAGTAAATATACTGCATTGAAAAAACTAAAATATTAATCATTTCATGTGTTTTGGTCGTATGCAGCGATTTAATAAAACATGCACGTTTTTACTGCATCGGTACTTGATTTCGGTTTTTTGCTTTTTCCAGGAAGGCCGAAAATAATGGGAAAAGCCAGATAATGATCGTCATAGTGCAAAGGGTGGCGCTGACCGGTCTGGAGAAGAAAGGAAGGAAATCCCAATCAGTCTTGATCATGCTCATCATAAAATTCTTTTCCAGGATGGGGCCAAGGACCAGGCCGAGAACCACCGGGGCAACCGGGAATCCGTTGGCCTCCAGGAAAAACCCGACGACCCCCATCAGCAACATGGTCCCTACATCAAAAAGACTGTTGTTAATGGCGTATGAACCCACCATACAGAACATGAGAATCGCCGGCATGAGAATCTTTTTGGGGACCCGCAGCATCTGGGCGCTGGTTTTGATGGCCAGGTAACCAAACGGAATCACGAGAAGGTTCGCCAGAATAAAAGCAAAATAGACCGCGTAAACAATTTCCGGGTTTTTTTCAAAGATCATCGGCCCCGGGCGCAACCCTTTCATAAAAAGGACCCCGATGACGATGGCCGTGATAGAGTCTCCCGGAATTCCGAAGACCATTGCCGGGACCCAGGCTCCGGCCAGGCAGGCGTTGTTGGCGGTACTGGAATTCACGATCGCTTCGATGGAGCCAAATCCGAATTTCTCAGGCTCTTTGGAACTTTTCTTGGCAACGGCATAGGCCAGCCAAGCGGCAATATCTGCTCCTGCTCCGGGAAGGATGCCGATGAAAATTCCCAGCAGGCCTGACCGGGGAACATGAAGCTTATACTTTTTGAAAAGCTGGGGAATGCTGGCAAAAATTTTCCCGGTTTTTACTCTGGCAATGGGGTAGGCGACATGAGCTTCCATTACATTGCGGATGACTTCGGAGACCCCGAAGACCCCAATCATGGCTGGAATGAAGTTTACCCCGTTGAGGAGTTCCACGCTGCCGAAGGTAAAGCGGGGATAGCCCAGGGTGATGTCCACCCCAATGGTGGAGAGGAACAAGCCGAGAATCATGGCCAGAGCCCCTTTTACCTGGGAACCGCGGGATACCATGACCGTTGCGCTGAGGCCCAGGGCTGCGAGCCAGAAGAATTCAAAAGTGGTAAAAGTCATGGCCAGCTCAGCCAGGAGTGGGGCGGCCACCATCAGGGTGCAACCTCCCATCAGCCCGCCTATGGCTGAAAAAGTAACTCCAACCCCCAAAACCATCTCGCCCTTGCCCTGCTTGGTAAGCTCAAAAGAATCCTGAGTATAGGCCGCCGATGAAGGGGTTCCCGGGATGCGCACTAAGGCTGCCGGAATGTCTCCGGCAAAGATGGCCATGGCTGACATGGCCACAATGGAGACAAGGGCCGG
Organism: Deltaproteobacteria bacterium; assembly: GCA_016875165.1. Classification (GTDB taxonomy): domain Bacteria; phylum Desulfobacterota; class SM23-61; order SM23-61; family SM23-61; genus JAHJQK01. Next base: position 13,991 of record VGSF01000069.1, read on the forward strand.
GACAGGATCCATAAAAAAAGTGAAGGGGATCAGCAGGGCTGCGGCCATGGTGGCCGTTAGCCCAGGGATGGCTCCGACAAAAAGGCCATAAATACAGGAAATAACTATAACCAGGAGAACTTTGGGGGCCAGGAGCAGAGATAGACCATGGAGGGCAAATTCCATAACTTCACCAACCGAGCAATCCGGGGCTCAAAGGCACCCGGAGGATTTTATAAAAAATAAAATGAGTAAAAAGGGTCACCAGGATACTTAAAACGACGCTTTTAAACAGCGATGTTCCCAACTTTTTCATGAAGAGAAAAAGAAGAAAAAAGCTGGTTAAAAGAAAACCCAGCCAGCTCTCCAGAACCATGAAAGCCACAATAATTCCAAGAGTAAAGAAGGCGTTCCAGACATTCCGGGAAGGGAGAGTTTCGGAGGCTTCTTCTGTTGGTCTTTTGCCGCGGGAAGACTTCCTGGCCTTGAAAAGAAGGAGTGAACCGAAGAAGATAAAAAGGGCGGCTAAAATATTGGGGAATAGCGATGGTCCGGGATGATCTTTGTCCAAAGAGGGAAAAGGGATCGTCAGGATTAAGATGCTGATCCCCAGCGCAATAAAAATCCCCCCTCCAATCAAGTCATTTTTATCCATTTTTCTAAACCATAAATGAATGATGGATTGGTAAAAAGTCCTGTTCCTGTCATTGCGAGGAGTTCCGCATTAGCGGGACGACGAAGCAATCTTGTCTTTTCATGCACTTATAAAAACGAGATTGCTTCGCTTTCGCTCGCAATGACCCTTTCGCGACTTTTTACGAAGCCATCAAAAATGAACCGTGGAAAACGAATCGAAATGTTCCCCACGGTTCATGGCTTCATTCAAAAGTTCTTTATTTCACCAATCCGACTTCTTTCATCATGGCTCCCATGGCCTTGTCGCCTTCAGCCATGAACTTTGCGTATTCGGCCGCAGGCGCCCACATGATGCCGAAGCCGTTCTTCTTCATGAAATCTTTGAACTCAGCGCTGGCTACGGCTTTTTCCAGGGACTTCTCCAACGTTTTGGCCACCGCATCGGGTGTGTCTTTGGGTACGCACACTCCCCTCCACGCTCCCATGGACCAATCAATCCCCAGCTCTTTCAAGGTGGGCACGTCCGGGAAAATCTCAGCCCGTTTATCACCCATGATCGCCAGCGATTTTACTCTCTTTGCCTCGATCAGCGAGGCGGCCTCAGGAAGGCTACAGGTGACTACGGCTATGCCCCCGGCAACCAGTTCAGCCAAGCCCGGAGCTGCTCCCTCGCTGGGAACCCAGGGAATGGCATCAATGGAGATTCCGGCGGCTTTCAACATGCCGGCCCGGGACAGGTCCCATATTCCTCCCTTGCCAGTTCCTGTGGCTTTCAGCTTGCCGGGATTGGCCTTGGCGTACGCCAGAAGATCCTTCAAAGTCGCCCAGGGAGCATCGGTCCGGACGTTGACTCCGGCCGGGTCAAAGTTGATCAGGGCCACGGGTTTGAAGTCCTTATAATTCACTTTGGCCAGCCCCATCCAGTGCATCATGGTAATTTCCACGGTGACGATGGTCATGGTATATCCGTCGGGAGAGGCTGTGGCTCCGGCTGTATGGCCGACGGCTCCGCCTCCGCCAGTGCGGTTGACCACGGTTACGGGCTGCCCCAGATCCTTCTCCAGGAGCACGGCCAGCATGCGGGCCACCCGGTCAGTTCCCCCCCCTGCTCCCCAGGGGCAGACGAAGCTGATGGGCCGGCTGGGGTACTTGGCCTGGGCATAACTGGCCGGGATAGACCAGCCCAGGACAAGAAAACCAGCCAGACAAGCAACGACCAAATTCCTAAAAATAGTTTTCTTTTTCACGATGTTCATTCCTCCTTTAAGTAGGCAACGCATTCCAGTTTAGTTGATGCTATCGAAAAGAGAAAAAATTGTCAACTTCTGATTGGATGCCCTTCGCTATGAGCTTGGCCTCATCCCCTGATTCTTACTTTCCTCACCCCCTTTCTACCCGTAAAACCGAAGGAGTTATGGCTGAAAGCGACCTGCAGGCCGTATAAAGCATGGCCGTGCGCAACTGCTCGACGTACTGATTGAGCAGTAAGGTCACCCCTTCCTGGCCGCCGCCGACAGCGGCCACGGCCATGGGGCGGCCCACAAGAACGGCCTCAGCACCCAGGGCCAGCATTTTCAAGACGTCAACGCCGCTGCGCACCCCGCCATCAATAAAAATTTTGATTTTCCCTTTCACCGCGGAAACGATTTCGGGAAGCACTTCTGCGGTTCCGGGCGTATGATCGAGAACTCGCCCGCCATGATTGGAAACCACGATGCCGGCCGCGCCGGCCTCCACTGCTTTTATTGCTTCCGCCGCGGTCATAATGCCCTTCAGAATGATGGGCAGCCTGGTTTGCGAGATAACTTTCTCCCAGTGTTTTAAAGTCCAGGGGCCGGCAGGTTGACCGGCGCGCTTCATATGAATGATACCGGCAGCGTCGATGTCCGAGGCAATGGCCGGGACCCCTGCATCCTCTGCTCTCCTGACCCGGGAGAGAAAGTCTTCTGCCGGCCTGGGCTTAACCGTTGGCACACCCCAGCCCTGATTTTTTCCTAAAATTTCCAGGCCCAGGTCTAAAAACATGGAATTGGGCCCGTCGCAAGTAAAGGTAATGGATCCGGCTTCCCGGCCTCCTTCCACCATAGCCGCAAGGTATTCCCTTTCCTCCATAGCCTTGCCCATATTTATGACCATGCCCGCCAGCGGGGCCACAAGAATGGGCATCCGCAAACTTCGCCCGAAAAAATCATAGTCAATATTTGGGTCGGCGGCATCATGGATCGTGCACAAGTTCAGTTTAATGCGGGCGAGGCTGTCGAAATTGGCCATGAATGATGACCCGGTGCCAATCCCCCCCATACCGGGCATCTCCCCGGCGCATGCTCTGCCGTTGCAATTGGGACAGACGCGGCATACGCCTTTAAATTTTTCCCGAGCAACTCGGTAAATTTCTTTCATCTCCATATTCAGGATCCTTTTTACATCAAAAGAAGTTTTGGTCCCCAGGTAATTCCTTTCCCGGTCAATGTTTATCTGGATGAGCGCCTGCCTGGGGCTTGCTCTAGAGACGGGAAGGAAAAGCCAGCGACCTGAGGTCGCTTTAGTTTGATTATAAACTATCCAACTTTTTTTGGTCTTATTCTACTCGAAAGAAGGCTTCTGAATCAAGGTTAAAGGAAATTCCTAGCCAAAGATATTTGAAATTTCTATCCAATCCCCTCCCCATTTCATGGGTGAGGGTGGGGGTGAATAGAAAAATGATCCCCCTCACCTTTGCCCCCTCCCGTCACGCCAAGGCGTGAAGGAGAGATTTTAGGGATATTCAGACATCTGGAAATTTGGATTTAGGCATTTCTGGAAAAATGATAAAAACCTAATAATATCTATGAGTTATGGATGATTTTATGGTTAACATAACTCCTTGGTCCTTCTTTCATTCTTTGTTTGTACTATTTGCTTAAAAAACAATTATTTCAGGATAGAAAGCGGGTCGCAATCCGATTTTGGGCAATGTCATGCACATCTTCGGCAACGACCTCCTCCAGGCGTTTAACGTCAATGGGGGATAAGGAGGGGTAAATTCAAGGAAGAATCTTGCATTGCCTGTCGATGTGGATATAATAGCTATAATGATAGCTATTAAAAGAGCTAAGCCTTATGAAAACCGTACAAATTACTCTGGATGAAGATCTCCTGCACACCGTGGACAAGGTGGTCCGGAAGTTGGGAACAACACGGTCTTCCTTTACGAGGGAAGCCCTGCGAGCCGCGGTTAAAAAGAGCCGGATCCAGGAATTGGAGCAAAAACACCGGGAAGGATATCGTCGGAAACCAGTCAAAACGCATGAGTTCAGCGACTGGGAAAATGAGCAAGTTTGGGTGGAGCCATGAAGAGAGCAGAGGTCCGCTGGTATATTTCCCGACCGGACAAGAACCGTCCGGTTGTAATCTAGACCCGGGATTCAGCATTGGAGTTTCTGGGGGAAGTGACCATTGCTCCCATAACCTCCACGATCCGTGATATCTCTTCGGAAGTTTTATTGGCCCGGGAAGATGGAATGCCCAGAGAGTGCGCCGTAAACCTGGATCACATTCAAACTGTTTCCAAAGATAAGATCGGGTCTCTCATCACAACATTAAGGCCGATAAAATTATCGGAAGTAAGGTCGGCTTTAATGTTTGCGCTGGGTTTTTGATGAAAGAAGATGGCTTCGTAAAAAGTCCATCTGTCCCGCTCAGAGCGGGATTGCGCTTCACCTTTAAAGGTGGGTACTGGGAAGTAATTGAAAAGGGATGAGTTAATAGCAGAGATGTCGGAACAAGGGTTATTGGAAAACAAGGGGGAATAATTCTCAAATGTCAGGACATAGGTTACCCGTGTTGATTTTAAAGTCTTTTTTGAATCGGGAGATCGGTTACCCTGCTTAATAATTTTATCCATGATAATCCTATGTTGAAGAATAAATAGATAAGATCGCTACAAGGAAAATGTGGTAATGGGTAACCGATGTCCTGATATAATTTACCTTTAGACTCGGGTAACCTATGTCATGACAGTTGCCAAATAATGGCTAAGATTGAAGTAATCAAGACCGAGCTTGTGTGGCCGGGGGTATACAATGAGGGGGTGACAATGGAGGAAGTGTTCCGTATCTGTCTCCCTTTTTAAGTCATTGAAACCAAAAATGTTAGCGCGGCAACATTTTCCCAGAGTATCACAAAACAAAACCTTCCTTCTTAAGATTTTGGTGGACAAGTGAAACCTGAAGAAAAAGCCCGGCAGGATATTGACAAACTCCTAAATTTGGCAGGCTGGAAAGTTCAAGATTATAATGACCTTAACCTTGGTGCTTCCCCGGGCGTTGCCGTCCCTGAATTTCCCCTCCAATCTATTTTCGCTGCTGCAAAGAAAATGATCCCTAACCATGATTGATCTTGAATGGAAGTCCGGGGCGGCATCGTCAAGGTTGTGCCCAAGAACCACCAGTATCTTGGGGTAGTAGAAAATGCAATGGCGGCTCTGCGGGAAATCAAAAAACGCAAGGGCCGCTTGGGAGTTTTCTGGCATACGCAGGGAAGCGGTAAATCCATCTCCATGATTTTCTTTTCCCAGAAGGTCTTGCGGAAGATTCCAGGCAACTGGACGTTCGTTGTCGTTACCGACCGGCAGGAACTGGATGACCAAATCTACAAAACCTTCGCCAATGCCGGGGTAATAACGGAAGGGCATTGCCAGGCCGAAAGTTCAAAAGACCTCCGGCGCCTCCTCACCTAGGATCACCGCTTTGTTTTCACCCTGATCCACAAATTTCGCACCGAGGAGGGCCGTCCCCACCCTGCCCTATCACAGCGGGATGACATTATCGTTATCACCGACGAGGCCCACCGGAGCCAATATGACAGCCTCGCCCTGAATATGAGAAACGCCCTTCCCAAAGCCTCCTTCATTGCTTTTACTGGAACGCCACTCATCGTAGGAGAGGGAAAGACCTGGGAGGTCTTCGGCGACTATGTTTCTATTTACAACTTCAAGCAGTCCGTGGACGATGGCGCCACGGTGCCACTCTACTATGAAAACCGCATCCCCGAACTTCAACTAAAAGACGAGAAGGCTTTTAAAGAGGGAATGGATCGACTTTTGGAAGAAGCCGAACTTGACGAAGCCCAAGAGAAGAAACTGGAGAGGGAGTTTTCCCGGGAGTATCATCTTATCACCCGGGATGACCGGTTGGAGAAGGTTGCCGAGGACATCGTTGAACACTTTACGGAGCGGGGCCAGCGTGGCAAGGGCATGGTTGTGAGTATCAATAAAGCGGCCGCCTTGAAAATGTATGACAAAGTGCGGAAGTATTGGCAGTCGAAAATTGACAGGCTCACGAAGCAGGTGAATAAACTGGAGGGTCCGGAGCGACGGGAACTGGAGGACAAAATAGCCTATATGAGGGAAACCGATATGGCGATCGTGGTTTCTTCCTCGCAGAACGAAGCCGCAGAGTTGAAAAAGAAGGGCGTTGACATCGTTCCTCACCGGCAACGGATGGTGAAAGAGGATCTCGACACCAAATTCAAAGACCCCGAAGACAAATTCTGTCTTGTGTTCGTCTGTGCCATGTGGATGACCGGATTCGATGTTCCGTCCTGTTCTACCATCTACCTCGACAAACCCATGCGGAACCATACCTTGATGCAAACCATTGCCCGCGCCAACCGGGTATTCCGGGACAAGGTCAACGGACTTATCGTGGACTATGTGGGGGTATTCAGAAACTTACAGAACGCCTTGGCCATTTACGGGTCAGGTTCGGGCGGGGGGGGTAAAACCTGGGGAGGAGCCAGTCAAGGAAAAGGCCGAATTGGTGTCCATGCTCAAAAGCGCGATTGCCCAGACCGTTCAGTTCCTCAAAGAAGCAGGGATTGAGGTAGAACCCATTATTGCTGCAACCGGGTTCCAACGTGTGAAGTTGCTGGACCAGGCCGTTGACGCAATTTTGGTCAATGACGCCACCAAAAAACGCTTTGTCAATGTTTCCAATACCGTTAACCGCATCTTCAAGGCCATACTCCCCGACAAAGAGGCCAACGAGTTTGTCCCCTTATGCTCCTTATTCCGAGCAATACAATTAAAAATTGACTCCCTGCAACCAGAGGGGGATGTATCCCAGGTCATGGAAAAAGTGGAAGAGCTTCTGGACGAAAGCATCACAGCCAAGGGCTATGTCATTCGGGAACCGGTGACCTCATATGGCTGGTCTCAACATTCAACAGATTTGATCCCTGAAATTACTATTTCAAAATTTCCGCAAGTAAGGATTTCTTAAATCAAGAAAACGGGTTGCAATCCGATTTTAATAAAGGTCATAGACATCTTCGGCAACGACACCTGCTATGCGTTTGAAGTCGATGTGGGATAAGGAGAGTATACGAATTTGAGGATTGCGCTTTGTTCCCAATAAAGGTACAATTGTACCCACTATGAGTTCGTTGTATCTATCAGCGGCATTGTTCGGAAAGACGCGCAGAGCGGTTTTGGCTCTCTTTTATACCAATACGGATGAATCTTTCTACTTGCGCCAAGCCATCCGGGCTATCGGCCTCGGCCAGGGGACTGTACAAAGGGAACTGACCCGTTTGACAGAGGCAGGTTTGTTGGTGCGCCTGGTCAGGGGCCATCAGGTTTATTATCAGGCGAACCGTCAGTCGCCGATCTTTTCCGAAATGAAGGCGTTGATAATCAAGACAGCCGGCGTGGGCGACATCTTGAAGGCGGCGTTGGCTGATTTTCTGGATCGGATTCTCTTGGCCTTCATATATGGCTCCATGGCCGCCGCAACTCATAAGGCAACAAGCGACGTGGATTTGATGATCGTGGGGGATCTGTCCTTTGCCGAAATTACCACAGCTTTGCATCCGGCTCAAGAAAAACTCAGCCGGGAAGTGAACCCGACTGTTTATTCGGTAGTAGAGTTTCAAAAGAAACTGCAACCCGGGCATCATTTTATAAACACGGTTATCCAAGAACCAAAGATCTTTCTGATCGGAGACGAGGGTGAGCTTAAGAAGCTGGGCGCAAAACGGCTGGCTTATAGAGCATAAAACAAGCGCCGAAGAGATTGCCGGCCTTTTGCGCGTCGCCAAGCGGGACCTGGTAGACTGCCAAGCCCCCGGCCTGAGCCCCGATTGGCAGTTGGGCATCGCCTACAGGCCCTCCAGTCGGCCACGGCCGCGTTAGGCCGCCAGCGGCTACCGGGCATCGCGCGAAGGGCAGCACTACCGCGTCATCCAGAGCCTACCATTTACGATCGGCGTTGGTGCCGATTTCGTCATGCAGCTCGATCAATTCCGCAAAAAACGCAATATCAGTGATTATGAAAGGGCTGGGGCCGTATCGGATCTGGAAGCAAAAGAAATGATCAGTTTGGCGCATAAGCTAAACCAGAAGGTAAGGGATTGGCTGAAATTAAAACATCCGCAGCTCCTGAAGGACTGAGCAAAACAAGGGGGATAGAAGTTGCGGCAATCTTTAATAAAGGCATGAGTTATCGAATTATTGCTTCGCGACAACCGCTCGACATTACTGGCGAAAACTCCAAATCCTACCAGTTCAAGGGGGAAATGAATCGCTTCCCAGCTAAAAAATGAATAATAAGCAATACAATAAATGATTTATTAATGACATAATTGAGCAGACGTATTCTTCCCAAATCTTCCCTTACTCCTCTTCTCCAAATCCCGCAAAAGGCGGGACTCCATTTAACAAAGGGAGAAAAGGAGGGGTTTAAATTAAGGAGGGACGGAAATGTTAAAAGAAATCGAGAATTACTTATCCTTTTTGAACGATCTGCGAGGCCAGGTTAAGACTCTGCTGGAAGGACTACCGAAAGAAGCGCTGGATTGGCGGCCGCTTGAGGGCCAGGGAGAACTGGCCACCAACTCACTGGCGGTCATGACGATGCACCTGGCTGGTTCGGAGGCTTTTTGGATCAAAGAGATCATTGGCAGGCAATCCATTCAACGCGACCGCGATGCTGAGTTTGTCGCCAGAGGGCTGGGGTTTTCGGAACTGGCAGCCAAAATGGAAACAGGCTCAAAGGATACACCCGCAATTCTATCATCCCTGACGCCCGCCCAATTGGAAGAAACCCGGAAATTTCGCGACCGCATGGTAACGGTCCGGTGGGCGATCCTGCACGTCATCGAACACTTCGCCATGCATGTCGGGCATATGCAACTTACGCGTCAATTGTGGCTGGCTAACTTCGGAAAGAAATAGAATGTCATCACAACCCGTTTGCCAACTTGGTCACCATCAATGGCTTGATTGTTGACAAACGCTCGCAGCCGCTGGAAATCCAGGAATTCCTGCGAGGAAAGTTAGCTGAATGACGGGAAAAATAAAAAGGATAAAATGAGAAAGTAAAGCTATGAAAGTTCCGGCAATCGAAATTCGGGAAGTTACCTACGCCATCAACGGCCGAAAAATAATCGATAATGTTACCTGGAAAGTGGAACGCGGAGAACATTGGGCCCTGCTGGGGCCGAACGGCGCCGGGAAAACCACCCTCCTAAAAATTGTCTGCGGGTATCTCTGGCCAAACGCAGGAGGAGAGGTTCGGCGCCAGGGGAAAGCGCTCATCGACCTGAGGGAATTGAGGCGAAGCATTGGCTGGGTTACGTCTTCTCTTCCGGCGCATATCCCGGCGGAAGAACTGGTCTTGGACACCGTCCTTTCGGGGAAATATGCCCAGGTCGGCTTCGTGAAGATGAAATGGGACGTCCCCAACAAGCAGGACTACGAAACCGCGCTTCAACATCTGGATGAACTCGGCTGCGCCGAATTGGCCGGTATGAAATTTGGCTCTCTTTCCCAGGGAGAACAGCAAAAGGTCTTGATCGCCAGAGCGCGCATGACCCAACCCTATTTAATCATTTTGGATGAACCCTGTGCGGGCTTAGACCCTGGAGCACGGGAAACCTTTCTATCCTCTTTACAAGAATTGGGAAGATATAAAGGAGCGCCCAGTCTGGTTTACGTCACCCACCATATTGAAGAGATCCTCCCTTTATTTAAAAAGACGTTAATTCTCAAAGATGGGCAAGTGATCGCCAGCGGGCATACGGATGTCATTATCAATGCCCAAACGATGGAGGAACTCTACGGGGTCTCTTTGAAAATCGTACGGAGTAACGGCCGCTACTGGCCAATCGGAAAATAATCAGTTGTAACAGTTGATGAACTCGTAAAAAGTCCGAAAGCCCCTTTCCCCGTCATTCCGGCCCCGATTTTCATCGGGATAAACTCCAGCCGGAATCCAGTATTTCAAGAATTTATCATACCTCTGGACTCCGGTTTTCACCTGTCTGCCAGGCACAGGCAGGCCGGAGTGACGACTTTTTACGAGGCCATCACAGTTTAACCCTTTGGAAATTTGGCTAAACTTCAATACAAAAAGAATTGACATGTATATGTTTATCATATACAATTAAATACCATGAAGGAAGAATCCGAAAAGGCTGTTGGCTTCCAATGGGATGAGGGGAACGCCGATAAAAACCGCATTACACATAATGTTGAGAACTGGGAGGGTGAACAGATATTTTTCAATGCCCCCTTGCTTATTCTCGGTGATCTGAAACATTCCACCACAGAGGAAAGGTGGGCTGCCTTTGGCCGCACAGATGATGGACGTCTTCTTACCGTGGTTTTCACAAAAAGAGGGGATCTGATTCGGATCATTTCCGCAAGGGACATGAACCGAAAGGAGAGAAGGTTTTATGAAAAAAATGGATAATCGTATACCGGAATTCAAGGACGAGGACGAGGAGCGTGCATTTTGGGCAACTCACTCCCCACTCGATTATTTTGACCCCAACCGCATCAATAGAGTATTCTTTCCAGATCTGAAGCCGTCTCTGAAATCGATTTCTATCCGGGTCCCCTCGGACATGCTGGCGGAGCTCAAAACCTTAGCCAACAAGAAGGATGTCCCTTACCAGAGTCTTGCCAAGGTATATTTAGCCAGGCAGATCGCTCTGGAACGTGGATCCCTGGGTCGCTCTCCAAGGAAAAAGAGAGGCCACAGGGCCCATGCCCGCCAGGGTGTGCCAGCAAGTGCGTCACAAGATTTAAATCGCTGAGCTTCCAATGGTAGTTCTGGTTCCAATCATAGGGTGTGCTATGATCAAAGACTCGGAGGTCGAATAATGCGCAAGGTATCACTTGAAAGGCTTGAGGTTTCGTCCGCGCACAGTCAAGTATTGAAAGAAACCGTTATCTCGGACAGCGGCCCAGGTACCATTCTAAGAGATTTTGATACGCTCTTGAATTATCTTAGGAAACAGGAGCTGCCGGTTGCGGGCACACACCAGTTGCCCAGGAATGTGGTGGCAGAGATGAATGCCCGTCTGACTCATCCTATTCAACTCAGGCTGAAGCAGCCCCAGCAGAAATCATACCCGCACCTTCACGGGCTGTATCTGCTGATGCGGGCCTCAGGACTCGCTTGTGTTGGGGGAACAGGAAAGCTCTTTCTATCTGTCGATAAAGGAACACACCAGGTTTGGGAAAATCTGAACCCCACCGAGCGATACTGTACCTTGCTGGAAAGCTGGTTGCTCCGGGGAAAGCCGGAAATTATCGGGGAAGGCCGCAAAGGTTGGCCTTTGATCCCTGATAATTTTCAAGCGTGGAGCATCCTCTTCGGGCGGATGTCCAATAAGGGGTTACAGGTCGCAGGCACCAGAGATGCCGAGTATCTACTGAGGTACATGCCAGGCTGGCATAACTTGGGCCTGCTGGAGTTGTTCGGCCTGATCGCCATACAGCCCGGTTCGCCCATAGAGGGCAAGGGGTGGCAGATTGAGCGCATTGACCGCACCGCATTTGGCAGTGCCTTGTTGTCTTTACTTTACGCCAGGTTCTTCAGAAATATCAACCTTATCTTGAAATTAGAAGAGGAGAGAAAAGTGCCGCTCGGTGCGCTGCAGCCTGTTCTCCGGCCTTATTTCCCGGACTGGAAGAACAACCTTTCCATTCCCGAATGGGCCTTTAGAGAAGGAACGCACATCTTTAAGGTATCCTTAGGGCGATTATGGTTCCGGATCGCTATCCCCGCAAATTATTCTCTGGAATCGCTGTCGTCTGCCATTCTCAACGCTCTCGAGTTTGATTACGATCACCTGTTTTCTTTCTCGTATGAAAACTCCTTTGGGGCATTGGAGATGATCAATCACCCATACATGGACGAGGGGCCGTGGGCAAGTGACGTTATGGTGGGCGACGTGCCGCTTCGTGTCGGACAGAGGATGAACTACCTGTATGACTTTGGCGACAACTGGGAGTTCGACATAACCCTGGAAAGGGTTGATCCGGATGGCGGTTAAAAAACCGGTTCTCCTTGAGATGCACGGAAAACCGCCAGAACAATACCCAAGCTGGGATGATTAAGGTCGTCTAAAGAACAATGGCCTTTGCCGGAAGCTAAGAAGTTTTACGCTATATACAAGAGGGCTTTCTTAGGTGGCCAACAACCAAATGCACGCAAGGTGTTCCCACGTTGGCGCTTGCCGCCGGGGCGTGATACGGCGGCTTTTTCCTAAAAATGGTATGAATTTCAAGCCATAATTGATGATCTCTTAAAAAGCCTGGAAATGCTGTTTTCCGTCATTCCGGCGCAAGCCGGAATCCAGCCTTTTCAAATAGTTATGAAATATATGGACTCCGGTTTTCACCTGTCTGCCAGGTACAGGCAGGCCGGAGTGACGACTTTTTACGAAGCCATCAATCATGGCAAGATATACTTAGTTGTACCCCCGAAGCCACCCCCAATATATTCGGGAGCATCCTAATTGTTTTCTTCCTGTACTTCACAAATTGTCAACCGCGGCGAAGATGCAGGACTTCCAACGGTAATAAATGATGTTCCCTCGCGGTGAACCAGTGAAATTTGTTGATGCATAGATGACGGGCAGTCACCCGTTAACCCGCCGCCGCTAATCGTCTTTCCCGAGGCGGCGTAAAAGTGGTGATACCAAATCATAACCCCTTAATTTAACTGATGCATATACTGCGTGTTAATTTTGAAGATACTGAGGTCAATGGGTCAGGCGATATCGATTTTCGCTGCAGACCATCTACCCTCAGGAAGTGGACCATCTGGCTTGACAGTCATCAAAGCGTTGAACGTCTGAAGTTGCTTGCCTTCGTCTGTATCGGCAGCAAATTTTTGCCCCAGCTTAAAAAATTTACGCCGTTAACATGCCGATCTAACACAGATGGTCTCAGGCTTGAATTTGTCCTCGCCAGACATGCTCCCCGAGACATTCTGGCCGAATCACATCCCGTGGTCGCTTCAGGAATTCTGGTGTCAATGGACGGAGCTGTCCATGCGCTGAAAAAACAAGACTGCAAGCATGTCTCTCCTGACATCCCGTTCCGCCGCAACTCCCTCGGGTCTGGAATACGACAGAATTTTTCATTGGCCTACGGGCCGGAATGGCTGTCCCATGATGGTACGGACTGTTTTGATTTCTCGAAAACAACCCATCGCCTTCATCGTTTCCTATCCCTTTTCGACAGCAAGGCGCATTTAACCGACAGTGTGGCTTTTCTCCGGAAACTCCATTACAGGACTTTTAAATCGCGGCTGCCCGCTGTGAGAACAATGAAGCTCCTGTGTAATGTTTTTAAAAAAGATTTTCTTGTCAAGACGGATGACTGGCTGGACCGGGATGCAGAATTCCAGGAGCTCTGGAAAAGCTTAAACCCCTGGCAGCTACAGGCCATTGTGCCGATCCTTGATGCCGTCCGTCATGTCATGGATGCCACACCTCATGATCTGAACCCTCTGGAGAGACCAGGCGTGATTCTCTGGAGGCTTCCCTATGCCTTCTGCCGTGATGGCCGTTTTCCCTGATGGATTGAGGCGCTGGACGGCCTGTTTCCCAATATTCAGTTCGTTATCGTGCTGCCAGCAGCTTTTTTGGATTTTCCCCATGAGTTAAGGAAACGGGAATTGACAGTGCCTTGCGCTGTGAATGGGGCCAAGGGAAGGAAGTTCCTTCATTTGGGCCGGATTCGATCCGATACGATATTGCTTGTGGATGTGGACGGAAGGATTCCCAACGTTGCCCTGATGAAATTGAGCGGTTTTTACCGCAGGGAAGGATACAGAACGAAACTTGTCCGGGGTGACCGTTGGGATGTGGACTCTGCTGAACAGGTTTATGCAAGCTGTGTTTTTAACTGTGCCTTATCGCTGCGGCGGGTGCGGAAACTGCGAGAAAGATTCGGAGATGTCCTGAAAATAGGCGGCTCAGGGCTTGACCTGAAACTTCGCCTGCCTACTGAAATTGAAGAATTTCCCGCTGATTTCAGCCTCTACAGTGAAATGGGAGACAGGGCCATAGGGTTTCTCACCAGGGGTTGCCCCTTCAAATGCCCTTTCTGTGTTGTTCCACAAAAGGAAGGCATCCCCAGACAGGTCAGCGGTCTCGATGAACTGCTCCAGAACAGGACAAAGGTTGTGCTTCTGGATGACAATATCCTTGCCCATCCGCAGGCAGATGATTTACTGTCGGAAATGGCCGAAAGAAAGCTGGAGGTTAATTTTAATCAAACCCTGGACCTCCGTCTGGTGAACAGGAAGCGAGCCGGTTTATTGCGACGGATTAACTGCCGGAACAAAAAAAAATTGCTACCCCCGATCAAGAATGGACCCATGTAAGCGATGGAGATGGACCCAGCCCGAAGTTGCATGTTTTTGAGGTTAGGAGGAGATAAACACCGGTTTAGAGACCCATTCTGGTGTTGGGTTTGTGGAGAAGAGAGAGGGAGGCAGGAGAAACCCGGGGGATTGGGGTCCACATGATTCCGGCCTAATTTCTCTGGTTATAATGCAGAGAAGGATTTTTTTGTCGTTTTAGGTTGGCGGTAAAGGGCCGGGGAGGCCGGCCCCTTCGAGACGACGGGCGTTCTACTAAGATTCAGATTCGGTTAAACGGCCCAGCTCCTCGTCCATGATCCGATCCCTTTCCTTTCTTTGATTTTCATCCATCGTGCAATCAAGGAACTCCTTTTCATAGTGCTCCCAGATCAGGTCCGTCATTCTTTCGTGCAGGTGGTAAAGGATCCAGGCGATCTGGACTTCGGTAAGGTTTTCGATTTCCATTTTTCCTCCTTTTCGGGTGAGCGGATCAGTTCAAGACGGGGTCTTGGATTTCGCTTTTCTGGTCTGGGTGTTGAGTTTTTTGGATTCGTTCATTCTCCAACTGGGGCCCTGGATATGGATGATGATGGAGTGATGGACTATGCGGTCCACGATGGCGGTTGTAA
>VGSF01000070.1 GCA_016875165.1 Deltaproteobacteria bacterium
GTCGTCACTCCGGCCTGCCTGTGCCTGGCAGACAGGTGAAAACCGGAGTCCAGAGTATTTATAAGCATTTGAAAATACTGGATTCCGGCTGGAGTTTATCCCGATGAAAATCGGGGCCGGAATGGCGGAAAAGGGTATTTTCAGACTTTTTACGAGTTCATCATATTTCTCTGATTTCAGATTTAAGATCTTAGATTTCAGATTGAACATTTAAAATTTTTGTAACACTTCAGTTCTTTGAGGCAATTTAAGAATTATGGAATGCCCCCTAACTCCTTGTAATTATACATAAATACAGCCTTTCGAAAAGTCCTTTTCAGTTCGATCAACCCAATGATTTTGGGTTGATCACGAAGTCCAAAATGAATAATTAGTTGATTTTAAAGGCATTTCATAATTTGCAATCTTGGGGATTTTTAAATTGCCTCTTCTTTGAAAAAAGGTTTGTTGTAAGGGCCAAGAGATTCCAGGGACCGGGGGCCAGAGCGTAACGCTTGGAATCATAAGGCGCTGATTTCTCCGCATATGGGGCGGGCAAAAACCCCCGCCTCCTCCGGAGGAAAAGATCTTTTGTCCTCGTAGCCAAGAGCAACCCCAACCGATGCTTCCGGCGCGTTCCGCTCTAACCCCCGGCCCTCAACAAAGGCTTTAATACCATTTTTTCAAATCCCTAAACTGTTACAAAGTTTTCAATCTGCAATCTGCAATTTTTTCTCTCAGGATCTCCGGTTTTTTTCTTTATCTGTTTCCTTCATTTTGACTACGACTTTCCGGGGATAATTGAGATCCACGTACTCAACATCTTTGCTTTTCTGCTGAACGTCCAGCAAAACTTTCTCCAGGCGGCTTATTTTTTCCGAAAGCCCGCCTGATCCCATCCGAATGGGCATTCCTCCTTCCAGAGTAAAGAGGACCAGCCCGTTTTTTTTGCTAAGGTGGATTTCCGAAATCTGCCGGGGCGTGAAGACTTTCTTCTGCCCGAGTAGCTCCAGAAGTTCCAGGGCCTCAAGGATTAACCTCACGGACCCTTTTTCCCGCTCTTTAACTTCCCGGTGGTTGAGCCCGGTGAAAACTGGCAGATCCAGTCGGTCCTTAGGCCCGGCTTTCTTAAAAACTTCACCCTGACGGTCTACCAGATAAAGGTCTTCCAGGAGGATGAGGGCTTGGGGAACCCTTTCCTGAACCTCAATAATCAACGCCTTACTGGGCCAATCCCGCCGCACCCTGGCCTTTTCTACCCAGGGGTGCCGGGCTAACCGGTTGCTCACTTCTTTCAAGTCCAGGTGGATCAAACTGTCTTTGAAGTCAACGCCAACCAGGTTCAGCAGCTCGGATTCCGTGACGTTCATGCACCCCATGATCTTGATCTCCCCTACGTTCAGATGCGCGGTGCGCTGGAAATATTGGTAGATCATGAAAGCAAGGACGGTCAGGCTGGCCAGCATGGCCAAGCTGAGAAGTCCCCTGGCGATTCTTCCGGCTAAGACCCGGAACCCGCCGGCTTTCTTCGTCCGAAATCGGCGGATTTTCCGGTTTGTTCTGATGCGGTCCCGGCGAGCCATGTTTTTTTCTTTCAAATGCCCTTTGGCTTGGCTTTCATTCCCGCGGCCTTTAGCGGAATCTTCAAGCATGCCCCGAGCAGGATTCGCTCCACCAAATCCGGGAAGTCGATCCCCGCGCCTCTGGCAATCTCCGGCAGGAGGCTCAGGCCAGTCATCCCCGGAAGTGTGTTCACTTCCAGCACAAAAAACCGGCCGGCGCGCCCCTTATCCTCTGCGTACATCATGTCCACCCGTGTAGCCCCTGCGCATCCCAAAAGACGGTGAGCTTTAAGGCCCAGTAAGAGAGCCTGATCATAGTCGCCCTTGGGCAAGGGGGCCGGGAGGAGATGTTCGGCCATCCCTTCAGTATATTTAGCCTCATAGCTGTAAAATTGCCCTTTGGGCACGATCTCAATCGCTCCTATGGGCCTATCATCCAGGATACCCACCTGGATTTCTCGCCCTTTGATGTACTCCTCCACCAATACCTCCGGGCCAAACCCAAAGGCTATCTCCATGGCCTCCGGAATCTGCCCTTCATCAAGGACGATGGTAACTCCCACGCTGGACCCTTCCTCGGTGGGCTTGACCACCACTGGCAAAGAAAAGGGAAAGTGTGCCGGATTGAACTTTGCCTCATTCCCTAACCCAACAACGACATGCCTGGGTACGGGCAGGCCGTTTTTCATGAAAATCTGCCGGGAAACCACTTTGTTCATGGAAAGCGCGCTGGCCAAAATTCCAGAACCCGTATAGGGAATGCGCATAATCTCCAGAAGACCCTGTGCCGCCCCGTCTTCCCCCAGACGTCCATGCAGCCCGATAAAGGCCACATCTATCTTCTTCTCCTTTAAACGCCAGGCGAGTTGCTCATCCGCTTCAACTGGCCAGGCATCATACCCCAGTCCCTGCAAAGCCTGCAAAATAGCTTTTCCGGACATCAAAGAAACTTCCCTTTCTGCGGACATCCCCCCCATCAACACCCCGATGCGTTTCCTTTTGAAGTCCTCCCGGTTTCCCATAGTACAAGTGTCTAAAGTGCGCTAAAGTTAATTAAGTTAAGTTGCAATCTGAAACTTTTTCAATCTTCCCCAACTACCTGAATCTCCAGCTTAAGCCACACACCTTTCTCCTGAAAAACTTTTTCCCGGACTTTTTCCACAAGCGTTAAAATATCCTTGGCCTTCGCTTTTCCCCGGTTAACGATAAAGTTGGCGTGTTTTTCGGAGACCTGGGCATCTCCGATTCGGCAACCTTTCAACCCTGCTTCCTCGATAAATCTTCCCGCAGGTCCCCCATCAGGGTTCTTGAATACCGAGCCGGCGCTGGGCAGGTCCCAGGGTTGTTTGGCCTTGCGCCGCCTAATATTTTCCTCAATTTTGGCCTGAATCTGCTGACCATTCCCTTCTTTCAATTGAAATTGGCCCCCAAGAATAATCTCCCCTTTTCCTAATTCCATCGCACGGTAAGAAAATTTTAATGCTTTACTCTCCTTCTCTGACACCTGCCCTGCGGAATCCATCAGCTTAACTGAATGGAGGACTTCCTTCATCTCCCCCCGGAACGCGCCGGCATTCATATAGATTGCTCCGCCGACCGTTCCGGGAATTCCGGCGGCAAACTCCAATCCTGTCAGCCCTTTCTCCGAAGAAAAATCCACGAGGTTTCCTAAAGGACCGCCGGCTGCGGCAAAGATCAGGGTTTCTTCCGGTCCCCTTCCTGCCTCCTCTATTTGCCGGAACCCTCTGGACAAAGAGATGGCCATGCCCCTGATCCCTCCGTCCCGCACTAAAAGGTTGGTCCCATTGCCAAGGATGAAGGGCCGGACTCCTTGCTGGTTGCCCCAGCTAAGGATATTCTGCAGGTCAGGCACATCCGCGGGATAGACCAAACAGTCAACCTGTCCCCCAACCCGGAAAGAGGTATAATCCGACATGGGAACGGAGTAGCGAACCTCTCCTTTAATCATCCCGGTCAGTTGCAAAAAATCTGACATCAGCACACTCTACACCCTACTCCCAACTCCTTTTTTTAATAGCCTTCCGCTTTACGCCTCTTTTTTTAGCATCAGTTTAGAGTTTTAAAAAAATGGCGGCAACGCCTCTGTTTGGGCCCGGGGGCCAGGCCGGAACGCGCCGGAAGCATCGGTTGGGTTTCCCCCTTTCCTCGAGGATAAAAGCCCGTTTCCTCCGGAGGAGGCGGGGGGTATCTTCCCCGCCCCATCCACGGAGAAATCAGCGCCTTATGATTCCAAGCGGGCCGGGCTGGCCCCCGGGCCCTGGAATCCCTTGGCCCGGGTGATACATCTTTCTTCAAAGAACTAAAGTGTTACTTTTTTTATTTTTTTGATTATCGCTTCGCCAATCTTCCATACATCCCCGGCCCCCAGGGTAAAGACCATATCTCCTGGTTTTAACCGCGTAAGCAGCCGATCAGGGACTTCGCCCTTTTCCAAAATCAAAGTTACATCCTTATGTCCATGTCCTTTAATACCTTCATAAAGCGCCTGGGCGCTAATTCCCGGAATGGGATCTTCGCCGGCAGGATAGATTCCTGTCAGGAAAAGGACATCCGCCTGATTGAAGGCTGTCAGAAAATCCTTGAACAGGTCCCGGGTGCGGGAGTAACGATGCGGCTGGAAGACAACCACGGTGCGCCGGCTCCATCCGGTCTTGGCCGCGCTAAGCGTGGCCTTGATCTCTGCCGGGTGGTGTCCGTAGTCGTCCACCACCATTACCCCGTCAAATTCCCCTTTGACCTGAAACCTTCTCTGCACGCCGCTGAATGATCCCAAGGCCTGCCTCACCACTTCAAAGCTCACCTCCAGCTCTGAGGCGGTGGCGATGGTTGCCAGGGCATTGTAAACGCTATGCAGCCCGGGCATCTTAATGGAAATCTCCCCCAGATCCATTCCGTTCTCAAACACCCGAAAGGACGAAGTCAAGCCATTAAACGATACATCGGCTGCCCGGAGATTAGCCTGGCTGCTCATACCATAGGTCACAAACCTTTTCCTCACCTGGGGGATCAACGCCTGGACATTTTCCTGATCCAGGCAGAGCACGGCCAGGCCATAGAATGGCACCTTGTTGATAAATTCCAGGAAGGCTTTTTGAATCTCCTCGAGGTTGCGGTAATAATCCAGGTGTTCCGGGTCAATGTTGGTCACCACGGCGATGGTCGGGGTTAGCTTTAGAAAAGAGCCGTCGCTCTCATCGGCCTCAGCCACTAAGAGCTCTCCCTGTCCCAATTTGGCGTTGGAGCCGAAGATGTTCAGTTTTCCCCCGATGACCGCCGTGGGGTCAAGCCCCCCGTGAGCCAGCACGCTGGCAATCATCGAGGTGGTGGTGGTTTTACCGTGAGTCCCGGCAACGGCAACTCCATATTTCATGCGCATAAGTTCCGCCAGCATCTCCGCCCGTGGAATCACAGGAACGAGCCGTTCGTGAGCGGCCCGAACCTCGGGATTATCCTCCCTTACAGCCGAGGAGATGACCACCACATCCGCATCCTCCAGGTTCTCGGAACGATGCCCGATAAAAATCTCCGCCCCTAACCGTTTAAGCCTAAGCGTCGTCTCTGACTCCACCAGGTCTGAACCGGATACCAGGTACTTAAGATTCAGGAGCACTTCGGCAATCCCGCTCATGCCGATTCCCCCGATGCCCACAAAATGCACCCGGCGGACTTTGCGTTTCATTCCAAAATTGCTTTTATCCATGACTCACCATTTCATAGCAAATGTTGACCATCCTCTGCGCCGCATCCGGTTTGGCCAAAACCGCTGCCTTTTTCCCCATGGCTTTTAACTTCTGCGGATTGCGGATGAGATCCTTTAAGATTTGACTCAGATAGATTCCGGTCAGTTTTTCATCGGCCACGAGCAGGGCGGCGCCGGCATCCGCCATGGTTTTGGCGTTGAGAGTCTGGTGGTCATTGGCCGCAAAAGGATAGGGCACCAAAATGGACGGTTTACCCGCAACCATCAACTCAAAAATCGTGGTAGCCCCGGCCCGGCATAAAACCAGATCAGCCCGGGCATAGGCCCTGTCCATATCATGGATGAAGGGATGAACCTCCGCTGCGAAATCCTTCTCTTGATAGGCATCTTGAATTTCCTGATAGTTTTTCTCGCCGGTCTGGTGAATGATGGTCAATACTACTTTTAGGTCCTTGAGGTAAAACAGGGCTTCCTTCATCGCCCGGTTCAGGCGCTGCGCCCCCTGGCTGCCCCCAAAAATGAGGAGGGTAAACCTGGATTCCGGCTTCTGTTCCGGCAGTGCTCCTGGCCGGCGTATCATTTTTCTCACTGGATTTCCCGTGAGGACGGCTTTTTTCCGGGGAAAATGCCGGGAGGAATCCGCAAAAGAGATGAAGATGCGATCTGCAAACCAGCTAAGGATACGGTTGCTTAGTCCGGGGAAAGAATTTTGTTCGTGGATGGCCGTGTTGCATCCCATGGCCCAGGCTGTTAAAACCACCGGCCCAGAGGCGTACCCTCCAACACCCAGGACAATGTCAGGTTGAAACGAACGAATCAATTGCCAGGATTGGGCAAGGCTTCTGGGAACAGCCAGCAAACTTTCCAGCTTTTTCTGGAATGGTTTCCCTTTAAAACTTACCGCGTCAATGGTTTTAAGAGCATAACCCTCGCGGGGCACAATCCTGACCTCCATCCCTCTTCGACTTCCCACGAAGAGGATCTCGTTGGCCGGCTCCCGTTCTCTAAAGGCTTCAGCCACGGCCAGGGCCGGAAAAAGATGTCCTCCCGTCCCTCCACCTGCTATCATGATTTTCATCGGCAGTTCTCAAGCCCTGGGAAGAAATGTTCAGCAGAATTCCCATGGCCATTAAATTTATCATCAACGATGTTCCCCCATAACTGATAAAAGGAAGGGTTGACCCCTTCGTCGGCAGCAAACCCATAACCACTCCCATATTGAGGAGTGTCTGCACGGCCATCAGCGTTGCGATCCCCAAAGCCAGATAGGTTCCGAAGAGGTCGGACGCCCGGAAGCAGATCTGAAAGCCCCGTATGATCAAGAAGACGAAAAGTCCGATGACCACGGTCACGCCAACCAGCCCTAACTCTTCCCCTATTACCGCAAGGATGAAATCCGTATGCACCTCCGGCAGATAGAATAGTTTCTGCCGGCCTTCGCCCAGCCCCACCCCAAAAATTTTCCCTGCGCCAAAAGCCAAAAAGGATTGAATAATCTGGAATCCAGCGTTCCCCGGATCGCTCCAGGGATTAAGGAAGGAAAAGAGCCGTTCCTTGCGGTAATCCGCCCTAAGGGCCAAAAACAAAATTACCGGCAGGGTCGCCAGGATAGTGGAGCCGAGGAAAAGAATTCTCGTTCCGGCGACAAAAAGCATGATAAAAACAATTGCCCCGAAGATGATCCCGGTTCCAAAATCGGGTTGTTTAAGGACCAGGGCGAAAAAAATACCAAGGATTATAACATAAGGAAGGAAACCCGCTGAAAAGCTCTGCATCCTCCCTTCTTTCCTGGCCAGAGAATAGGCCAGATAAATAACCAGGGCGAGTTTGGCCAGCTCCGCCGGTTGGAACGAAAAGAAAGAAAGCCTTAACCAGCGCGCTGAGCCGCCTACCTCATGGCGCATACCAGGTAAAATCAGAACGCCCAAAAGCACCAGGCTCACCAGCAACAGAGGAATGGCTAAAATTTTTAAGCGGCGGTAGTTCAATCTGGCCAGGAAAAACATCAGGCCGATTCCCAGGGCCGCGGCCATGGCCTGCTTCTTCAAGAAATGATAGGAATCTCCGAACCTCTGTCCGGCGATTACAAAGCTTGCGCTATAGACCATGACGATCCCCAAACCCACTAAAACCATAACCGTGATGAGCAGAAGAGAATCGAATCTTCGTTCAGGAATTAAATTAGCCACAGAGGACACAGAGATCACCGAGTTTTTTTAAAAGTATGATAAAGAAAAGCAACGGATAAATGTCAAGTGTTTAAAGTGATCCGCCTGAGGCGGACTAAAGTTGAAAAAAGGTTTTTTCTATACAATAAAATTAATTTGGACGCAGATTTTCGCAGATAACCTCAGAGGTTCTTGCAAATCTTAAAATCTCTCGCTCAATCGTCATTCCGGGCAAGTGAAGCGCTACCCGGAATCCAGTCCCGCCCAGAGCGGGATCACATAATTCTGGATTCCGGCTGGAGTTTACCCCGTACTTGATACGGGGCCGGAATAACGGAATTAAGTGGCTTTTGCAAGAAGCTCCTCAGATAATTATTTTTTCGCTTATCCTAATAATCTGTGTTCATCCGTGTCCAATAAGGAATGTCTCAGGCAATCCAGTTATCAATTAGCAATGATCATTGAACATTGATAATTGACCATTTTATGTTCAGCGCCTAAAGTTAAAAAAGGAAATTCCTATGCAATCAAGTTAATTAAATTGCTTCCCTTTTGGCTTCCTGCCCAGATCCTGGACGATGGATTTAAATTTTTTGCCGCGCTCCTGATAATTTTCGAACATGTCAAAGCTCGAACATGCTGGGGAAAGGAGGACGACATCGCCAGGGGAAGCCCTGGAAGTTGCCCAGTGAACAGCCTCCTCCAGGGTATCCATTTTAACTGTTTCGGTCAGCCCCCCTAACGCTGCGAACATTCTTTCTTTGGCCTCCCCGATGAAAGCCATTCCCTTTACTCTATCAGCAATCAATTCCTGTAACGGACGATAATCTCCCCCCTTATCCTTTCCTCCGGCGATTAACAGGATGGGCTCCTTAAAGCTAAGCAGCGATTTTACAAGCGCGCCCACGTTTGTCCCCTTGGAGTCATTGAAATAACTCACTCCATCTAAATCCCTTACCCATTCCAGGCGGTGTTCCAGGCTGGGAAACTCTTCGATCACTTTCTGTATGGAGTCAGCCGGGCAACCACAAATTTTCCCAACCGCTATCGCCGCCATTAAATTTTCCAGGTTGTGGGCCCCGCAAATCTTCAAGCGGCGGAGTTCGAAGCGCTCCTTATTCCCATCTCCTCCCTGGAAAAAGATGGCCCCTTTCTCAAAGAAACATCCCGCGGGCACTGCTCTCTCTATGCTGAAAAGGTGCACCCGGGGCTTAATCCCGTGGGCAAACTGGAAGGTCAAGGGATCGTCGGCATTTAGCAAGGCATAATCTTCCTTGCCCTGGTTCTTAAAGATTTTTTCTTTGGCCTTAATGTACTCTTGAAAATTGGCATAACGGTCCAGATGATCTTCGGTAATATTCAAGAGTACGCTTATGTGCGGCCGGAAATCCACGATTCCTTCGAGCTGGAAGCTGCTGATTTCAGCCACTACCCACTCTTCTTCCTGGGGGCCCCCGGCGAACCCAATCAAGGGATTACCGATATTCCCTCCCACGAAGGCGCTCTTCCCGCTGGCCTTAAGCATCTGGCCGATCAAGGTAGTGGTGGTCGTTTTTCCGTTCGTGCCGGTGATGCCAATCAGCGGCCGGCGCAAGAACCGAAAGGCCAGCTCCACTTCGCTGATAACCGGAATTCCTCGAGCCCGGGCTTTGGCCAGCGCTTCAATATTCATGGGCACGCCGGGACTGACCACGATCAGTTCCGCGCCTTCAAAGAAGGAGAGAGTATGTCCGCCGTATTCCCATTCGATCGGCAGGTCGGCCAGCTCACTTCGAGCCGCATCGAGTTCCCTTTCGGATTTGGCTTCGGATACTTTCAACCTGGCCCCTTGCCTGTTAAGGAAACGCACGGCGGCCGCTCCCGTCCGGGCCAATCCCACGACTAGTATTTTTTTTCCTTTTAGTTCCATAGGTCTCAATAGTTCGGAGTAAAACCCGCAAGCTCCGAACTACGAACTCCGAACTTTTTTCACCTCAATTTCAGAGTACTCAGGGCTATCAGAGCCAGGAAAATGGTTATGATCCAAAACCGGACGATGACTTTAGGCTCGGCCCACCCTTTTAGCTCGAAATGATGATGCAGAGGAGCCATCCGAAAAATGCGCTTCCGCCAGAGCTTATACGAAGCCACCTGGAAAATTACGGAAAGGGTTTCAATCACGAAGAGCCCCCCGACAATGGCCAGGAGGATTTCTTGTTTGGTAATGACCGCCACCACTCCCAGAGCCGCTCCCAGGGGCACAGAGCCTGTATCTCCCATAAACATTTGAGCGGGATAGGTGTTGTACCAGAGGAAGCCCATTGCCGCCCCGACCATGGCCCCGCAAAAAATAGCTAATTCTCCGCTTCCGGAAACGTAGGGAATCTGCAGATAGCTGGCGATTTTCACGTGCCCGACCAAATACGCCAGAATCATGAATGTTCCGGCGGTGATCAGCACCGGGCCGATGGCCAGCCCGTCCAGGCCGTCTGTCAGGTTCACGGCGTTGGAAGTTCCCACGATCACAAAAACCGCCAGAAAAACATAAAATACTCCCAGGTTGGGCATAATTCCCTTGAAAAACGGCACGCTGAATGTGCTCTTGAAAGTCGGGTAAAAATAAAGCATAAGACCGGCGGCCACGGCCACTGCTCCCTGGTAAAATATTTTTTCTTTTACGGTTAGTCCCTTGGAGTTCTGGCGAGTCAACTTGCGGTAATCATCGGCGAAGCCCACAGCCCCGAATCCCAAAGTGACCAATAAAACCACCCAGATGTAAAAATTGGTCAGATCCGCCCAGAGAAGAACAGAGATGATGATGGAGGCAAGAATCAACGTCCCCCCCATGGTAGGCGTTCCCTCTTTTTGCAGGTGGGTGCTCGGTCCGTCCTGCCGGATAAATTGTTTCACCTGGAGCTGCTTTAACTTGCGAATCACAAAGGGGCCTAAGAAAAAGGAGATGATCAGGGCGGTAAGGATGGCCAGAACCGCCCGGAAGGTAATGTACCGGAAGACGTTAAAGACAGAAAACTTGGGATACAGGGAGTAAAGTAAAAAATAGAGCATAGTTATGGTTTACGTTCTCACGCCCTCCCCAAGAAATTTTCCAGGCCCCTGATGATCCGCTCCATTTGCATTGCTCTGGAGCCTTTAACCAGGATCCAGTCTCCCTTTTCGATAATTTTTTCCAAACTTCTTAAAACCTCCTCATGGCTGGAGGCGGTATGCACCTTTTTTTCTTCGATCCCTGAAGCTAAGGCTCCCCTGGCCAGATGCGGGGCTTTCCCCCCCATAAAAAAAATGTGGGCGAAGCCCATTTCCCCGATCTCTATGCCAGCTTTTTCGTGTTCGGCCGGCGAAGCTGGCCCGAGTTCCAGCATATCCCCCATAACCAGAAGGCCCCGGTCTTTGCCCTTCATCCCGGCAAACGCCGAGAGCATGGCCAGGAGGGAATCGGGGTTGGCATTGTAAGAATCGTCCAGAACACGCACGTTTTGCCCGAGTTCCAAAATCTTCCCCCTTCCGGAAAAAGGTTGAAACTCTTCCAGTCCGGCTCTGATCTCCTCCGGCCCCATCCCCAGGATTCCGGCCAGAGCCGCCGCGGCCAGAGCATTGTAAACACTGTGTCTCCCGAAGGCGGCCAGCCGCACGGCGCGTTTCTTCCTATCCATTCTCAGGGAAAAACTGGCCCCTTTTCCCTCTTCAAACCGGAGGTCTTCTGCCCGGATGTCTGCTTGCTTAAGTATTCCGAAAGTCTTCTTCCGGCACTTCGCCGGGGCCGCTAATTTCACCACTCGCGGGTCATCTACGTTGACGGCAATCCAATCTTCTTTCCGCACTCCTTCCCAAAGCTCCCCTTTGGCCCTGGCCACTCCTTCCAGGCTTCCCAGGAATTCCAGGTGGGCGCGGCCTATGTTGATAATGGCGGAGACCTGCGGTTCGGCTATCTCTTTCAACCTGCGGATCTCGCCTGGCTCACTCATGCCCATCTCCAGGACAGCCACCTCATGTTCCAGAGTTAACCTCAAAAGCATCAAAGGAAGGCCGATCAAGTTATTTAAATTGCCCTCGGTCTTCAGGACCTGGAAATTTCTCGAAAGGATGCCGGCGGTCATTTCTTTAGTCGTGGTCTTTCCATTACTGCCGGTAATGGCCACTACTTTCACCGGCTGGCGGCTGCGCCAGGCATGGGCCAGGTCGCCAAGGGCCTTGAGCGCATTCCCGACTACGATGGCAAATTTTTCCTGCTGATTATCTCCGGCGGCGCTCTTTTCCCGGCCGCGCTGCACCAGGGACCCGGCAGCTCCTTTGGCCAGGGCCAAGGCGATGAAGTCATGCCCGTCGAAGTTCCGGCCGGATAGAGGGATAAAAAGTTCCCCCCCGCGGACCTGGCGGGAATCGCTGCTAACCCCCACGGCCTTTTGCCGAAGGGAGCCGAAAAGAAGCTCTCCTCCAGTTACCTTAAGAATCTCGCCCGCAGACAGATTAACGATCTTTCACTCCCCCCTTAAGGCTAAAGCCTTCGCTGCTTCTTCGCGGTCGTCAAAATGAACCTTTTTCTCGCCCAGAATCTGATAATCCTCATGGCCCTTGCCGGCAATCAATACTATATCCCCGGGGCTGGCTGCTATTACAGCGGTTTGAATGGCCTCTCTCCTTTCCGGAATGATCACGTATCCTGCGGCCGCCGGCCTTTCTGCTGCCCGATCCCTGACCAAATCAGCGGTCCGGTATTTCCTCCGGTCTGTTTCCTTAATTCCCTTTTCGACCTCATAAATGATCTCCAAAGGATCTTCTGTGCGGGGATTGTCAGAGGTGAGAACCGCCAAATCGCTCCCCAGAGCCGCCGCTTTTCCCATTACGGCCCTCTTTCCCCTGTCGCGGTCTCCGCCGCATCCGAAAACAACTATAAGCCGCCCGGACACGATTCTCCGCAAAGTTTCCAGGGCTCTTTCCAACGCATCCCCGGTATGGGCATAGTCAACGAATACCCGGATGCCATTCCCCCCCGGCACACGTTCCAGCCTTCCAGGAACCCGGCTAAGTTTCTCTATGCCTGCGACAATCGCCTGGGGTGATAGTTCTAAAACTTCACCCGTGCTCACGGCAGCCAGGATATTATAAAGATTATGCCTCCCGATCAAAGGAGAGCGGATATTTAAATTTCCCCTGGGTGTGCGCACGCTGGCCCGCAGGCCTTCGGCGCTTTCCTCCGTCCTTTCGGGCCAGACATCGCCTTTTTTTTGCGCCCCGTAGCGATAAAGCGTTCCTAAGGCCGTCCTTAAGAGTTCTTCTCCCCAGGAATCGTCAATGTTGATTACCGCAAAATTCCGCTCCTTTCCGCTCTCGCCCAAACCCTGAGTGAAAAGAAGTTGTTTGGCCTTAAAATAATTCTCCATCGACCCGTGATAGTCCAGGTGGTCCCGGGTGAGGTTGGTAAAAAGGGCCACGTCAAAGTCTATGCCGCGGACGCGCTGCATATCCAAAGCATGGGAAGAAACTTCTAAGACGGCGTGGGTTACGCCGGCTTCCCGCATGGCCTGCAGATTTTTCTGCAGGTCCAGCGATTCCGGGGTGGTTGTTGGAGCGGGATAAAATTGCCCCTCATAACGGTAATTGACCGTGCCCATTACTCCAACGCTTTTCTCTGCCTCCATAAGGATCGACTCAATGAGATAAGAGGTTGTTGTTTTTCCGTTTGTTCCGGTTATTCCGATCAGGGTCATAGAAGAAGAAGGGTCCCCATAAAAAGCCGCAGCCAGCCGCGCCAGAGCTTCGCGCACTTCCGGTACGACCACCTGGGTTACACCCGCGCCATTCATTGGTTCACTTAGAAGGAGCGAACAGGCTCCCCGCGAGAGAGCCTCGGGAATGAAACGTTCCCCATCTTCCCGTAATCCGCGTATGGCTGCGAAAAGGAATCCCCTCTCAACGCTCCGGGAATGATATGCCAGCCCTTGGACTTCCACGCCAGCGTATCCATAAACTTTCTTAAGCGGCAAGCGGGCAATGAGGTCGTCCAACCTCACGATGGTTATCTCCTTCCGTTAGATTCTTATACGTTTATCCGAAAGGGATGCCTAAATTCTCAGCACGAAATCCAAACCATTGCAGACCGCAGATTGTAGATTGCCGATTGAAAAAATAAAACCTTCAATCTGAAATCTTAAATCTCAAATCTGCAATTAGCTAAATCTTGAATCTTGAATCTTGAATTTGTTTCATCCGCCGTGGCGGATCAATATTTGGATTCCGAATTTGCAAACAAAATTTTCAAATATCTTTGGCTACGATTAATTCTTTCATTATACTTCGATTTTCCAATTAGATCAAAAAACCAGAGATCCGCCCGGAACGCTGATTCCCGCCTTAAAGACCTCTGTTAAATCGAAGGCTGAAATTTGACCATGCCTTTCATGTCGCCCTGAAGAATCTGACCAGGCGCCGGGGTTTGGGCCACGGCCCTTCCGCTTCCTACGAGCTTAAGATCCAATCCTAATCTCTGCGCGGTCTTCACAACCTGGCGGAGAGATTTTCCGGAAAAATCCGGCATGACCCCAGGCTCTTCTAAAACCTCTTCCGCCTTCGGCCGGGCCGGAGGGCTGGGGGCTCTGCCATCCGATTCGCTTAGATGGGTGGAAGTGTTGGGGCCCGGAGCGGCCTGGGCCAGGTAAGCAACCCCTTTCGGATAAACTCCCATGTAGGGCAAAACTTGTTCGCCGATTGCTTTAAAGGCCGGAGCGGCCACTACCCCCCCGTAACTAACCCCTTGAGGTTCGTCAATGATCACGGAAATGACCACCTGGGGGTTATCAGCCGGGATAAAACCAATAAAGGAACCGATCCTTTTGTCTGAATAACCGCGGCCGTTTATTAATGCTTTTTGGGCCGTGCCGGTTTTGCCGGCAGTCTCATAGCCGGAGAGGCACGCCGCTTTCCCGGTTCCCCCCTCCTGCGTAACCTTTTTTAAGATCGTGGCCGCAGTCCTGGCTGTCTCCGGAGAGATCACCCGTCTAATCACCTTGGGCCGGTTTTCCTTAAGAACGTTGCCCTGTCTATCGATTACCGTTTTGACAATGTAGGGCCGCATTATCACCCCCCCATTGGCCATAGCCGAAAGCGCCGTGGTCAATTGCAGGGCCGTTAGGGAAATCCCCTGCCCAAAACTGATGTTGGCCAGCCCCACCTCTGACCAGTGCTTAGGATGGGGAAGGAAACCGGGTACTTCTCCTGGAAGGTCGATCCCGGTCTTGCTCCCGAAACCAAACTCCTTCAGATAATGATAAAGTTTTCCCTTCCCTAATTTCTTCCCCACTTTACTGGCCCCGATATTGCTGGACACCTTGATGATCTCCCCCAGGGAAAGCCATCCGTGCTTGTGTACATCGTTGATGATTCTCCCGCCGACAGCGAAACTTCCGTTTTCGCAAAAGAAAACCTCGCTTGGCCCGGCCACGCGCTCTTCCAGGGCCGCAGCCAAAAGAAAGGCTTTAAAGGTGGAACCAGGCTCGAAAGTATCCGTGATAGCGCGGTTTTTCCGCAGGTAGTCCGTATAGGAAGAAAAGCGGTTAGGGTCGAAAGAGGGCTGGACGGACATGGCCAGGATTTCCCCTGTCTTCGGGTTCATGACCACCACCATGCCCCCTTTGCCCGAACAGGCCTGGATGGCCTTTTTTAATTCCTTTTCGGCGATGTACTGGATGTTCCTATCGATGGTCAGAATCACTTCATAGCCTTCTTCCGACCGGCGAAAATCCGGGTTTTGCGCGGCTATGGCCCGGCCGCGGGCATCCTTAGAAATAATAATAAAGCCGGGTTCCCCCCTGATGAATTCATCATACCCTAACTCCACGCCTTCGAGCCCCCGGGAATCCACCCCGGCAAAACCGATGACGTGGGCCCCAATTTCCCCTTGAGGATAGAATCGTTTGGCTTCCTTCAAAAAATCGATTCCCTGGATATCTAAGGCATCAATCGCTGCCCGCTGACCGGGGCTGATCCCTCTTTCCAGCCAGATAAACGATTTTTCTCCTTTCATCTTTTTCAGCAGGAATTCGGACTTTTTTCCCAAGATTGGTGCAATTTTGGGGGCGGCTTGCTCAAGGTTCTCTACTTTGGCCGGCTGGACGAAAACAGAATCCACTTCTACGCTGATAGCCATCTCTTCTTTTTTTCTATCGTAGATAACGCCCCTTTTGGGCACTAACGGGACAACTCTCTGATACTGCCGTTCAGCCAAAGTGGCAAGTTTATCGCTCCTAAGAACCTGGAGTTGATAAGCCCTTGCCAAGACAATTAGAAAAAGAAAAGAAAAAAGGCAGAGGAGGAGGGTTATGCGCAAGCGAAGCCATGTATGAAGAGTAGGCTTCATCGCACGATAATCAGCTGTTCCTTCTGGGGGTTTACGAACCCTAATTCTTTCAAAGCCATGCTTTCAATACGACCCGGGGATTTAAGCGCGGCCAATTCCAGGCGCAACCTTTTATTATCTTTGCGCAGGTCCTGCCCTTCCTGGCTCTTCTGGGAGATTTCGTACCCGAGAGAGATTACCTGGTGGTGCGCCCAGACATAAAAAAGGGAGCATCCGATAAATACAATACCTACAACCATGGCCACGAAGGCTAAGTTGCGGTTGACCCCTTTGGGCTGGGAGACCGCTTCCGGCTCCCTCCTTACGCCGCTGACCGCAATCCGTTTATAGGCCGCTTCCGCCATTTTGCCTCCCTTCAGTTTTCCAGGAAAGTTTTTCGACGGCTCTCAGCTTGGCGCTGCGAGCTTTGGGGTTGGCCGAAACCTCTGCCAAAGACGGGATCACGGGTTTCGGCGTCAGAATACAAAAGGAAGGGAAAGTCCCTTTTTCTTTTTTTGCCCACCTTCGGAAATGGCTCTTTACGATCCGATCCTCCAGGGAGTGAAAAGAAATGATGACCAACCGGCCTCCTGGGTTTAAAACACTTGCGCACCGGTCCAGAAAAGTTTGCAGGTTTTGCAGTTCATCATTCACCCGGATGCGCAAGGCCTGGAAAGTGCGGGTGGCCGGATGGATGCGCCCTTTGCCCCAGGGAACGGTTTTCTGGATCAAATCCACTAATTCCCCTGTAGTTCGCAGAGGCCTAACTTGACGCTGGCGCACGATCGCTTTGGCAATGCGCTTGGCCCATCGTTCTTCCCCGTACTGCCAGAGGATCCCGCTTATCTCAGCAGCAGAAAGGCGCCGCAAAATATCCCGGGCGCTGACCTTGATTTCCCGGCTCATGCGCATATCCAGGGGGCCATGCCGGAGAAAACTGATTCCCCTCTCCCCATCCTCAAGCTGCTCTGTGGAAACCCCCAAGTCTAATAAAAGGCCATCTACTGCCCCGACCGAAAGATCTTTCAGGACTGAAGCTATGTCTTTAAAATTTTTTTGCGCCAAATCGACCCTGCTCCCGAAAGGGGCCAGATTCTCCCGGGCGCGCTTTATGGCTTCTTCATCCCAATCCAATCCGATCAATCTTCCGGTTGGGCAGCTCTTTTCTAAGATTGCCCTGGCATGACCGCCGCTGCCTACAGTTCCGTCAACATAGACTTGGCCTGATCGACAATTTAAATATCCAAGGACTTCCTCTAAAAGCACCGGCCGATGTCGTGTTTCTTCCGCTTCCATCTAAAGCCCCAGTTCGGCCAATACTGCTCCCATTCCCTCGAAATCTTCCTCAGACCGTTTGATCTCCTCCTGCCAGCGTTCCATGCTCCAGATTTCAAATTTTTTTAACATCCCGGCAAAAACAACATTTCTATCCAACCCGGCATAATCCCTAAGCGTTGGGGGTATCAAAATTCGGCCTAATTTATCGGTCGGACATTCCACAGCCCCGGAAATAAAAAATCGCTGAAAGGCTTTTACTTCTTTTTTCACCATGGAAAGAGAGCTCACCTTTTCCTCTAAAACTCTCCATTCCTCGTAAGCATAAGCCACTAAACACCGGTCAAAATTTGTCAGGATTAGCCGGTCATCATTTTTTTCCATAAGCAATTCACGGAATTTTGCCGGAATGGAGACGCGCCCTTTGGAATCTATGATATGCTCAAATCTTCCCCGAAACATCATTATATTTTCTCTTTCAATCCACTTTTATCCACTTTATACCACTTTTTCGTCAATATAAAGTTTTATTAAACGGATGTCAAGGAAAATTTAATATTTTTTAATTTTTTTATTGGGGTTGGGATGAAAACAGCGGAGATTAAGGGTTTCAGTTCAGGCGCCTTCATGGGTACTGGGAAGTTTCTCTGGGGCAAATTGGCCACTTGGGGTATTGGTAATGGTTTGTTTAGGCTCCTTTTTCGGCTTGCGCTGGTATTTGGCCACTGCCCGGTTGTGTTCTTGCAGCGTGCTGGAAAAATAATGAGTTCGGTCATTCTTCGATACAAAATATAGGTAATTTACATCCGCAGGATACAATACTGCATAAAGGGATTTAAACCCGGGGTTGGCAATGGGCCCTTTCGGCAATCCGCTAAATTGATAGGTATTATAGGGAGTTTTGCGCTGGAGATCTTGCCTGGTGATTCTCTCATTCCTTATTCTTTCCGATTTCAGGCCATAGACCGCTGTTGGATCGCTTTGCAGGGCCATTCCGCGATGAAGACGGTTGTGAAAAACCGCCGATATCAAACTTCTCTCCTGATCGTCGGCAGCCTCCTTCTCGATCATAGATGCCAGAATAACCACCTCTTTTCGGCTCAACCCTAACTGTTCTGCCCGTTTGGCCAGGGAAGTATAAACATTTTTGAAACGGGACACCATCTGGCGGATGGCCGACTCTTCCCCAAACCCTTTGGGGAAATTGTAAGTATCTGGAAACAAATATCCTTCTAAATTTTCCCCGTCCAATTCCAGGGAAGTCATGAAAGATGGATCTCTGGATTTTTCCAGAAAGTTCTTTTTATTGCATACCCCGGCCTGATGCAAAACTTCCCCGATTTGAAAGAGGTTGAACCCCTCCGGAATTGTAATCGGATATTTAATAACATCGCCCCGTAACAGCTTGGACAGGACTTCTCCGGGGGTCATCACGGTGTTCATTTCATATTCCCCAGCCTTCACTTTGGGAATGGCCTCTTTAATCTTGGTCAGAAGATAAAAGCTTCTCCGGTCCCGGACAATTCCATTTTCCTCAAGGATTCTGGCAATGTCTTGGAAACCCGTCCCGGCCTGGATGGTAACTACTCTGGTATGCCTTTCCCAGCTCGGCGGGGCCAGGAAATGAACATAACCCGTCGCTAAAAATACTGCTACTATTCCTATGAAAGTGATCAGGAGGTCAAGAGTTCTGTCCTTAAACCATCTGGATAAAGAACCCCATGATCTTGTAATATTTTCTTTCAAAGTCATCATTATTGACTAACCAGCTTACATCTCCGAAATAATTTCTGAAATACCCCTTAAAACTAACCAAAGATATTTGAAATTTTGAAGTTTGGTTTTTAAATCCGAAATCCGAAACAAATTTCAAATTCGAATGTTCAAATGACTTAAACAAAAGCGATGTTTTGGATTTGGAACATTTGGAATTGTTTCGAGTTTCGAATTTCGTGCTTCGGAATTAGAATTTAGGCATCCCTTTCTTATAAAGGTTAGAAGAAAATTCTCAGACTGAAAGCTGTAAGAATCTAACATTGCCTTTCCTAAATTGTAAAAGCCATTTTCCAGGGCGTCAAGCTTTTTTACCCGGGGGATATCAGCTTGCCCACCTTCACTTTTACAGAATCCCTATTCGTGGCACGGGGTTCGGGGCGATGGGCGCGGGCAGCATCGGCCGGGAAAAGCCCTTCCAAGAGTTTAAAGCCGCTTCTCCGCAAAATGAGGCGGGGTGCTTTTTCCCGCCCCGTCAATGAAACAACCAGCGCCTCATGCTGCCAAGCGAAGCGCCCCGAACCCCGTGCCTGGGAAGGATCATTTAATAACAAATCATTCTTTACCACAAAAAGTGAAGGTGGGCAAGGGGATATCAGGTCTTGACTTCCTCCAACAATATATGTAGGAATATTTCAATCAACACGGGGGGAGAGCCATATGGATAACGCCATTACTGATGTTCCCGGCTTCAGGGTCGGACATGCTCAAGACTTAAAAGCAGCCACTGGATGCACCGTAATCCTCTGCCCTCCGGGAACCATAGGAGGAGTGGACATTCGCGGGTCTGCAGCGGGAACGCGCCAGATCGATTCTCTTCATTCCTTTCATTTCGTAGACGAAGTTCATGCCGTTCTGCTCTCGGGAGGGAGCGCTTTTGGCCTGGACGCTTCCGGCGGAGTGATGAAATTCCTCGAAGAAAAATCCATCGGCTATCAGACTTCCGCAGCCAAAGTCCCCATAGTCCCCGCAGCGATCATCTATGACCTAAGTTTGGGGAACAGCCTGGCGCGCCCGGATAAAGAGATGGGTTACCAGGCCTGCCTCAACAACCAACCCGGGAAGATCGCCGAAGGAAGCGTGGGGGTGGGAACCGGCGCGAGCGTTGGAAAACTTTTAGGAATTAAGATGGCTACCAAAGGGGGGGTGGGCACAGCATCCCTTTCCTTGTCCGGGGGAATCATCGTAGCAGCTTTCGTGGCGGTCAATGCCTTCGGCGATGTTATCGATCCGCAGGAAAGAAAAGTTCTTGCGGGCGCCAGAGATCCTGACAACCCCGGACGCTTCATCGGCTCGACCGCCATGATCAAAAAGGGTTTTTCCCTTCCCAAAAGAGAGACGGGCTTCCAGAATACAACTCTGGGGGTTGTGGCCACTAACGCCAGGCTCTCCAAACGTCAAGCCACCAAAGTGGCCCAGATGGCTCAGAGCGGGTTCATCCAAACCATCTCCCCTATTCACTCCACAGTGGATGGCGATTTGATCTTCGCTCTTTCGGCCGGGGATTTGTCCGCTGATGTAAACACGTTAGGCCTGTTGGCCGAAGAGGTTGTGGCTACTGCTGTTCTCCGGGCTATCCGGGCGGCTGACGGCCTTGGACTCCTCCCGGCCTACCGCGATTTACAAAAAGATTTAAAAACCGCTCAGTCCCTTTAATTTTTGAACCCTTGAACCCTGTACTTCTCTACCATTTTCTCCGGATGGCGTAATCCGCAAGGGCCAGGAGCGCCTCTTTTTCTCTGGAAGATGGGAAAGGGGTGAGAGAGGTTCGGGCCTTGGCCACAAAATCCTCGGCACACTGAACCGCGTAATCAATTCCTCCGCATTCCTTCACCACCTGCATGACATAACTTAAATCCGCCTCCTTACGGTCCCGGTCCTGAATGATCTGCTTCAGGCGGTCCCTTTCCCCCGGGGAACAGGCTTTTAAGGCCTGAATCAATGGCAGGGTGATTTTCCCTTCGTTAAGATCTTTTCCGATCTCTTTTCCCAGTGTTGCTGTCGCTGAAGTGTAATCCAGCGTATCATCCATCAATTGGAAAGCAACCCCCAGGTTGAGCCCGAAATCGGCCAGGGCCTTCTCTTGTTCAAGGAAGGCATTGCCCAGAATCCCGCCAACCTGACAGGCTGCGGAAATCAACACCGCTGTCTTGTTGGTTATGACATAATAATAATCCTTCTCCGTGATAGCCGGGTCTCCCAACTTAACCAGCTGCATGACTTCCCCTTCGGCCATGCGCGTGGTGGCGCCGGAAATAACTTCTAAAATACGCAGGTTGCCATCCGCGACGATCAGGGCAAAGGATTTGGTAAATAAAAAATCCCCCACCAGCACACTGGCCCCCTCCCCCCACACCGAGTTGGCCGAAGCCATGCCCCGCCGGACAAAAGCCCGATCCACCACATCGTCATGAAGGAGAGTGGCCGTGTGGATGAATTCAATGGTGCTGGCCAGGGGAATGGCCCGCGGCCCATGGTAACCGCACAGATGAGCGCTAAGGAGCAAAAGAACCGGGCGGAACCGTTTTCCGCCGCTGGAGATAAGGTAACGGCTCACCGTGGGAATCATGATGACTTCCGAGAGGAGGTTTTTGGCCATCTCTGCCTCTACGGCTTTCAATTCTTCCTCAATTGACTTTATGGCCTGCTCTACGTTCAAAAAAACCTCTCCTTAAATTGGATTTAGAAAAGGAATTTCCAACAATTGAATTTTGATGGTCTCGTAAAAAGTCCCGTTTTCGTCATTGCGAGGAGTTCCGCCAATGCGGGACGACGAAGCAATCCCGTATTTTCAAGGACTTATAAAAACGAGATTGCTTCGCTTTCGCCGGTGAAAACCGGAGTCCAGAGATTTGATAACTCCTGAAAATAACTGGATTCCGGCTGGAGTTTATCCCGATGAAAATCGGGGCCGGAATGACCTAATGAAGGGAATTCAGACTTTTTACGAATTCAACAATTTTGCCTCAGAAGGGAATATCTTCTTCATCTTTCATCGGGGTCGGGGGTGGAGAATAATCCCCCTCCGCGTCCTTCGCCTTGGTTTTTTGCTCCCCGATCCCGCCGAGCATTTTCATATCCGCGGCTTCCACTTCCGTGGTGTATTTCTTATTTCCCTCACGGTCTTCCCAGGAACGGGTCCGTAACTTACCTTCAATGTAAACCAGTTTCCCTTTACTCAGATATTCACCGCAAATTTTAGCCAGTCCCCTCCAGGCGACAATGCGGTGCCATTCAGTACGCTCTTCCTTCTCGCCGCTTTTATTCGTCCAGGACTCACTGGTGGCTATTCGAAAAGTAGCCACTTCCGCCCCGCTGGGTGTATAACGGATCTCTGGATCCGCGCCCAAACGACCGATGAGAACGACTTTATTGACCACTGATCCCCTCCCCCCGCAGCGAATAGATTCGGCTATTCAATCGGGTCTTTTATATTTTTTTTCCTGGGCCAGGCTTACAACTTTTCCCTGCAAACAAAGGAATTTTATCATTCGAAGGATGGAAGTCAAGGGTTTATTCATAAGACCTGAAAAAGCAAAGTTGACAGCCTCCTCTGAATCGAGTATGAATAGAATCATTCAATATGTTTTTTGAGGGTTATGAACCGATGTTCCGGACGCTTTTCGCCTGGGTGATCTTATTGATCTCAACGGTAATTTTAGGTACGGTGGCGATTTTTCTCTCCCTCTTCGACTCCTCCGGCAATCTCCCCCATCTCGTTGCCCGCCTCTGGGGCAGGATTCAGCTTGCCGCCACCGGCACAACCGTGGAAGTCAAAGGCCTGGAAAACATCGACCCCCGCAAAAGTTACATCCTGGTATCGAATCACCAGAGCAACATCGACATCTTTGCCTTCCTGGGATATCTTCCCATCCAGTTCCGCTGGATCGCCAAAGCAGAGCTTTTCCGTGCCCCGTTTATGGGATGGGCCATGTCCCGCATCGGTTACATTCCCATAGAACGCGAGAGTCCCAAAAAGGCCTATCGCAGCATGCTCCTGGCAGCCGAAAGAGTTAAAAATGGCGTTTCCGTCATCATCTTTCCGGAAGGAACACGCAGCCTCAATGGAAATCTCCAGCCCTTCAAAAAGGGACTATTTCTCATCGCCCTCAAATCCCAGGCTCCCATTCTTCCCATCACCATCCTGGGTACGGGAAAAATCATGCGCAAGGGCGACTGGCGCGCTTACCCGGGAAATGCCCGGATCATCATTGATCCGCCCATTGAAACCGCGGGCATCCCCATTGAAAAGGAAGGAGAACTCTCCGCACGCGTGCGCCATATTTTGATGAAAAATCTAAGTCAGGCTTGAAGGACAGGGTGATCATGATCAAGTTAAATGCCTAAAGTGAACTAAAGTGCCTAAAGTTAAAAAAGGAAATTCCTATGCAATCAAGTTATAAATTAGCCACAGAGGGCTCAGAGATCACAGAGTTTTTAAAAACGCTGATTAAGGATAAATAAAAAATACGCGTTAAGCGCCCAAAATTAATGAAGATGATAAAAGGTGCCAAAAAGGAATTTCCATTATGATTAAATTACTCCTTGGAATTAAGAAGTTTCTTCCTAATCCGCAAAGAAAAAATGACCTGGTTTCGGTGACACCTTAATGAGGCTC
The DNA here is from genome assembly GCA_016875165.1 of Deltaproteobacteria bacterium. Classification (GTDB taxonomy): domain Bacteria; phylum Desulfobacterota; class SM23-61; order SM23-61; family SM23-61; genus JAHJQK01. The sequence goes on from VGSF01000070.1 coordinate 23,426, forward strand.
TCTTAAAAATGAAAGTTCAAACGAAAGTGAAACAAATTGCTGCAATCCAGATCGCCAAGGCCATCCTCAAGGTTTTACCTCGGCTCAGCGAAAAAAGGATTCTCGAAATCTCGTTGGTTCGCAAAGGCCTGGAGGCAGTCTCCTATTACCCGGAAGGGCGGGACTTCTTGAAAAACCTCCTCCTCCACGGCCGGCGGGCCATCGGCCGGTCTTCCAGGGAATGCCTGGCCAAATTTGCCGAAAACCTCATTGTCAACGGGTTCATCACCGCCACCCCCAGACGGGAGGAATTCAAATCCCGATACGGATTCCATCCGCCTTTCTTTTTGGTGATCAGCCCCACCATGCGCTGCAATCTGAACTGTTATGGGTGTTATGCCGGGGATTACGATAAAAGCGCTGAATTGGATACCGACCTGATCCATCGCCTTCTTCAAGAAGCCAAAGAGATGGGCATCTATTTTATCACCGTCTCCGGGGGAGAGCCTTTTATACGGGAGGATCTCCTGGACATTTTTGCCGCTCACAGCGACGTCTACTTCCAGGTGTACACCAACGGCACGCTCATCGATGAGCGGATGGCCAAGGCCCTCTCCCGGGTGGGGAACGTTCTGCCGGCCATCAGCGTGGAAGGCTGGGAAAAAGCCACGGACGCCCGCCGCGGCCCGGGGAGCTTTCAGAAAGTCCTTGCCGCCATGGGCTGGTTGCGGCAGGCCGGAGTCCTCTTCGGATTTTCGGCAACGGCCATCCGCCAGAACAATGAATTGATTTGCAGCGACGAATTCGTCAAGTTCTGGATCGACCGGGGATGTTTTATCGGCTGGTATTTCAACTACCTCCCCATCGGCAAAAAACCGGACCTCGATCTAATGCCCACCCCTGAACAGCGGATCTACCGCAGGAAGCGTCTCATCGAGATTCGCCTGAATTTACCTATTATCCTGGCCGATTTCTGGAACGATGGGCCGCTGGTGGGGGGGTGCATTGCCGGGGACCGCTATTTGCACATCACCGCCAACGGCGCTGTCGAACCTTGCGTATTCGTCCATTTTGCCGTGGACAACATTAAAGAAAAGTCCCTGGCGGAAATTTTAAACTCGCAATTTTTTCACAGCATCCGCCAGCGCCAGCCCTATTCCGCAAACTATTACCGGCCCTGTATGGTCATCGACCACCCGCATATCCTGCGGGAGGTAATCGGGCAATCGGGTGCTCACCCTACCCACCCGGGCGCTGAAGCCATCCTTACCCAGTTCGCCGGTGATCTGGACCGGTATGCCCTGGCCTATGGAAAATTAGCGGATACCCTGTGGTCCGAACAAAGGCCGGATTCCGCTCCTCTGGAGCGGAGACCTTACGGTGAGTTGAAAGGCATTGCCAAATGAAGCCTTGGGAAGGTTAGGCTCCATTGTAAAAATTAGGACCAACTTAAAAGGAGGAAAAACAAGATGATGGAACTCAAACTGAGCAAAGAACCGCTGCTGAAAAACCCAAGCTGCGCATACTGCGGAAAGGTCTTCAATGAAAAAGGGATAAGTATTCAGCTGGAAGTGGACCATAAAGCTATCCATTTACCCATCTGTCAGCCCTGTTTTGAAATGGTTCCGCGCTTTGAAGCAACCGTGAACACGGAGAATGGCTTCGCCCGGATAAATCGCTAACCCGGCTTAAGTCTGCCCGAATATCCATAATTCCGCACTGTATCCGAGGAGGCTGGTGGATGGTTTACCGAGAACAGGAAAAAGAAAAAAGAAAAAATGACACAGCAGAGCTGGAAAAAAAACTGAAATTCCGCGGAAGGCTAGCCTGGGATCTCCTGAACGATAAGGAGAAAGAAGAGGCTTTTCGCTTTGCCGAAGGATACAAATCTTTTCTCGACCGGGCTAAGACCGAACGGGAAGCAGCGCGGGAAATCGCCCAAGCCGCCAGAGAAGCAGGGTTTCAGGAGGACTGCCTGCCGGGAGCCGGAAAAAAATTTTCCTTCGTAAATAAAGATAAGTCCATTGCCCTGGCCGTTTTAGGCCAGGCACCATTGGCCGGGGGCATAAGGATTATCGTCTCCCACATCGACTCCCCGCGGATTGACCTCAAGCAGAATCCCCTGTATGAGGATGCAGACATGGCCCTTCTGCGGACTCATTACTACGGCGGGATTAAAAAATACCAGTGGGTGACTATCCCCCTGTCCCTCCACGGCCTGATCGTAAAATCCGATGGCTCAATCCTGAATGTGGTCATCGGGGAAGACCCGCAGGATCCGGTATTCGTCATCAACGACCTTCTGCCCCATCTTTCCGGCAAGACCCAGGATCAGAAGAAACTCGCCGAAGCCATCGAAGGCGAGAAGCTCACGGCCATCGCCGGAAGCCTTCCCTTCACCGATGCCGAAGCCAAAGAACGAATCAAGCTGGGCATCATGGAGCTTCTCCACCAGAAATACGGTTTGATCGAAGAAGACTTCATCAGCGCCGAGATAGAGCTTGTCCCGGCTATGAAAGCCAGGGATGTCGGGTTTGACCGCAGCCTGATCGGCTCCTACGGGCAGGACGACCGGGCCAGCGTCTACACCTCTTTGCAGGCGATCCTCTCTTTGGAAGAACCACCTCGAACAGTAGTGGCCCTGTTCGTGGACAAAGAAGAAATCGGCAGCGATGGAAACACCGGCGCCAAATCCCTTTTCCTGGAAAGCGCCCTCCGGGCCCTGATCGAACGTGCCGGCCTCCCGGTTACGGAAGCCCTGCTGAAACAAATCCTCTCCAACTCCAAAGCCCTCTCCGCTGACGTGGAAGCCGCTCTGGATCCAAATTACCCGGAGGTTCACGAAAAGCAAAACGCCGGCAAGCTCGGCTACGGAGTTTGTCTGGAAAAGTTTACCGGCGCGCGCGGCAAGGCCGCTGCCTCAGATGCCCGGGCGGAGTACGTGGGTGAAATCCGGCGCATCTTCAACGCCCACAACGTGGCCTGGCAGATGACCGAAATTGGCAAAGTAGATGAAGGAGGGGGAGGCACCGTGGCCAAGTACCTGGCCATTTACGGCATGGATATCATCGACTGCGGCGTGCCCGTGCTCTCCATGCACTCACCATTTGAGGTAACCTCCAAAGCGGATATCTTCGAAGCCTACAAAGCCTACCGGGCTTTCGTATCCACCCCATAGAAGACAGGGTTCCAGGAGTCCAGGGGTTTAAATAGGGAGCGGGTTTCCAGTGATCAATTAGCAATTAGCAATTAACAATGATCATTGAACATTGATAATTGACCATTGACCATTTTATGCTTAGCGCCTAAAGTGAACGAAAGCACCTAAAGTTAAAAAAGGAAATTCCTATACAATCAAGTTAAGGGAACTAACCACCATGCCCGGTGCCGGGCACAACGAAAGATGAAAATAGTTTGGTTGTTTTCATTTTTGGAAGTAATGCTACATCTCTTTCGCCATTCCAGACTTGATCCAGAATCTAGAGAAGATGTAACTGCCTAAAAACACTTGATTCCGTCTTTCGCCAGAATGACGGGAGGGGTATTAGCTGATTATAGAATATGGAACGTAGTTTAAAAATATAACTTTACAAATAATACGAGATAGCGCGTCATTTGGGGGTTTGTACCTCAGCCATTGCCAATGCGATTCGAAAAATAGAGATGGAGAATATGAAGTGATAAAAGTAAACTACGTCCCCCATCACACACATTTTTGTTGTAACTCTGGCTTCGCTAAGGCTAACTTCTTCGCCGGACGCTGGACAGAAAACCCCATCTGATGGAGAATCTTTCGCACATGGTCATGGTGATAGTGAATCCCAAACTCCTCCTCAATGACATGTTGAACCGTTGGACAACTCCAAATCCCCGTCGTGAGACCGTAAGCCACGGGGCCACTATCAAGAATATCCTCCAGCCTGGCCAGTTGCCCCTCTGTCAGAAGGGGAGGTCTCCCCGTGTGATCTCCTTCAAGCAATCCCTCCACATCCTCTTGATCATACCAATGTACCCAGCGATAAACGCTCTTAAGCCCAACATCCAGAAGATCAGAAATTTCATCAGGCTTCTTATCTTTCAGATACAAGAGAATGCTCTTGGCACGCTTCCAAACCCGAAGATTATTTTCCTGTTCGCAGTGAGCAAGCAGCTTTTTCAATCTCCTAAGATGCTTCGACTTTGTATCTTGAGGTTTTATCAGCATAACCACCTCCATCACAAAGTTTCTTTTTGTAATAGAGGTAGTATGCATTATTAAATTTATTTTGTCAAATATTATGCCGTTTTATATAGTGATATCTCAGCCCATTATTATTACCTAAGGAACGGGTGCACGCCTGATATTACGTTTGGATTTCGGGAAAATGACGGCCTATGAAATAGGTCCAGAATTCCTCCCAGCGATTGCTCAAGATTAAAGATCGAAGGGTAAGGACAGTTTGTCCACCCTCAAG
>VGSF01000071.1 GCA_016875165.1 Deltaproteobacteria bacterium
ATTTTGAGTGTCTCACTTTTCGAGAAAAAGCCCATTTTATCGGCACTCGTACCACCAAAATGCACAAAACTGATCACCATGCCAGACAACCAATTGACTTTATTCGATTATTAATTGGACACCCGTGAAGCAAAATAAATCTTTAAGTACCTTAAGCCACTAGCTACCGGCTATAAGCTTTTGGTTGCGGCTATGCCGCACTGTGTCCTCTGTGGCTAATTTAAAAGAAGTCTGATGGGTATAACTAAGCGATATTACATAATAATATAAACCATTATTTTTTGTTGACACAGGAACTCCTTTTTTGTAGATTGCATTTACAATTTGACCTCCCAGTATTATTTTCGTTAACCCGTAACCCCTTTCAGGTTTCGCAAATGGTATTGGATCGAAAATGAGAAACCTCATTCCTGAATAAAGGGTGAGGTTTTTTTATTCATTCCGCCATTTTCGAAAGTTAATTTAAGCAAACTGTTTTCCTGGGGAGGTGAAAAGGACCAAAATAAACCATCACCTAAAGGTTAATGTATTTCTAAAAACCTAAAACGAAAAGCCAAACCATTCGTGAGGATGGGGCGGAAAGCCACGGATCTATAATTGTGGATGTGGGTAATTTGTGGCGGTGGACTTCATAGAAAGCCGGGTTGCCAAAGAGGTGATCCGGCTTTTTTGGGGAGCTGCAAAGCGTACTTATCCTTGTAGGAATTGAGGAGGTTCGTGCTGAAATTGCCTGGCGATAGCGGGAAGATTATTGTTTTAAAAATGCAAAGCCCAAAACACGTTCTGCACGAACGTCCCCATGTCCTATTCTATAAATTAGGCTATACATAATGAACTCTATTTATCAATAAAATCAATGGATTCTAAATAACTGGCGAAAGTCCGGATTAAGGAAAAGATTTTGCGGCGATTTGATAGGTTTGGCGGTAAATTTCTTTGGCCTTCTCTTTATCTATGTCAGCCCAGGCGTTAGAGATTTCTCTTAAGGTTTTTATCTTTTCGCCTGGCCCCTCGATGCTTAATGCATCCCGGATGGCCTGATCCAGCAGTCGTTTCGTTTCTTCCGGCCGCGAGGAGACGCTTGCCCGGGCCATTTGCAAGAGGGCCTTAATCTTTATTTCTTTAGAATCCACCTGGGCCAGAACTTCTGCGCTTTTTTGAGGATCATAAGCAAACCAGGCCATGGCAATTTCCCCTAAAAGTCGGGGGGATTTTTCTCGCTTAGCAAATTGTAAGGTATTTTCCAGAGCTTTGATGTTTTCAGCAAGGTCTTTCCTGCTCATCGCTTCGGCCATCTCCAGTAATACCCTAACATTAAAGATAGACTCTCTAAATCGCGGCAACATATTCAGAACTTCCGAAATTTCCCAGTCTGGCTGATTCATGATGATATCGGCCAGTATTTTTTCTCCTGAAAAATAACCCGGAAGGCGGCTCATTAATTCGCTTTCCACCTTTTCCAATACCTCTTTTCCTTTGGCCCGGTCGATAAACTGCCATTGCCGCGCCAACTGGAGAAGCCTCTGGGCTCGAAGCAAACGATCCTGAATGCGGGATGCCGCTGCAAGGGTTTTCTGAAAAACCTCCTGGCCTGCTTTCCGATTCCATTTGCCAAATTGCGCCCCCACCTGCAAAAGGGCGAAAGAATGCGGCTCTGGAAATTCCGCGGAAATTTTTTCCGCCACCCGCAAGGCGTTTTCTTCATCGATGGCAGCCCAAACAGATGCCAGGGCGCTTAAAAGATAAGAGCGTTCCCGCGGGTCATTAATCTTCTCGACCTCCTGCAAAGCTTTGGTGAAGAACGGAACAGCCCGGGCTTCTTCACTCCTCGCTTTTTCCCTCCCCTTCCCCAAATGATAGACGGCCATCAGAGCAGGTTGTTTCAGTTGCCCGATTGTTGCCGGAGAAAATTTCTTAATTGCTTGTTCGGCAATCTTCCGGTACAGATCCAGGCGCAAAGAATCATCAGATATCTCTAAAACTCCTTTAGCGGCTTCAATCAGGCCAGAAGGGGTATCTTCCATGGCCCATACACTTGCGGCCTCTTTGAGGAGCAAGTCCCGGGTTTCCCGGCTGGAGGCTTCACGCAGCCGGCTCAGAGTTTTATTTTTGTCCAGCGCGGCAGCCTCCCTGATTAATTGCAATAAAAGTTTTCGGTTTTGGGGCTGGTCAGGCAGGCCCATAACCTGAACTACGGCTTTTTCCAATATATCCAGAGCCTGGGCCGGTTGTTCTTTTTTCAGGCTGGCCGCTATTTCTTTCAAAGCGCCGGCCTTCTCCAGCGGGAAATTCGCGGGAATGGCTTCGGCCCATTCGAGAGCTTTTAGCGGCTCGATCTTGGCCCACAGGCTAATCCCTTCCACTTTCTTCCGCATCCGGATTACCGACGGGTCAATTTTTTCCAAAATATGCCGGGCCCTGACTTCATCGAAAAATTTCCAGGAGTCGGCAATTTTTTCGATAATCCCGGCTTTCAGCGGCGGTAAGGTAATTTCACCGGCTGATTTTTCGGCTAATTCCAGCAAAGCGGCTCTTCTTCCCTGTCCGGCATGGCCCCATTTCTTATCCAGCTCAATCAGGGTGGAAGCCCTGAAATAAGGGTCGGAAATGGAAGAGGCCGCCTGATAAGCTTGTTCGTATATCAGGTTTACTTTTTTTACATCCCGGGCCATCCACTGGCTGATGATTTCTGTGCTGGCTCTGGCGCGAAATACTTCCAGCGGAATGCTTTCGGATAGCTCCAGGGCCTTTCTTTTGTCCAGCGCGGCAAGCCGCCTAATTACCTGCCCTAAAATCTCAGATCGCTGATAAGGATCATCTACCTGCGGAATTATTTTTAGCGCCCCGGCTACTTCAAGCTCGGACATGCCCTTCACGACCAGGCTCTTTATTTTTTGAGCCTCGAAGGAGTCAATAATCCGGGATGTTTCAGTCAGGGCGTTTTTAATATGCGTCAGGGCTTTGTCCCTGGGAATTGCTGGACTCCTGGCCAGGTTGACCAAAGCATAGGCCCGGGCTTCGGGGAATTCCGGGGTAATTTCTTCAGCAAAGAGCTCCGCCTGTTCCCAGTCCAGGGCCGCCCAATGAACAACCATCTCCTGCGCAGCCAGGGAACGGAGCAAAGGAGGGTTAAAGTTTTTAAGGCGGGCCATTGCTCTTTCCGCCCATTCTTTCTTCTCCGGCGAATTAACTCGAACAGCCGCAGCCGAAATCAGGATAAAAGCTTTTGCCTGGTAAAAGGAAGAAGGGGGGATGGATTCTGCTACCCTCCAGGCTTCCTGTAAGAGACTTCCGTTTTTGCCCGGGTGGCCAAGGGAAAGGGCCAAATTGGTCAGGGTTAGCGACTTTAAAAATGGATCATGAAGAAAAGAGGAAATTTCTACGGCGCGATTTCCATCAATCCCCGCCAAGGCTTCGGCGAGGGTTTTTAATTCCCGGTCTCTTAGCGATGTATCTTTTATTTTTTGAACTTCCAGCAATACAAAGGCCATGGCCTCAAGCCCTTGGCGAGGATTAACCTGGCTCCACTCTTCGGCTACGGCCCTATGGGCCCAAATTCCCCCCTCGGCTTTACGGATTTCCTCGCGCAAGTCCTGTACTTTTTCGAAATCCACTCCATCTCTTACAGCCATCGTTTCATCCGGCCATCTGTCCGCAATCTCTTTTAAATCTTTTACCCGGTCCGATTTTTTCCGGGTATCTAAAGCCATCTGCCAGGCCAACTGGAAAGCTTTTTCAGCGGCCTCCGGTTCTATTTTTGCCCACTCCCCGGCCATACCCGAAAGAATGATGGTTGCATAGAATGTTTCCTCCATCTTACTGGACCACAGCCGGGCCACTGTCAAAGACTGTTCTAACTGTTCCTGGGCCGGGCTTTTTTTCGCAGGTTCAGGCGGAGCATAAGAGCAGGCCGAGGCTCCAAGGCTCCCGACGATAATAAGTTTCAGCAGGATATTTTTTCCCATGCGCTGAAGCTTTCGGTATCCTACTCCTAAGAGAAACAGAAGCCCGAGTAAAATAAGGCTGCTAAGGCCAATCAGCCACCGGCGAGATGATTCGCCCCTTCTTTGCCAGGTGCGGTCGTAAATTTTTTGCAGGGCAGCCCGCTGTCCATTAGACTCCTGGATGAGCTGACCAACAGAAGTTTTTTGCTGACCTTTGAGTTCGACGAAGGATTCCGCAGTTTCGGCAACTTTTTTCCTCAGTGAGGCGCTATTCCACCCTTCCCCGTCCATGGTATTAAAATTTTTATTCAGACTGATGATTCGGCTCTCGGTAAAGAATGCTTCTTCGGAAAAAGAACGTATCCCGGGACAGGGGTCCAGCCTGGCCTGATAGACGCTCCGTGATTCAGCGATGAAGGATGGTTTAAATTTTTGAGAGTGCTCTTTCTGGAACTTTTGCGAATGGCATTCCAGGCAGTAACCCGCGGTCCTGGCAGATACGGAAGAGGCAGCCGGACCGCAAAATAAAAAAATACAGATCAGTAGAATTTTGGGCCACGTCCTCATTCGTTCCTGCCTCTGCGAAAAGGATTCAGGTTTTTCAGGCCCTGCCAGAATATCTGGCGCTTTAAATAATGGATACCCCGGGTGGGGCTGATATGCTTGGGGCAGACATCCGTGCAATTGAATTCCATATGGCAGCGGTAAACTCCATTTTCATCGGCGATGCCCATGAGGCGCCTGCCGGGCAGGTCCCGGGAATCGGCGATCAGGCAAAAAGCCCGGTTTAGCCCCATCGGGCCGATGGATTCGGGCGCCCAGTGCATCATCGTGCAGGCTGAAACGCAGGAGCCGCAGGCAATGCATTCCGTGTTCAATCCGATGATCTTCCGTTCCCGCGAAGTGGGTTTAATTATGGCCGGTTCAGTGGCGGCCGGACTTCTGGGGATGAAGTACGGCTCCATTTTTTTTAGTCGGTTGATCAAGGATTTTAAGTCAACGGTCAAATCCTTGACAATGGGAATGTGGCGTAAAGGCCCGAGGGAAATTGTCCCGGATCCCAGGTCTTTAATTAGAGTCTTGCAGGCCAGCCCTTCCTTGCCGTTGATCACCAATGCGCAAGAGCCGCACATGGCCAGCCGGCAGGAATAACGGAAAGAAAGAGTCTTGTCTTTGGTCTGTTGGATTTTAAAAAGGGCATCCAGCACTGTAACCTTTTCCGCATCTCCCAGATCCACGGAGAACTCCTGTTGGCAGGGTTCCCGGTCTTTCTTGGGATCGAAGCGGAAGATTTTAAATGTGTAAATCATTTTTTTATTCGTTTCATTTTATTTCACCGCCGAGAGCGCGGAGAACGCAGAGAAATAAATTCAACCTTATATTCTCTTATTTTTATTTTTTGTATTCCATCTCTGCGGTAAATAGTTTTTCATCCCCCCAGGGGCAGATAATTCCAAAGATAAAAAAGAGCGAATACGGCCAGAAGAAGCAAAACGATAAAGAGAAATTTCTGGGTTTTCACGCTGGCTCCCAGGTCGATCAGCAAAACCCTAAATCCCAGGGCAGCGTGAAAAGCCACCACCAGGAGCAGCAGGAATTGCAGAGGCCTCCGGTAGGGCAAAAATAAATGAAGAGTCAAAAAAAGGAGAATGAGGATTGCTGAAACCCTTTGCAACAGCCAGGCCCACATGCCGGGCAAGGTACTCCTTAAGACCCGGCCATCCCTTACATCTCTCTTTAAAATCAATTCGCTCTCATTGGCCATTCTTCTTCTCCTTAATTTCTTGCCGCCTTTAACCTATTTCCTATTGCCTTTTTTTAAATTTGATAGGACGCAGATTTACGCAGATAACCGCAGATAAATATTTTCTTTTTAGTTTATTCTGATAATCTGTGTACATCTGTGTCCAAAAAGGAAATTCTTATACAACTAATACGAGCGTAATAAATGTCTTTACAAGTCATTGCGAGCCCAAGGGGCGCGGCAATCTCATTCTTCATGGGATTGCTTCGTCGTTCCACTCCTCGCAATGACAGGTTATTTAAGGCGTTGGTATTAAATTATTTATTACTCCGCGTTCTCTGCGCTCTCGGCGGTGAATATCTCTTTTTATTCAAACCCGATGTCCTCTGGTTTCAGCCGATTCATAATGACCGGACGGTCGTAAGTTCTTATCTCCCCTTTTTCCTGCTTGATAAAAAAATTTTTCAGGTATTCCCGGTTGTTTTTCTTTGGGAAATCACTGCGGTAATGGGCTCCCCGGGATTCCTTGCGTTCCAAAGCAGACCGTCCAACTATTTCGGATACATCCAGCAGATTGCGCAGGTTCAACCAATCATTCCAGGGTATGTTGTAAGCCTTTTCTACGGTTATTCCTACCTGATCCATTTTTTCTTTCAGGTCCTGAATAGTTTGCCGGCTTTCCAAAAGGCCTTTTTCATCGCGGATGATTCCCAATTTTTCCCAGTTATTCATCTGCAGTATCTCCCGCAAGGAATAAAGATCTATTCCTTCGCGCCCGAGCGGAGCCTCAACCTGTTTGATAACTTCTTCCACCTGTTTTTCATCAAAAGGCGCCAGCTCCCGGTTGATTGCATCATGGGCCATCGAATCCCCGGCAATTCCTCCAAAAACTGTGGAATCAGCAATGCCGTTTCCCCCCAAACGGTTGGCTCCATGAATGCTCCCGGCATCTTCCCCCGCGGCATACAACCCGTCCAGGTCAGTCAGGCACCGGGTATCAATCATGGCCCCTCCCATGAAGAAATGAGCCGTGGGCGACACTTCGACGCGTTTATGGGCCAGGTCAAATCCGTAATCCCGGCAACGTTCCACCATTCCCGGAAAATTTTTTTCGACAAATTCAGGCCCCATCACCGAGGCATCGATGAAAACCGCCCCATTGGATGATCCTCTCCCGGCTATGATCTCCATAAAGCTGGAACGGGAAACCACGTCGCGGGTAGCCCGTTCCTTTACATCAGGGGCATAACGCTCCATGAAGCGTTCTCCCAGGGCATTGAAAAGCTGAGCGCCGGCTCCCCTCAACCCCTCCTCCAGGAGGGTGCCTGACGTGTTCGAACCTTTGACGATCAGGCCGGTCGGATGGAACTGAACCATCTCCATATCCACCATCTCAGCGCCAGCCCGGTAACAAAGAGCAATTCCGTCTGCGGATTTATCCAGAGAAGGGGCGAAAAGCTTGTACATAGTAGGGCCCCCGCCTGTGCATACAAGCGTTGTCCGGGCATGGGCAACGAGAAACTCCCCCCGTGATATATCCAGGAGCAAAGCCCCTACGATCCGCGTGCCCGCTTTATCCCACAAAAGCTCCAGAGCCCGGTGTTCATCCAGGTAATCGATTTCTCTCCGGAATACCTGTTCGGAAAGGCGGGAGACAATCTCGATCCCCGTAAGATCGCCCTTATGCACCGTCCGGTCGAAACTTTGTCCGGCGAAAGGCTTCTGGTGAATAGTGCCGTCGGGGTTGCGGTCGAAGAAACACCCGTACTTGGTCTCCATTTCTTTGATCCGCTGGGGAGCTACAGTGACCAACTCCCAGGCCAGTTCCTGGTTGTTGATAAACTGTCCTCCTTTAAGGGTATCCTGAAAATGCTTGTCGAAAGAATCGGCTGGATTTAAGACAACGTTGTATCCCCCCTGAACCATGCGCGAGCATCCGCCCTTGCCGATAATGGCTTTGGTGACCAGCAGGATCTTTATCTTCTTTCCCGCATCGGCCGCGTGAAGCGCCGCGCACAGCCCCGCCCCTCCCGCACCGAGGATCAGAACATCAGTCTGGATGATAGGAATGGATAATTTATTCATTCTTCCCTTCATTAATCCATAAATTGCTTCCGCTCCACAGCCTTGAATCTTTCCTTTGATGAATCCAGGGACAAAAGGTAAGCAGCCAGGGCTTCCAGGTCATCTATGGGAATTTCATAGCGGGGCATGGTCGTTCCCGGCTGGAAAAGCCGGGCATTTAGAGTAAAGCGCTTCACCCATTCCGGCGACCGCCGCCGCTCTTTGATCACGGCCATATCCGGCCCTTCCCGCCTTCCTTCCTGGCCAAATACCTGATGACAGTAGGCGCAATTTTTTTCGGCGTAAACCTTAGCTCCGCGAATTTCAAAAGTCGAAAGGGGCCGGTCGAGAATAATAATCTTTTCTCCATAGCGGGCATTCGCTGCCCCTAACAGGCTGAAATAAACTACCAGCACTAAAAAAGCCGCCCCCAGCCCCATTGGAAAAGGACGGAGCAATAAGGTACGTTCAGGATTCCGGTCAATGAAAGGCAAGAAAAATATCGATAGACTAAAAATAACGATGGCCGCCATGCTCCAAAAAGGATAGGCTCCGACAAGGAACTTCAGGGTCTCTTCCAGAAATAAGAAATACCAGGGGAGAAAAATGCGCTCCGGGTTGGCCAGGGGATTGGCTGTTTCTTTAAGGGAATCAGTAAACCAATCCGGCGCAAAGGTTATCGCAGCCAGAAGAAGCCCGACAAAGATTGAAGCGATAAGGATTCCCGGGGATCGTTGCCGATCGGTTTTTACATTCAATTCCCCTGCAGATTCCACCCGATGGCGCCATAATAGAAGAAAGGCTATCATGGCTGAAAAACCGACATGCATACTGTAGAAACGCAGCAGGGCCGCTCCTCCCAGCTCTTTTCCCCCGCGAATAAAATCAACTACAAAGCTTCCGGCCCAGGGGAGAGCCGAAAGGCTCGATAAGACTGTCGCCGTTCCCCAGAAAGATGATTGGGAAAGAGGCAGGAAAAATCCGCTGAAATTCACCCAAACTGTGCAGATGAGTGCAAGAATCCCTATCATCCAGGCCGCTGGCCGGCTGGCCTTGTAGTCCCCCAGGTAAAATATCTGGAGGAGATGAAGGAGTAAGAGAATCAGTAAAATATTTCCTCCAGCGCCATGAATCCGGCGGATCATCCACCCGAAAGGAACCTGTTCATTCAGACGCTCTACGGAAGAAAAGGCCTGTCCGAATTGGGGGATATAATAAACCATCAGAAACAAGCCGGAGAGGATGGTCAGACTAAAAACAGTCCAGATGGCGTAACGGAAATCGAACCCTGAATTAGAAGTTTGCATTCTGCTTTCGACGTTGGCTGCTTCTTTGTTCATCTTAAACAGTTCCCACCAAAACCCGGCCGTCTTTTACCTGAACATTCCATCTTTCCAGGGGCGCCGGCGGAGGGCCGCTCAGCACATTGCCCCGGGCATCGAACAAGGCATCATGACAGGGACAGAAGAATTCCCTTTTTTCTGGTCTCCAGGCCACGGTGCAGGCCAGATGGGTGCAGACGAGGGAAAAGGCCCGCAAGCTGCCATCTTCATCCTGAATCAAAATTCCCGGCAAACCCCCGTATTGAAAGGTATACGAACCTCCTTCGGAGATTTTATGCAAAGGAATCTCTACCGGAGATAGATCTCCCCCTCCAGGGGCGAGGAATCTATACAATCCATAGAATAAACTTCCCAGGCCGACGGCTGCAAAAAAAACGTAGAGCCCTTGCAGCAGCCCTCTCCGGCTTAGTAGAAATGAATTCTTTTCTTCGGCAATCTTCCCGGACATATCGCCGGTTGGTTTTGCGGATGTTTCAGTCATCCATTATCCTCAATGCTATTCAAGTTATTAACACCCCCACCCTAACCCTCCCCCATCCAGGGGGAGGGAATTTTGGATCCCCCAGTATCTCCCCTCCCCTGGCGGGAGGGGGTTGGGGGGAGGGGGATAGAAAAGCAAATTCCTATACAATCAAGTTAAGTGGACTAAAGTGCCTAAAGTTGATGGAGTCGTAAAAAGCTCCGTTTTCGTCATTGCGAGGAGTTCCGCCAATGCGGTACGACGAAGCAATCTTGTCTTTTCGGGCACTTATAAAAACGAAATTGCTTCGCTTACGCTCGCAATGACTCTTCTGCCAACTTTTTACGAGATCATCAAAGTTAAAAAAGGAATTTCCTATACAAAATTTCCTATACAATCAATTTATCTTTTTTTCTTTCTCATGAGCTGGCCAGTATAGGGTGGCTTCGGGAATGGAGATTTCTTTGGTCCCGATATATCCATGGCAGGTATTGCAGGACCTTTTCGGATTGTGGCAGAGCGCGCACTCCCGCTCGCTGAAATCTCCATTGGCCAGGGCTTTCTTGTGCACTGCCCGCCACCGCTCCATGGGCGCATGGTATTCTGGAGTGGCAACTCCCCGCTCCATAACAACGGCCAGGGGGCCTTTCCCCTTAACCTCTGGTTTCTGCACCGGCTGGCAGCTTAGAAGGCTCAAGGTTATCATAAAAAAAATTGCGGTTATGTATTTGCTTTTCTTCATTGAATAGATGAAATTACTTCAAGGGTAACACTTTAGCTCTTTGAAAAAAGGTGTGTTGTAAAGGCCAAGGGATTCCAGGGGCCGGGGGCCAGACCGGAACGCTTGGAATCATAAGGCGCTTATTTCTCCGCATATGGGGCGGGCAAGACCCCCCGCCTCCTCCGGAGGAAAAGATCTTTTGTCCTCGTGGCCAAGCAGAAACCCAACCGATGCTTCCGGCGCGTTCCGCTCTAACCCCCGGCCCTCAACAAAGGCTTATATACCATTTTTTCAAATCGCTAAAGTGTTACCTTCAAGGAATATTGGAATAATGGAGTGAGAAGGATAAAATGTTTACATCAAATTCCCTATTTCCAACCTTCCAATTTTCCATCATTCCGTCATTATTTTAAAATCAGGGCTCTTGCTAAAAGGTCATGAACGCCGCCCACTTCACAATTGACCTGATGGCGCTTCATCACCTCGGGTAGATTGGCTTTGCAAATGGCGCAGATTGTGGCCAAATAATTAGCCCCGGTGGCCCGGCAAGCTTCGGCCCTGGGTTTCCCGCCGGCCAGACGAATTTCCATGATTTCATCCGCCAGAAGCCCGCCGCCCCCGCCGCAACAGTAGGTTTTTTCGAGGATGGTATCCGGGTGCATTTCTATAAAATTGTTGCAAGTAGCCCGGATAATGTTTCGGGGCGGCTTAAAATATCCTGCGGCCCGGGCGATATTACAGGGATCATGGTACGTAACTAAAAGCGAATCATTGACCGCTTTATCGATCTTTAACGCTCTCCTTTGAATCAAATCCCAGGTCAGGTCGCAAATGTGCAGCGGATAAGGGATTTCCAAAAAATCCATTGGCCCGCTCAAGGTCGTTGTGAAGGCCAGACCGGCCCTCCAGGCGTGTCCTCACTCCCCCCAGTAGATTTTTTTTACCTGCAACTGGCGGGCAGCTTCGATAATCCGGTTGTTAATCTTCTTCAGGTTGGCATAATTTAAGAAAAGACCGAAGTTGCCTCCTTCGTTGCAGTACGTGCTGGTGGTCCAGGAGATTCCGGCGGCATGAAAAATCTTGGCGTAGCCGATCATGGTGTTTGTGTTTACAAAGTTATCCGCAGAGGGCGGTATCAGCAGGACTTCGGCTCCCACCGCGTCAACCGGAAACTTGATATCCAAACCTTCCGTATCCTTCAGGTCTTCTTCGAGGAAGGCGCAGTTATCCTTCCAGGCCGGGGCCCAGATACCCAGGTTATTCCCCGTGTCGTAAACCTTGGCCACGACCTCCGTGACATACTTGGTGGCAACTCCTGCAGCCGCCATGATCTCCCGCGCGGCCATGGTGACCTCCGCTGTATCGATCCCGTAAGGGCAGAAAACCGAACAGCGGCGGCATTGGCTGCACTGATAAAAATAGACGTACCAATCCTTAAGGACTGTTTCGTTAAGCTCGGCGGATTCATTGGCCCGGCCCCATACCTTCCCGCCCAGCGTAAAGTACCTCTGGTAAACTTTCCGGAGGAGATCGGCCCGGGCCACCGGCATATTCTTCGGATCTCCCGTTCCCAGGAAAAATTGGCACTTATCCGCGCAGGCCCCGCATTTTACGCAGATATCCAGAAAGAGGCGAACCGACCGGTATTTATTTAGGACCTCGGCCATTTTCTTTAACATGGCTCCTTTCCAGTCCGGCGGGCGCTCCTTGGGCAGGTCAATTTTGACCATATCCTTTTCTTTGGCCGGATGGCATACCTGATGCCCTGCGGACCCGATCTTTATTGCCGGGATGGAAACCGGAACTTTCATTCTTTCTTTCCTTCTCGCATACCTTTCAGGGTCTCTCTGTATTTTTCAGGGGGGAAGAGGTTCTGAACATTATAAGAAACTGAAAAATCCCAGGGATTGACAAATCGTTCTTCAAAATTGGCCCTCTGGTTTCGCGTGGAGCTGAAAAAGAGACCACCCGAGTGCATGAGCTTTCCAAAGGGGAAATATATCAGCAGAACCATTATCAGAACAAAGTGCAGCGTAAAAAGCCAGTGATAATCGGAAATCGCCGGTTGAAAATATATCAGGCCAAGAATTAGGGCTTTGACGTCAACGATGTAGGTGCGGAAGAAAACCTGCAGCAAAATCCCGCTAAGCGAAATGGCTAAAAGGAGGAACAGGGCGAAAAAATCCCCCAGGATGGAGATGTAAAGAGTCCGTTCGAAAATCAACCGGCGGGCCAGTAGAAAAGCAAGGGGAATCGGAATAAGGTACCCGGCGTAAAGGCCGGCAGTCTGAATGGCTTCAACCCATCCGGGCACTGGATATAGGAAATATCGCAAATGCCGGAGGATCACCAGCCAGAGGAAGACATGGAATAAAAACCCTCCGGCCCAGAGCAACTTGTCCGCTTTGAAAAGGCTGGGGAACAAGAGAACATCCCCGATCAGCCGCAAAGCTAACCCCTTGCGGGTTTTGGGCGCCGGGGTGATCACAATGCGCAGGGGGACAGGGGTGCGCGCCCATCGCCAGAATTGGTAAAGGACGCCAAGGATAAAAATTCCTACGCTGATATAAGGCAGGTAGATAAAAAGAAATTTTGTTGCCATTCCTTAAATTTATTGGGACACAGATTTTCGCAGATAAACGCAGATATATATTTTTTGGGAATCTTTTTTATTTTTAATATCCAGAAAATCTGCGTTCATCTGTGTCCAACAAGAAAATTCCTATACAATTGAATTAAATCGGAATCCCCAGTCGCTTATAAATTTCCGGTAATTTCTTTTGGGCCTCCGCTTTCTGCTCGAAATATAGGTGATTCCCGTGTGAATCCATGGCCACGATCAGAGGCCCGAATTCCTTCGCCTTAAACTGGTAAAGAGCCTCTGGGTGGAGATCTTCGAAGTAAACTTTTTCCACCTCGAGAATCTGCTTTGTCTCCACCGCAGCCGCTCCCCCCACAATTGCCAAATAACAACCGCCGAATTTCTTCATGGCCTTAAGACTCCCCTCGTATTGCCCGCCTTTGCCGATGATAGCCCGCACTCCGTAATCTTCCATCAGTCCGGGGGTAAAGCGGTCCATGCGCCCGCTGGTGGTTGTGCCCACACAAATCTTTTCCCAGCGGTCTCCTACTTTTTTCAGGCTGGGGGCTGTATGCAGGAGGACTGCGCCCTGCAATGAAACAGGGGGAATATTTTTTCGGTCGAAGATATGGATCAGGGTGAGATCGCGAATCCCGAAAATAGTTCCATTTAAGATTACCGTATCGCGTACCCGAAGCTTTCTGACCATCTCTTCTGTGAGCGGTGTGGTGAATGTATATTGAGCCATATTCTTCTCCTCATAAAAAAGGGTTGAGAGTTATGTGTTGAGAAGTTATTTTTTCACTTTGCATTTCTGGTTACGCATTACGACTTGCGCCTCGCGGTTTTTTTAAAATCCGTACTCCACCCTTCCGTCTTGATAAATTTTCGCCCGGGCCCGGCGAGCGGGCCAGCACTGGGTGTTCACGGCTACAGGATTCTGGGTTATATGGGTATGGGCCCATTCAATGTGCACAGCCAGAGTAGAGACCGAACCGCCCAGCCCCATAGCCCCAAACCCCAGGGAATTGATGGCCTCGCAGAGATCATCTTCCATCTTGGCAAAAAACGGATCGTGGTTATGAGAACCGATGGGGCGGGCGGTGGCTTCTTTGGCCAGTTTGCTGACCAGGTCTGCAGTCCCGCCGATTCCGACTCCGATGACCCCCGGGGGACAAGGATTGGAGCCGGATTCCAAAACCGTATCGATGACGAACTTCTTTACTGCGGCCACCCCATCAGCCGGGGTAAACATCTTCATGGCGCTCATATTCTCCGATCCTGAGCCTTTAGGAACCATGAGTATGTCTAAATAGTCATTTTCGGCGACAAAATCCCAGTAGATGATGGGCAACCCTTCTCCCACGCTGGTCTGGGGGTTAATCCGCGTGACCGGATGGGTAGAACTTCCGCGGAAGGGATGCTCCAGGGTGGCCCGCTTTGCTCCTTCTTTCAAAGCTGCTGCGACTTTAGCGCCATCAACCGAGAATTTAGACCCGATTTTCACCATATAGATGGGCAGGCCGGTATCCTGGCAGATGAGCATGTCTTCTTTGTCGGCCACATCTATGTTGGCCAGGATGGTTTTAAAAATTTCTTTGGCCGTTGGGTTTGTCTCCTTCTCAGAGGCTGTCTTCAGGGCCTTCCGTACGTCGGGGGGAAGAATCTTTAGCGCCCGGATATAAAGCTCTTTGGCCGTGTCTTCGACCAACTGGTAGCTGAATTCTGCCATTATTTTTCCTCCTTGTTCTTCGTTGGTTGTTTTCCCCCATCGTTCAGGAATATCTCAATATTCTCCATGACTCCATCGCGCACATTGCGAATATGTTGCCTCATCTTCCGTTCACATTCTTCCGGGTTTTTTCCCCGGAAGGATTCGATAATTCCCATATGTTCAGCCAGGGAATTCTTCATACGCCCGGATAATCCTACGGTGGTCAGGCGGAACATGCGTATATGATCATGCAAGCTGGATACGAGGTTGATCAACCTTTTTGCTTCGGAAAGATTGACAATGGTTTGATGAAATTTAAAATCTTCCCGGGAATATCGTTCTATGTCCTTGGCGCTGAAAGGATCCTCGAATCCCTGAACACAAGACTCTAATCTCGCCAGATTCTTCTCATCCATTCTCGCCGCAGATAAATAAGCGGCTAACCCTTCCAGATTTTCCCGGATGAGAAACAGTTCAAAAACGTCCTTGGCCGAGAACTGAACGACAAAAGCGCCTCGCTGGGGAAAAATATCAACTAGTCCTTCTTTTTCCAGACGGTTGATAGCCTCGCGTACAGGCGTTCGGCTTATGCCCAGGGCCCTGGCTAATGCGCCTTCATTCAGTTTTTCTCCAGGGGGAATCTGCCGCCCCAGGATGATGCGCTTTAGCTCCTGGTAGGCCTGATTTCCTAAAGAAAGGTTGGAATGATGAATTTTTTGCATGGCGCTTTTAATAGGAACCCATTTTGTATAATTTATACATTATGCATTTTACTCAGTCAAGTATTTTTTTAGATATTTTTAAAAGGTTCATATTGTTGACATATTAAGAAACACCCCCTAAATTGGGAATTAGAACTTGCGATAAATTAGCCACAGAGAACACAGAGATCACAGAGTGTTAAAAAACATGATTAAGAAAAAGTAAAAGGATAAGTGTCAAACGCCTAAAGTGATGCCAACGCAGGCGGACTAAAGTTGAAAAAAGGAAATTCCTAAACAATCAAGTTATTAACACCCCCACCCTAACCCTCCCCCATCCAGGGGGAGGGAATTTTGGATCCCCCAGTATCTCCCCTCCCCTGGCGGGAGGGGGATGGGGGGAGGGGGATAAAAAAGCAAATTCCTATACAATAAATTTAACGAATATTGAGAGAATAATGCCTTATAATCTTCTGGTGATCCTGGGCGCCACTGCTTCGGGTAAAACGAGGGTGGCCGTTCAAGTCGCTCGCGCTCTCACGGGAGAAATTATATCCGCAGATTCCAGGCAGGTCTACCGGGGGATGGACATCGGCACAGGGAAGGACCTGGGAGAGTATGGTTCTGTCCCTTACCATCTCATCGATATCGTTGACCCGGGATATGAATTCAATGTGTTTGAATTCCAGCGCCGTTTTGGCGAAGTTTTCAGGGAAATCCAGGCCCGTGGTCACCTTCCCCTCTTGGCCGGGGGGACTGGAATGTACCTCGATTCTGTCCTGCGGGGATACCAGCTAATGGAGGTCCCTGAAAATATCAGTTTACGCAATGAGCTTGCCGCTCTTGGCAATGACGATTTAGCCGCCCGTCTCAAACAGATTAACCCCAGGCTGCACAACACCACCGATCTTATGGACCGAAATCGCCTTATCAGAGCCATTGAAATCGCTGAGTTCCAGAGAGAAGCTCAGAACGAACTTCAACTTCCTGAACTTTCGCCAATCGTTTTTGGTATAAAATGGGAACGGGAGATTTTACGCCTTAGGATTACTAATCGACTCAAAGGGCGGCTGAGTCATGGCTTGATCGAAGAAGTAGACCGGCTTCACCAGACCGGAATACCCTGGGATACTCTGGAATTTTACGGGCTGGAATACCGCTATGTAGCTCAATACTTAAAAGGCGCTTTGAATAAAAATGACATGTTCCAGAAGCTAAACAGCGCCATCCTCCAGTTCGCCAAGCGCCAGGAAACCTGGTTCCGCCGCATGGAGCGTCAGGGAATTATAATCCACTGGTTAGAGGGCGGCAAAGACCCGGCAGGGTCCATTCTTCAAAAGCTTCAAAATAACCACTTCGCCTCTTCAACCGGTCCCTGCGGAGACCGAGCAAAATTGCAGATTCCTCTATGATCTTTTCTTACGTCGAAAAATACCTGAAATCCCGCGGCATCTCAGGCCCCTGGAAGATTTCCGGGATAGGGCAGGACGGTTATGCCGGAGCGGTGGTGATTCCTGCTCTGGCGGAAACAGATTACCTTTTTACAACGCTGCAGAGTCTGGCCCAAAATCCGCCAGAACTTCTGCAGCGTTTTTTAATCGTGGTGGTTGTGAACCATCGTGAGGATGCTTCCCTCTCCGACAAAATGGATAATGTTCAAACTCTGCGAAGGATTGCATATAGAGAGGCTTCCCTGGAACATCTCAACTTAGCCTGGGTAAATGCCGCTTCTTCTGGACGGGAGTTGCCCGTAAAAACAGGCGGAGTGGGATTAGCTCGCAAGATTGGCTTTGATTTGGCTCTGCCCCGGCTCGGCTATCAGAAGGTTGGCCCGTTGTTCATTTCCTTGGATGCCGATACCCTTGTCCGGCCTGATTATTTAAAAGCGTTAATCCGCCATTTCCGGGGTGCGGAAGCATCCGGAGCGGTCATTCCTTTTTGCCATCAGCCTGGCTCAACTACGGAAGAAGACCGGGCCATTAAACGATATGAACTTTTTCTGCGCGCCTACGTGCTGGGGCTTTCCCGGGCCGGCTCCCCTTATGCCTTTCATACCGTGGGAAGCGCCATGGCCTGCTCTGCCGAAGCTTATGTCCGCGCGGGGGGTATGAACACCCGCATGGCCGGAGAGGACTTCTATTTTTTACAACACCTGGCCAAAACCGCCGGTATCTCTCAGGTTAAAGGAACGGTGGTTTACCCATCGCCCAGGGCTTCCCATCGCGTCCCATTCGGAACCGGGCGCAGCATCACCAGATTGCTCGCAGGAGACAAAGAAGCAGTCATGTTCTATCAAACCGCTTGTTTTCAAATCCTTGAGGAATGGCTGGCCCTAATTGCCCAGAATATAAATGCTTCCGGCGAAGAAATCCGGTTAAAGGCGGAACGAATCTCCAAAGATTTGGGGGATCATTTGGATAATATCCATTTTTCGGAGGTATGGGATAAATTGCGGAAAAACTTTCTTGATCAAGCGACTTTATTGACCGGGTTTCACTCGTGGTTTGACGGCCTGAAGACCATGAAGCTTATGCGCCATCTATCTGTTGGCCCCCTCCCCCGCTTGGAACCTGATAAAACACTCCCCCCGCTATTCCAGTGGGCCGGGCTGGAACCTGTCAATGGGATTGATGGACAACTGACTTTGCTTAGGGAGATGCAAATCGGAGAGGATTATAATTTTAATTGCGGAAAATAGATTGCGGATTGCGGATTGTGTCGCCAATCGTGTAATTTCTGGCTGTTACCCTATGACACTTGACCTTCAGCGTTGTGCGTTACACGCTGGGTTTGTGGTTAAGTTTTTCGGGAATCCTCATACAGAGAAGGTCTTTGCCCGCCACCTTTTGCGCCGGTTGCCAACAAGTATTCAGGAAATTCCCTACTATTCTTACTTTATTATATTGACTTACTTTTATTCAGCCTGTAAGATATTTTATATAGGAGGGGACAATAATGGAAACGGCGCATGTGACCAGCAAGGGACAACTTGTTATCCCTGCCCGACTCCGGCGGAGGTACGGAATCAAACCCGGGACCAAGGTTCGGTTCATAGAACGGGATAATGAAATCTTCATTCAGCCAGTAACCAAGGAATACATTCAGAGCGTCTGCGGTTTGCTCAAAAGTGAGACCTCCGCAACTCAAATGCTGCTCAAAGAGAGGGCCAAGGATAAAGAACGAGAGGAGGGTAAGTTTGTCAAGCGCGGTGCTCGATAGTTACGCCCTGCTGGCTTTTTTGTATCAAGAAAAGGGACACAAGGAAATAGGAGACTTACTGGAAAAGTCATTAGAAACAGACCGGCTTCTCTTGATATCCGCCGTTAACTGGGCGGAAATTCGGTATATAATCGAGCGAAAATCCGGGCCGGAAGCCTGGAAGAAAACCCGCCCCAAAATTCTGAGTCTCCCCATTGAGATTGTCCCGGTAGATCAAACCATGGCTGAGTTGGCCGGAGAGATGAAGGTTTCCAGGAAGATGTCACTGGCCGACTGTTTTGTGGCCGCTTTAGCCAAACAACAGGATGGAGAAATCTATACTGGGGATCCTGAGTTCAGAGCTCTGGAGCCCGAATGGAAAATAGTTTGGCTATAAATTCGATCCCAAAGGAAGCTTCTTTAGAAATCCCTATGAAATAGCCAAGACGGAAAGGAGTAAGTTTTCCACTACGTCCCCTTTAACTTAAGCATGCTGACCCATTGGGGCCCGGTTTGCTTCAAAAGCCGTAACAGTTAAGCCGTCTGAAGAATTGGCGAAACCTCAATGCAAAACGCAAAATTATGGCCTGTAATTTACTGCATCTTTAGACTTTTACAGGGGAAATCTTCAGGAAGAAGTTAATGTTGCCGTGGACTTCTGTAAAATAGGTTGGGGGTTTCTTCAAATCGCCGAGCCCTGGTGCGGCTGGAAAATACCAGAGGACCCATTCGCTTTGACCGCTTCTAAGACAACCAGGGGGGGAAGGGACTGTAAAACATACTGAGTCCGAATGTTTTGAAAGGTCCTTTCCATATGATTTTTGAGAAACTCTGGAAGCTGGAAGAAATTTTGGTAGGCCAGAAACCGACCCCCTTCCTTCAGGACTGAATAGGCGTTCTTTAAAATGATCAACTTCATTTCCATGGAAAGCAGGGAAAAGGGAATCCCTGAAACAATATAATCCACTTCTTTTTCCCCGCAAGCCTGCAGAACATTCTTTACGTTGCTGGCGCAATCATGAACAACCTTCAGGCGCGAGTCCACGAATTCTCTCTGCAGAATCTGGTAAAAGCTCGGGTTTCGTTCAATAGCGATCAACCGGGATTTTGCCGACATGTTCCGCAAAAGATTTTCGGTAAAAACCCCGGTTCCCGGACCGTATTCAACGATCACTTGCCGTCCATTGAAATCTATTTTTCCGCAAACTTTTTCCACCGCATACCTGGAGGTGGGGGTGATGGAGGCCACGTACTTGTCCGTAATGAAGTTTTTCAGGTAGATAAAAGTATTGAGCATAGTTTACGCTTCCTTAATAACTTTTTTTGGCGACCGGCAAATTTCCCGAGCGTGCCGATACATCATCTTAGATTACATGAAACCGCAGAGAGGATCAAGTGAATTACCTGACCCCTCCAGTGGGAAATATAAATCATAAAGAAAAAGGAACGCCGACTCCATCAGCGATTGCTTTTAGGTCCTCGTAAACCTTGAAATAGAGAGGAATCCCTTCCCGGCGATATTTTTCTTCGAGCTCAAATTCCTTCTCGCCGTGAATGTAGATGCGCTCCTGCCCTTCCGCCTTAGCCGAGTTTTTCAGCCGGCGGATAAGGTCGTCCATGTCTCTTTTAAATTCTTCCAGAGGACGGAAGAAGTCAACCCGCAGGGCGGCGAAGAAATGGCCCACCAGTGAAGGCAAAGGCTTGCCGTCAGGAGTTTTAGGATATAGCAGGTTGGTGTTCCCTGACCCGGAAAGGACTCCGCTCAGGATGTCCACCAAGAGGTCCAGCCCGTATCCCTTGTGTCCCCCGAACTCTTCCCCCTCGCCTCCCAGGGGTAAAATCCCTCCGCCGGCTTTGCTGCGGATGTTGCTGAGGACGCGGCCCGGGTCGTCGCAAGACTGTCCCTTTTCATCCGTGGCCCACCCCAAAGGTAACTTCTTGCCCATGCGGTTATAGACTTCCAGTTTTCCCAAGGTGGCCACGGCAGTGGACATGTCCAGAACGTATGGCCTCTCCTTAAGAGCGGGTATGGTCACGCTGATGGGGTTTGTTCCCAGCAATACCTCGCGGCCAAAGGTGGGGACGACGTACACATCCGAGTTGGTTAAGGAGATGCCGATAAGATCATGCTTCAGAGCCATGAGGGAGTAATACCCGGCAATCCCATAATGATTGCTGTTCCCCACCGAAACAATCCCAATTCCGCTCTTCAGGGCTTTTTCAATGGCCATCTGCATCCCTTTATGCCCGGCTACCTGTCCCAGGGCTGCGCCTCCATCGAGAAGAGCCGTGATGGGAGTCTCCCTCACTACTTTCATCTCCGGCCGGGGGACCATTACGCCATTTTTCAGGCCCGTGTAATATCGTCTCAGCCTGGCCACACCATGAGATTCTATGCCCCGCAAGTCCGCCATTACCAGGACTTCTGAAGTGATAAAAGCATCATGGGAAGGTACGCCCATTTTCTCAAAAACCTTCTGACAGAAAGAGGTCAGTGGTTCCGTCCATACGATTTTAAATTCCGCACTCATAGTTTCTCCTTTCTTCCTTCAACCCGCCAGCTAACAGGTAAAAAACCAGTTAAGTGACTAAAGTGTAACACTTTAGCTCTTTGAAAAAAGGTGTGCTGTAAAGGCCAAGGGATTCCAGGGGCCGGGGGCCAGAGCGGAACGTTTGGAATCATAAGGCGCTTATTTCTCCGCATATGGGGCGGGCAAGAAGCCCCGCCTCCTCCGGAGGAAAAGATCTTCTGTCCTCGTCGCCAAGCGGAACCCCAACCGATGCTTCCGGCGCGTTCCGCTCTAACCCCCGGCCCTCAACAAAAACTTTAATACCATTTTTTCAAAACGCTAAACTGTTACCTTAAAGTTAAAAAAGGAATTTCCTGTACAACTAAATTATCCGGCAAACACAGCGTCAAAAATCGCTCCGAGAGTTTAGAGAAGAAATTAAACGTTTTCCTCTAACGCGCCTGGCAAGCCTTCCTAACCAAGTTTGAAATTTAAGTCATGCCAGAGGGGAAAGTCAAGTAAAAAAAAGAGGGGAATCTATTTTTTGGAAATACTCCTTAATTTGCTCGGACACCTCAGAGACCATCTTCCAAAAGGGAATCCGGGAGCGAAAATGTGCGTTGTCCCTCAACCCGCGGGTGTACCATATGATATTTTTGCGGAATTCCTTCAGTCCATGCGTTTCCCCCCGCATATCCACAACCATTCCCAGATGGCGGAGAATCATAGCTTCTTTTTCCTTCAGGGTCGGCGCCCGGGGCAGTTCTCCCCGGAGAATCTCCAAGGCCTGCCGGAAAATCCAGGGGTTGCCCAATGCGCCGCGACCGATCATGGCTCCGTCACAGTTTGTCTGGGCGAAAAAATCCATGACAGCCTGAAGGGATGTCAAATCTCCATTGCCTATGACCGGAATTTTCAAATGTTCCTTTGCCCGGGCTATGATATTCCAATCTGCCTTGCCCCCGTACCCCTGGGCCCGGGTGCGCCCGTGGATGGTTAAGGCATCTACCCCGCATTCTTCGGCCATCCTGCCCGTTTCCAGAATATTCAGGTTTTTTTCATCCCATCCCGTTCGCACTTTTAACGTGAGGGGAATAGAGACGGCTTTCCGAACCAATTGGATGATCGCTCTGGCCCTCTCCAGGTCTTTGAGCAAAGCTGCCCCCGATCCTCCCTGCACCACTTTTCTGACCGGGCACCCCATATTGATGTCCAGAACATCGGCCCCCATATCCTCGACGACTCTGGCTGCTTCGGCCATGGTCTCTGGCCGCGCCCCAAATATCTGAACAGCCAGCGGGCTTTCTTCCGGGCAGGTTTGTAAAAGCTTCTCGCTTTTTTTCCGGTTCCTGATGAGGCCTTCGGCGCTGACCATCCCGGTGAAGACCAAAGCGCATCCCTGCTCTTTGGCCAGAAGGCGGAAAGGTAAATCGGATATCCCTGAAAGGGGAGCCAAAAGGAGAGGATTGGAAAGTTTAAGAGATCCGATCTTCCAGGATCTCGTGTAATCAGCGGTCAAGATAAACCTTTCCTTCGCGGTAGATGGGCACAAGCTTTGAGGAATCGATCTGAGCGCAGATGCGCACGTCTTTCCCCAACCCCATTCTCTCCAAATACTGGCCCCATTCGCAGGCCGCAAGCATTCCGTAAATGTCCTCGGCAAAATACTCGTACAAAATCTTGGCCGCCAGAGCGGAGTCGCTTTTTAAAACTGCCAGGCCGTCCTTTTCCATTAAGCTAACAATTGCCCCGCCGCAAACAACATCCTCCAGGCAAAACAGATCTTTTTCCCCGGAACAGGCAATAAGGACTTCCCGTCCTGCCTCTCTTAGGCGCCGGCACAGGGCTGACAGGTTCAGGAAAGCCCCGATAAAAACTTCTTTAGCCTTGCCGGCAGCCAGTAGAGCGCGGGTTCCGTTGGTGGTGGTCATGACCACGACCTTTCCTTTGACCTTTTCCGGGCGGTAGTCGCGCGGGGAATTCCCTAATTGAAATCCTTCTACGGGCAAGGCCCGGCGTTCGCCTCCCAGAAGAAGCTGAGGGTCATTGCGCCAGGCAGCCAATTTTTTGGCCTCTTCGACGGTAGCCACCGGAATAAAGGCTGAACATCCGTTTTCAAAAGCCACGATCATGGTGGACGTGGCCCTGAGCGCATCTATGACCACTACGGTTTTATCCTGAAGGTCTTTCTTCTCCAGTTCATAAGGTGAAAAAGCTAAATCAACTTGCAACATAGCCTCCTATTGAATCGTAAGGCGTAAGTCGTGAGCGCTCTTTACCCTCTCGCGCCTTGCGGTATTTAATGCGCTTCCGCCCAGTTTTTCCCCAGCCCGATGTCCACTTTCAGGGGGATGGACAATTTCATCACTCCTTCCATCTCCTCCTTAACCAGGGCTTTGATGGCTGGCATTTCTTCTTCAGGCGTTTCCAAAACCAGCTCGTCGTGGATCTGCAAAATGAGCTTGGCGCGGCGCTCTTCCTGAATCATGCGCCTGTGAATATTGATCATGGCCGCCTTGATCAAGTCCGCGGCCGTTCCCTGGATGGGGGCATTGATGGCGATGCGTTCGGCAAATTGCCGCACGCTGCGGTTGCTGCTGCCGATGTCCGGGAGGTATCGCCGCCGGTTCATCAGGGTAGTTACATATCCCCGCTCCCTGGCCAGCTCCAGGGATTTATCGATGTAATCCCTTACCCCGTGGTATTTCTGAAAGTAGTTGTCGATGTAGGCCTGGGCCACCCCGGGAGGAACGGCCATCTCCTTGGAAAGGCCAAAAGCGCTCATCCCATAGATAATTCCGAAATTGATGACCTTGGCCAGCCGGCGCATCTCCGGGTTCACCTGCTCGGCCTGAACATGGAATATTTCTGCGGCCGTGGCCGTATGAACGTCTTCATCCCGCTGGAAAGTAGCGGTCAGCGATGGATCACTGGAGAGGTGGGCCAGGATGCGCAGCTCAATCTGGGAGTAATCGGCTGATAGGATCAAATGCCCATCTTCGGGAATGAAGGCTTCCCGTATCCTCCTCCCTTCCGGAGTGCGGATGGGAATGTTCTGCAGGTTGGGATCGCTGCTGGAAAGCCTCCCTGTGGCGGTAACGGTCTGGTTGAAAGAAGTGTGGATTCGACCGGTTGTCGGGTTGATGAGCTGGGGCAAAGCGTCCACGTAAGTTGACTTTAGCTTGGAAAGGCTGCGGTACTCCAGGACTTTGGCCGGAAGGGAATATTCGTGGGAAAGCTGGTTGAGCACTTCCATGTCCGTGGAGTAACCTGTCTTGGTGCGTTTCCCTCCGGGAAGTTTGAGTTTCTCGAATAGAATTTTCCCAAGTTGCTGAGGCGAATTGATGTTAAATTCCTCTCCGGCCAGGTCAAAAATTTCCCGGGAGATCCTCTCCAGGTGACCGGCAAATTCTTCCGATAAAGAGCCGAGAAGAGGCAGGTTTATTTTAACGCCATGCATTTCCATAATCGCCAGGACTTCAACGAGCGGCAGCTCCACCTGGTGAAAAAGTTCCGCAAACCCTTCTTTCTCAATTTTGGGTATGAGCAGGTTAGCCAACATCAGGGTCAGGTCGGCATCCTCTCCGGAATAACGGCAGGCTTTCTGCACTTCCACCTGGCTAAAAGGAATGGCTTTCGCTCCATTGCCAACCACTTCGGCATAAGTTATCACCTGCCGGTCCAGGTGCTCGCGGGCCAGTTCTTCCAGACTGTGTTTGTGTTTCGCAGGATTCAGGAGATAAGAAGCGATCATGGTATCTCCGACAATGCCCTGAAGATGGATCCCCGATTTCATAAGCAAGATGTAATCATATTTGATGTTCTGTCCGTATTTTTTCAATGCCGGGTCTTCCAACAAAGGCCGGAGAATTTCTAAAACGTGGTTCTTCTCCAATTGCTTGGGAGCTCCCGGATAAGTATGCCCTACGGGGATATAAAAAGCCTGGTGGGGTTTGTAGGAAAAAGAGATCCCGACAATTTCCGCTTGCATCGGCTCTATGGAAGTAGATTCCAAATCCAGAGAAAAAATAACGGCTTCCCGCAAATTTTCAACGAGGAGGTTGAGTTCCTCCTTTTCCGTAATCAGGAGGTACTCCCCTTCCTTTGTTTCCATAGGAGAGGCGAACTCTTTGAGTAATTTGGAAAATTCCATCTCTTTGAAAATTATTTGCAGCTTCTCCCGGTCCGGGTTTCCTAACTTTAAGCTCTGCAGGTCATGGTGGTCCACGGGCACACGAGTATCCAAAGTGGCTAATTCCCGGCTTAAACGCGCCTGTTCGGCATAATGGACGATGCTTGCCCGTATTCTGGGATTCTTGATACTCTCGGCATTCTTTAAAAGCTCTTCAATGGAGCCGAACTCCTCGATGAGCTGAACGGCGGTTTTTTTCCCTATACCCGGAACCCCGGGAATGTTGTCAGAAGAATCCCCGCTTAGCCCCATAACTTCAACCACCTTGTCGGGAGTTACGCCAAAATATTCCGTCACCTCGGGGATCTGAAAGGTTTTCTCTTTCATGGGATCATACATGGTTACACGGGGAGTAATGAGCTGCATCAGGTCCTTGTCCCCGGAGATGATGACTGTATCGATCCCTTCAGCTTCCATTTTTTTAACCATAGTTCCGATCAGGTCATCGGCCTCGTATCCCTCTTTTTCCAGGGTGGGAATCTGCAAGGCGCGCACGATCTCTTTTATGTGAGGAATCTGCGTCCTCAGGTTCTCGGGCATGGCCGGGCGATGGGCCTTGTAGCCGCCGAAAACTTCGTGGCGAAAGGTTGGGCCGGGAGCATCAAAGACAACGGCCACATACTCCGGCTCCTGTTCCCGCAGAACTTTGAGCAGCATGTTGGTAAACCCGTAGGTGGCATTCGTGGGGAATCCTTTTGAATTGGTTAGGGACGGGATGGCAAAAAATGCCCGGTAGATATACGAACTACCGTCGATTAAAAACAAGCGAGGTTTCTTTTCAGACATGATTAGAGTATGACATACAGCATAGGCTATAGGCAATAGGCGATAGGTAATAGAATTTAGGATAGAGACAAGAGGTTAGAGGCGATAAATTGACAACACAGCCAAATAACATTATTTTTATAGCATAATGGTAGTGGAGATGCGGTATGGCTGCTTTGCTGATAAAAGACCTACCCAACAAGGTGCCTGCTTGGTTGAAGCGGGAAGCAATAATAAACAGGGGGTGAAGAATTGGCCAATTGTTCTTGACCAACTACAGATTTTATAGCATTCCTTTCTTCCTGAGAAGCTCGTTATAACCATCGCCAGTCATGGGGCATTTAAATAAGTCGGCTATTTGGGCACTTGTATCCAATCTCAATTGTTTCTTCATATGTTTCAGCAGATTATCTCCGATGGTCCTGTAGTGGCTGCCATGGGAGGTATATGTAAAGACGCCTGACCTTTTTCCCTCTACCTCATGATAAAAGTAACGATGATGGGAGTCTTCTTTGATAAACCCCTTGGCAGCCAAAGAAGCCTCAATTTCACTCCTCGAACAAAAGATTTTCATATAACCTTTTTAGTCTAACGGCATCTCCCGTAACCTGCGACCAATCCAGCTTGCAGTAATAGTGATAGAAATGGATTATTTGAAACCCAATATCTGTTCAAGTAAGCCGCTACGCGGCAGATTCCTCTTTTTGTAATCCCTCCTGAAAATTCTCCTCAGAAGCCCATTTGACGGGCCATATACCGCTCTGCCAAGTATGATACTTCACAACCTTTTCTCATTGGAAAAGGGAACCCATCCTCTTAGAGAAAGGAGAAGGATCATGAAAACAGAGTGGTATGACAGCATGATTAAAACCCTTCAGCTAAACGGCAAAGGGGAGAGCACGCAAGAGGCCTATGCCCGGGCCTTGCGTATGCTCGTCGAGTTCTACGGCAAGTCTCCCGATCTCATTAGCGAGGAGGAGCTTCAGGACTATTTCCTCTAACGGAAAAACGCTGATAAGTGGTCGCCCAATCCCATGCGTATCTGCTATTGCGGGATACGCTTCTTCTACGAGCACGTCCTCCAACGCAACTGGCACATTCTCGGAATCCTCCGAGCCCAAACTGAACGACGACTCCCGGCCGTTCTCAGCGTGGAAGAAGTCCGAAACATTCTGGCCTGCATCAAAACCTGCCAGAACCATGCCTACCTTTCCACCGTATACTCCTCTCCTGCGGCCTGCGGCTTCACGAAGGACTCCATCTCGAAGTCTCCGATATCGACTCCACCCGCATGATGATCCATGTCCACCGTGGAAAGGGCGCCAAAGATCGCTATGCAGAGGAAACAGGAGGAAACAGGGACGCCCTTAAGATTCTAAGATAGTCACTCAACTAACTGGTAGCCGTTCTCACGCGCAACGCTTTCGCCTCTCTCTACCGAGTATCCAATCCCCGGAACACTCAGTTTAAGGAGCTT
>VGSF01000072.1 GCA_016875165.1 Deltaproteobacteria bacterium
GAAACTTCTCTTTGGCACCCTGCAGAATCAACTCCACCTCGCCTTCGGTCATCGACTCCTGAATATCCCAATGGACAATGGAACGGCTATAGCCGTCCAGGATGCTGCAAAGATAGTAAAACGTCCCCCTCATCCCCCCCATTACAAGCGTTCCTTTAAACCATAATTTATTCTGAAACTCAACCCATTCCCCTCAATCTATTCTGAAAAAAATAAGCCCCCGGGGTTAAGATAATCTGGTCTATAACACCGCAGAAGACTTGCTCGGCCATTCGAGCGCATGCGGTTTTGACCCTAATCACTTATAGCCTGGTGAATGCTTACAAGAGTCAGCGGGGTCAGCGCTTGGCCCATCTGGGGATTCGCCGCTTAAGAGGAAAGCAGATGGGCCAGAGCATCCATAAAATGATCGTCTACTATGAAGGCATCTATGGGATCGTAGACGTAGAAGAACTGTTTTACCTGATGGATAGGACTCCCAAGGAGATCTATCGGCTTAAGATCAACCGGTTCCAAAGAGAGATCGAATAAACCAACAGGCGGCTTTTGTCTTCCAAAAGCTAAAGGGATAACTTTTTCTTCAATTCGCAAGAGACCCGACTCTTGCCCCCTCTTCTCCTTCAAATCCCCTGAGAAAAACGAACGGGTATTCCTTTTTCCATAAGAAGCACGCCGCTGTTTTTCAAAACTTTTAAAACCCCCTCCCCTCATCCCTCCTGTCGCCCTTATGGCGGAATTTCAGATATATATCGATGAAGTTGCATTATGCTATGAAATGATTTATAATGACAACAAAACATAACAAATTCAAGATATGGAGGTAAAGGCTATGGCAACAGCAGTTAGAATATCTGAAAAACTTGTCAATGACGCAAAAAAATTCAGCCGGATAGATCATAGATCTTTAACTGGTCAAATTGAACATTGGGCTCGAATGGGGAAATGTGCGGAGGAAAATCCAGATTTAACTTATTCGCTTATTAAAGAAATTTTAATTGGAGTAGAAGAATTGGAGCAAGGCGAAAAAACCGAATATAAATTTGGGTGATGGCTTATGAAAATATACCAATCAAGGTCTTTTGAAAAAAGAATAAAGAGAATGCCTAAACGAGAAAAGGAAATATTAGATCAGGAGATAAGGAATATTGCAGATAATCCGTCTATTGGAGAAGAAAAGAAAGGAGACCTCAGAGAAATATTTGTTCACAAATTCAAAAAAAAAATAAAAACGGCTGAGTATCTTCTTACCTATCGAATGGTTGGAGAGGATTTAGAATTAATTATGATTGGTCCTCATGAAAATTATTATCGAGATTTGAAAAAATATTTAAAGAACCGATGAAAAGGGCAAACAACAGCATCAACCTGACGCGGAATAAACGCTGTTTAGTTTTGGCATCGGTGGCTGCCCGCGCAGGTTGTGCAAATCGTTAGAAAAGCCCCGGCGCCTCTCCCGCTTCCACAGGCGGCCTGGATCAATCCGCCGAAACCGAAGATGGAGAACGAGAATTTGCAACACTAAATTCTCTTGACCAGTGTCTCATTTTCATTGACACATTCCGGAAAGCTGCGCGCCGGTTAGCTTCACGTTCGGCGTGCCGGCGCGCAGGAATTTCGCTGTTTCCGCCACCGGAATCCCATTCTCTCGACTCAAAATCCATGTAATCTTAACCCGTAATCGTCCCAGCATTTACTTATTTAAGGGCGCTCAGCCCTCATAGAGGCTTTTCCCATCCCCAGTTCAGGTCATCCTGCGCATGGCCTTGAATCATCTTGCCCTCGATGTCCAACCGCATGGCCTCGAATGTTTCCGAATCCATATTTTCCGGAACAAAGATCGGGTTTCCCCACCGAATGAGAATCCGGCTGAAGGGTTTGGGGATCAGGAATCGGTCCCAACTGCGCATGATCCAGGCGCGATTTACGGAAATATATACCGGGAAAATGGCTGCTTGAGATAATTGGGCCATACGGATCAGTCCTGGCTTTACCACTCCTTTTGGCCCCTGGGGGCCGTCGACGGCGTGCAGAGCAGCAGGATTGAGGGTCAGGTCTTTTAATATTGCCAGGAGAGCTTTCTTCCCTCCCTGGGAGCTGGAACCTCGAACAGGGCGAAAGCCAATGCGCATGGCCACCTGGGCTATCAATTCTCCATCCCGGCTCTGGCTGATGATAACAGAGGGCGAAAGGTAACTGAACTTTTTGGCGTAGCCAAGCGCCCCGAAAAAGCGCTGATGCCAGATGGCAGCGAGAACTTTCCCACTGCTTTTCAGGTGGGTTAAAAGGGCATCCTCATTGACAACTCGAATCTTGATCAGCGAAAGGTAGAAGCGGATAAGATTATAAATCAAGGGGATGCCGATGATTCTCATGAAAGCATTGACTTTAAGCTTGATCATGATCGAAGTTTTCCCACAAAATGGGTAATTTTTTCAGGATGAGAATAACTTTATATCGAAATTTTTCGGAAAACAAGCGATTAATGGTCCTAACCACAGACAGGCGCTGCTTGAAATTAATACGAGCGTAATAAATGTCTTTACAAGTCATTGCGAGCCCAAGGGGCGCGGCAATCTCATTCTTCATGGGATTGCTTCGTCGTTCCACTCCTCGCAATGACAGGTTATTTAATGCGTCGGTATTAGTTTTGGGTTTTTTCTTAAACAGACATAATTTCAATTGACTTTATAATCTCAGATTTATTAAACTCTCTTTACAATATCGATATTTTACGATCCTTCTACTAATGCAGCGGCATTTAAATTTTTTGTATAGGAATTTGCTTTTTTCAACTTTAGCCTCTCTATGCACTTGACACGAAATTTTTACTTTTTCTTAATCATGGTTTTAAAAACTCTGTGATCTCTGTGTTCTCTGTGGCTAATTTATATTTTTTTAATGGGAGGTAATTTAATGAAGGTAGTGGCAATAAACGGAAGCGCCCGGAAAGAGGGTAATACTTTCATTCTTCTGAATGTGGTTTTGGATGAGCTGAGAAACGAAGGGATCGAATCCGAATTGATCTCGCTTGCGGGGAAGCCCATTCAGGGCTGTATGGCCTGTTACCAATGCTTCAAAAATAAGGATTTCCGGTGTGCAGTGGATAAGGATATCGTCAATGAATGCCTTGCCAAGATGCGGGAAGGGGATGGGATTTTGTTGGGGTCGCCGACTTACTTTTCCGACGTATCTGCCGGCATGAGGGCCCTGATTGAGCGAAGTGGATTGGTGGCGCGGGCCAATGATTACATGTTCAAGCGAAAAGTCGGGGCCGGAGTAATCGCCGTTCGCCGCGCCGGCTCCATCCCGGCGTTCAACTCCATCAACCTGTTTTTGCTATACAACCAGATGCTCATCCCGGGATCCAGTTACTGGAACATGGCCATCGGCCGAGAACCTGGGGAAGTGAAGAACGATGCCGAGGGAATGCAGACCATGAAAACGCTCGGGCAGAACATGGCCTGGCTCCTCAAAAAACTTCAGGCATAGAGGATTCAATTTCAATCTTCCTTTTCAGCCTCTTAAAGCCAAGGCTTTACCCCGGGAGTAAAAGAGGTTGACGAATTATTTTGAATTTAGTAATCTGCAATTCAAAGGCTGGAAAAGACATTCACTTAGTCGATAACCTTCAACCCCAGGGGAAGGATGTGGTCTTAAAGTAAAAACAAAACCCATTGCCATAATGTAATGGGTTTTGTTTTTTTGAAAGTATTTAGAAACATTTCTCCAGAATTAAGAGGAAAAACGAAAGGAGGGAAATCGGAAACAAGTCTTGGGTAAGCATTGAATCGATTAAACCATTCCCAGGGTTTGGCCCTGGCAACTTCCAGTGAGAGGAGGCAAGAACATGTGGATTCTACGACTGAACATGAATGATCGTATCTATCGTCTCAGCGAAGTTCCGGAAGCCTATAAGAACCTGGGCGGCCGCGGCACAACATCCACCATTGTTTATGATGAAGTTCCCCCCCTGTGTCATCCCCTTGGCCCGAACAACAAGCTGGTTTTTGCCCCGGGCATCGTGACCGGCACTGCCGCGTCCACATCGGCCCGCGTTTCCGCGGGGGCCAAGTCCTGGCTCACGGGCGGAATCAAGGAATCTAACGCCGGCTCATCCTGGGCATCGTACCTGGCAAATATGCGCATTAAAGCCCTGATCGTAGAGGGCCAGCCCAAGGAAAAAGGCAAATACTGGATGGCCCATATAACCTGGGACGATGGAGCTGGTAAGCCAAAAGTTTCCTTCCTTCCCGCCGACTCTTACACGGGGAAGGACCTGTATGAAGTTTTTCCAAAAGTATATGAACAGTTTGGCGCAAGGGCGGCCATTGCCGGTTGCGGCGTGGCCGGCGAATACGGATACGGCAACTCGGGGGTTGCCTATAACGATCTCGGCAAACGCCCCAGCCGGTATTCCGGGCGCGGCGGCCTGGGCACGGTGATGGCCAGCAAGGGGCTCAAATTCATTGTCCTGGAGAGTAAAGGGGCGCCGGGCGTAGCCATCGCCAACAAGGAGGTGTTTGACAAGGGTGCCAAGAAATTAACCGAAGCCTTGCGGGAACACGCCATAACCAAGCCCAAGGGCGGCCTGAATACATACGGCACAGCCGTCCTCATTAACATCATGAATGAGGCTGGCGGCCTGCCTACCCGCAACTTTGCCAGCGGACGTTTTGAGGGGGCAGCCAAGATCGCCGGCGAGGCCATCTTCGAAGGGGTCAAGAACCGCCTGGGCAAGGAAGTTTACAACCATGCCTGCAGCCCGGGATGCATCATCCAGTGCTCGAACACCTGGTACAAGCCCGATGGCACGGAGCACACCTCCTGCGTGGAGTATGAATCGGACTGGGCTCTGGGGGCCAACTGCGGCATTGACAGTCTCGACGATGTGGCCGAAATGGTTCGCCTGTGCAATGCCTATGGCCTGGACACCATTGAGGCAGGCACTACCCTGGCTGTGGCCATGGAAGCTGGTGTTATTCCGTTTGGCGACGGTAAAAAAGCCATCGGACTGGTTCAAGAAATGGGCAAGGGCACACCCTTGGGCCGCATCCTGGGGGGCGGCACTGAGTTTACCGGGAGAGCCTTCGGAGTTACCCGTGTGCCCACGGTGAAAAGGCAAAGCATGCCGGCGTACGAACCGCGCGCGGTTAAAGGGATTGGCATTACCTACGCCACCAGCACGATGGGCGCCGACCACACCGCGGGATATACCATAGGTCCGGAAATTTTGGGCGTAGGCGGAAAAGTAGATCCGCTCAGTCCCGAAGGCAAAGCTGCTCTCAGCCGGGGCTTCCAGGCCACCACTGCTTTCATTGATTCCACGGGCCACTGCTTATTTATCGCTTTTGCCGTTCTGGACATTCCCAGTGGCTTTGAAGGGATGATGGAGGAGTGCAACGGTGTGCTGGGGACCAACTGGACATCAGAGGACGCGGCTAAAATTGGAGGAGAGATCCTGCGCAAGGAACGGGCCTTCAATGAAGCGGCCGGTATCGGCAAAGCGGACGACCGCGTGCCCGAATTCATGAAATTCGAGCCGCTACCGCCTCACAACCAGGTCTTTGACGTGCCCGATAAGGCGCTAGACTCTGTTTACGGCGAGCTATAGACCCCCATGAATTATCTAATCAGGGGATGGATTAACGACTTGCGGTGATAGGGCGGTAATCGCCCTGTCCCCGCCTTAATAGAAATAAATTATGCCCGAAGTGAAAAGCGGAGAACCTGGCAGGTGATTTTCCCTGAAGCTCTATCCGGGGGGATGATGCGCATTAGCGTAAAATTATTTGCTACTCTGGGCCGCCACGTTTCCGGCGCTGGGGCAGGGATTCCCTTGGAAACCGAGGTGCCTGATGGGGCTACGGTAGCCGACCTGGTGAATCAACTGAAATTACCCGGGGAAGAGGTGAAGGTAGCTTTCGTCAACGGGCGCACCCGTCCCCTGGATTGGCTATTACATCCTGAGGATGAAGTGGGCATTTTCCCACCCATTGGCGGAGGATAAAATGGCAGATATGTCATTAGATGTGTGGTTGTACGGTCCTCTGGCAAAATACGGAAAAGAGGCGGATCAAGGGAGCTTCGCCAATTTACAAATGCGTTTGCCTGAAGGAAGCACAATGGGTGCTTTATTGAGGCGCCTGGGTATTAATGCCGATGAGCGCGGGATCACTTTCATAAACGGACAATTGAGCGCCATGCCTGGCCTTCAACCGGACCTGGGTCATATCCTGAGGGAAGGAGATCGGGTGGGTATCTTCCATCCCAAAAGCATGTGGCCGTTCCAGTACCGACATGGGGCATCAATGACTGAGGAAATGGCCCGGGCCATGGGCCAAGAAAAAGATCACGGCCTGCATCATACTTATGAGGAAGCGGGAGATAGTTCTTGATATAGAAATATTTTGTTTCTGGTTTGTGGTGGGAAAAACAGGGGGGCAGGCCAGGAATTTTCACCTACACTTCTACTTTAATATAATAAATACTACTGACTTCTCCATTATCGCCGATAATCATCATTCCCCAGTTCAAGATTGATTCCTTAGTTATTCTTTCTGTTTTTTTCCGTCTCTCAGGCAGTATGCCGATAAAATGAGGCTCTCCCTTATTATCATTCCAGAAAAATTCATAAGCTGTCATAATCTAATCCGTTTTTATAATTGTATAATTTTTTTGGTTTGAAAATGATTCGGAAAAAAATCTCCAGAAACTATCAGAAACCATCAGAAAATTTCATAAACCTTAAGTTTGATGAACTCGTAAAAAGTCTGAAAATGCCCTTTTCCGCCATTCCGGCCCCGTATCAAGTACGGGGTAAACTCCAGCCGGAATCCAGTATTTTCAAATACTTATAAATACCCTGGACTCCGGTTTTCACCGGAGTGACGACTTTTTACGAGATCATCAAGGAAGGCTCTGCTCTATTTTCAAAGGCTAAAGCATTTAAAAAAGAGAAGAGGACGGAAGGATTTCCGCTTTTTTTCACTCCAGTTTTTTTAAGAACTGTTCGTGAGTCAATACCTCGCCTATGTACGGGAAGAACTTTTCTTCCACGTATTTCTGCTCTTCGCCGGAAATAGCTGCGCAGCAGTCTTTAAGCAGGAAAACTTTGTAGCCCTTATCGTATGCAGACCTGGCAGTTCCTTCTACACAGACGTTGGTGAGGAACCCGCAGAACGCCACGTTCTTGATGCAGTTGACCCGCAGGAGAAAATCGAGGTTGGTAGAATGGAACGCATCCAAGGTTCGCTTGCCATCGACCACAATATCCTGCTTCGTAGGCTTCAGCTCATCGATGATTTCTCCTCCCCAGGTCCCTTTTCTGAAGGCCTTGGCCTGCATGGCGTTGGCATGTATGGGCCCCAGAACTCCTGCGCACCCCGCATCACAATAGTCCTCTTCAAATAGGATGGGGACGAGAAGTGTCAAACATTTGCCTCTGGCTTTCTGAAGGCAATCCTGGGCATTCTTGATGGTGTTCTGGGCCGCAATTTGCCCCTTAACCCCTTCATAAAGACCTCCACCTTCTTTGCAGAAGTCATTTTGAAACTCGATAAAAACAATCGCCGTCTCACTCGCTTTCATATCTGTCCTCCTTTGGCCATTTTTTAAATATATTGTATAGGAAACTCCTTTTTTCAACTTTAGTGTAGCCTGCAGCTTGATCACTTTAGACGTTTGACACTTATTCTTTATTTTTTCTTAATCATGGTTATAAAACTCCTGATCTCTTCGTCCTCTGTGGCTAATTTAAATTACTGTGGAGATTCCACCTGTCCCCTTATCCTTCGCCTGACTGCCGAAACCCAAAACATAAAAGCCTGCGAAAGGATAAAAATCCCTCCGCAGGCTTTATATCGGGACCTTTTGAAGATCTTCCTTCACAATTCCCTCCGGAAATTTTAAAAGGGTTGTTGGGGTTGGAGGAAGGAATCAATTTATGGGATGAATTTTAACAGACCAGGAAATGCTGTCAAGTGATATTTTTAGCGCCCAGGTCAGGATGGCCCTGCCGCTTGCGGGCCTGAATTTTTTGATAAGCATACACCAGGGCTAAAATGCCCAGGCCGGCCAGATCCGACCTCAGCCCCGGGGTAATGCACATGGTGGATCCAGCAAGAATGGCCAGGCGCATAAAAAGGTTCAGCGGCCATGATAGATACCCCATGGTGGCGCACCCGATCATGAGTACGCCAATGGTGGCGGTGATAAAAGAATGGATTATCGTTTCTGCGGGACCCAGCAAAAGAAGGGATGTGTTATAAATAAAAATAAAAGGAATCATGTATTCCACCAGAGCCAGCCTCATGGCGATCCAGGCTGTTTTCACCCAGTCAGCCTGGGCAATTCCCGCTCCCACGTAAACGGCCGCGCATACCGGCGGCGTAATCGCCGAGAGGATAGCAAAGTAAAAAATGAACAGATGGACGGCGATGGCCTCAAACCCCATCATTTTCAAAGAAGGCGCGATAACCGCCGCCGCCAGAAGATAAGCGGCCGTAGTGGGCACGCCCATCCCCAGGATCAAGGTCACTGCCGCGGCCAGTATTAAAGCTAAAAATTCATTCTGGCCGGCCACAGAAAGAATAAATTCAGACAATTTCACCCCGATGCCGGTAATGTTGATCAAAGAGATGATGATGTTGGCGCAGACCAGTAGGGGGACCACCTTGATCATGGAGCGTCCGGCATCCTCCATCCCTTTAAGGAGGCGGATCCAGCGTATTTTGATTTCGGCAGCGTGGAATGTGGAAAAAAGGAATAAGATAACAGCGGCCAAGATCGCCCAGAAGGCCGAGGTCTCCGGGGTATAACCCTGCAGGAGAAAGCCCAGGAGGATGAAAATCGGCACAAACAAAGGCACCGAACGGGAAGGCCGCATGATCTCCCGGAAAGGCTTAACATCCGCTATGGGAACCCGCCCTAAGTTGCGTTTGACGCTTTCAAAATGAATGGCGCTGAAGCAGCCCAGGTAATAAAGGTAAGCCGGGATGGCGGCGCAAAGCGCCACTTGGAGGTAAGAAATCTCTAGGATCTCGGCCATGATGAAAGCCCCCGCTCCCATGATGGGGGGGGTGATCTGCCCGCCGGTCGAGGCTGTGGCCTCCACGGCTGCGGCAAACTCATTTCCATATTTAAGGCGCTTCATCATGGGGATGGTAAATGTTCCGGTTGTGGCTACGTTGGCCACGGCGCTTCCAGAAATCATCCCAAAAAAACCGCTGGCCACGACCGCCACCTTGGCGGCTCCCCCAAAAAAGCGTCCGGTGGACCATACCGCCAAGTCGATGAAGGTCTCGCCCCCTCCTGTGAAAAGGATAAAGGCCCCAAAGATGATGAACATGGCCACGATCGTGGCTGA
Source organism: Deltaproteobacteria bacterium (assembly GCA_016875165.1). Taxonomy (GTDB): domain Bacteria; phylum Desulfobacterota; class SM23-61; order SM23-61; family SM23-61; genus JAHJQK01. The sequence goes on from VGSF01000072.1 coordinate 9,365, forward strand.
AATTCCCGTGACGAACCCCCATAGTCCCAGATCGCTTAGAAATACAATTTGGATAATGTAAGGGATATTGAACCCCCGGTGGCCCCAGTAGGCCAGAGCATCGCCAATCAAGGGAATTTCCGGGATGTATGGCCCGGCGAAAGCATACAAAAGGAAGAATAACGTCAATATGGGAAAAAGGAGGCCGATCGTCCTTCGACCAGCTTCTAAGGTGAGGAGAATGGCTACGGTTCCCAGAATGAGTTGGAAGGATGTGGATTCCGCCGGGTGATCCATGATCCAGTTGTATTTGACGATAATGTAAACACAGCACCAGATGGTCATGGCCACAGCGGCCAGGTCCACAGCCAAAGAAACAGATTCCCACCGCCCCTCCCGCTTACGGACGTAAGGGGGAAGGAGCAGGAAAGTTAAAATCAGGGCAAAGCCTACGTGTACCGCCCTTTGGCGGAGGTTGGGGAAGGGCCCAGCATATCCGGTATAAAGGTGAAATAAAACATACCCTACGGCAATCATACCCACCAGAACCCGCCAGAGACCTACGTATTGTCGGGCTGTGGCTGAGATTTCTCTGTCTTCAGTCTTTTCTCTTTTCATTTCTCCCGTATCCGCCGCTTTGGCATATTAAGGAAATGAACTAAAAAAATCGGGTTGGCCGTAAAAGGTTGGATAGAGGGCGCTCCTCGCGCCCCCTATCGTCTCTGAAAAACCCTATCTATTTTTTTGCTTCGGGGGGAATGGCGTGTTCGGGGATTTTGATCCCAAGTTCTTTGTAGGCCCGGTAGGCGCCAGCATGGAGGGGGATCATGGTTATTTCCACAGTGTCTTTGGGCACATTCACTTCAGCGTGGGCCGGGAAAGCAGCTACAATCATATCCCTCCCTTTCAGGATCGCTTTGACCGCTTTATAGGCCAGATCTTCCGGAAAAGTCTTCATGGCCGCTCCACAGACTACCATTCCCCAGCTATGATATTCCGGCTGCCTGGGCATGGCTTTGATTCCACCCGCGGGAATCGTGTAAAAGGGGAGATAGGGAATGGCCTGCTTAACCTTTTTCACCTGTTCAGGGGTCATGGAGATCAGGCGGATCTTGGTTAAGGTCATCACGTCGAGGGTGGCCGCGTCTAATTGTAAGCCGATGCCGGTCTTGACGTAACCGGCAATCCGTCCGTCTTTAATGGCGGCTACAGCGTCGGCTGTTCCCCCCACATGGTAATCGGGCTTAATACCCAAAATCTCGAAGACTTCCTTGGTGGTAGCCTCTGTCGCGGAGCCGCGCATGCCGGGATTGAATTTCTTCCCTTCCAGATCTTCCAGTTTGGTTACCCCGCTGTCCTCCCGGACTATATAATGGTCAATGGACTGGGTATAGGCCCAAAGCATCCTGAGGTCGGGCGTCTCCATGCCCTTCCATGTCTTGATCCCCTTCCATGCCTCGTACATGACTTTCTCGGTGACAATCGCTCCAATATCGATCTGCCCCGTCCGCAAGCGCTTGACATTATCCACAGAAGCGCCTGTTTCCGCCACACTGGCGTTGACTTCAGGGACATACTGGTTGATGGCTTTGGTGGCGGCGACAGCATAAGCGTAGTGGCTGGAGCCCGTTTGCGTAGACCCGATGAGAATAAACTTTTTTTTCTGAGCCCAGGCCGCCTGGCTCGGCCAAAGAAAAAGCAGGCCCAAAAACAACGCTATGGACATGCCCAAGATAGGCTTAGCTTTTTTCATATCGTGTTCTCCTTTCTGAGAAAAGTTCTTCAACTGCCCGGCCTCCCCACTTACCGGGGCAGTTTATCCATGATTTCGATGGAAATGTTCTTCGGTTCCACTTTCAGCAAGGTATTGAGTTCAAATGTGTAGGTTTTCCCGGGGGCAACAGGTTTGGGTTCTCCTCTAGGCCCGGAGGCGGTGAGCTGGAGCGGCTGATCCTCGGCCTGGATCATCATGTAAAAAGGCTTCTCTTCCGCGGAGAGATTCCGCACAGTCACATAAACATAAAAATCCCCTTCTTTGTCCGGTTTGAACTCCACCTTTTCAATTTCCGCGGATGAGACGGATTTTTTTTGCAGGCCCCCGGTCGTGGCACACCCTATGGCCAAAAGCAACCCTAAAAAAACGATACAAATTTTCTTCATGTTCCTCCCTCCTTATAATGAAAAATATGGTTAATATTAGAGCTTCTTGCAAAAGTCCGTAATTTACCCTTCGACAGGCTCAGGGTGAACGGGCTTAGGTTGAAATTATTTAGTTTTTCCGTTCGTGGTGAGCTTGTCGAACCACAAAAAATAATTTTGCAAGAGGCTCATTATTAAACCTCCTTTCCTTTTTATCCGGCAGGAAAAACGCATTTGGAAATTCCTTAAATACTTGAATGGACGGTAAACATAAACCACTTCAAAGTCAACCTTTAATTTGCAATTTTAAAATTTCGGCTCTTCAATTTCGGAATCTTCCTTTTTCTTTAAACAAGTTATTAACACCCCCACCCTAACCCTCCCCCATCCAGGGGGAGGGAATTTTGGATCCCCCAGTATCTCCCCTCCCCTGGCGGGAGGGGGATGGGGGGAGGGGGATAAAAAAGCAAATTCCTATACAATTAAATTAAGTTATTTGGCAAATGGCCCGGCTGAGAGAGCAAACAAGAAAGCTGTTGACCGGCCATTGCTCCGATCATCTTTCCTCATCCATTTAGGAGCCCTGGATGGAGGAAAGAGGCGGCGCGTAGATGATCAAAAGCTTGAGGGGTTTCCCTTCCATCGGCGCGACCTTATGAGGCGTCCCCGCTGGAAGATAGATGAAATCATTCGGCCCGATTACTTCCCTTTCTTCCGCGATTTCTACGAGCGCCTTCCCCTCCATGACAAAGATGGCCTGCTCTTCGCTCGCATGGGTGTGAGGATCTGCCCGCCCTCCATACTCAATCTGACCGAGAACAACTTCTATATGATCTGAGCCGCCTGGACCCGGACCGAGGAGGCGGTAGTTGGTGGTTTTGGAATGGCCCGCAGGGGTGTAGGAGGGTAGGTCTTTCAGATGGGTGACATATTTTTTCATTTCGAACTCCCTTTTATCGTTGAAAACTGTGAAGTAGACATAGACCTCCTGGCCATGAGTTCACTTTTAGATTCTTTGTTAGCGGCCCGTGGGTTTTTTGGGAATGCGGCCAGTGTGTATGCACTCTGAGCGAAGCCGTCGGCTTAGGATGCGCTCCATCATCCGACCAATCTCTAAAACCTGGTCAACATCAACTCCAGTTTCGATGCCCATTTCATTCATCATTACCACCATATCCTCGGTGGACACTAAACCGACGATATTGGGATCGGCGTAGTAATATTTGCCAGTGCCGGCCACGGGGCAATCATCCACAAAATTGGCCGGCTGCCCACCGATGCCGCCGAGGGTGGATTCAAAATGGGTGATTCCAGCCTGAAGAGCGGCCAGAACATTCGCCAAACCCCATCCGCGAGTCACGTGAAAATGGGCAATGTGCAGGTTCGGATTGGGGATGGCATCCAGGACCATGGAAAAATATTCGTAAACTTTGTGGGGGGGCGCCGATCCGTCATGGTCGGCATGTTCGATGTCATCTGCCCCCATGGCCAGGAAACGTTTGGTGAACTCCACGGCCTTTTTTAGCTCTGTCGGCCCTTCAATGGGGCAACCCCAAATGGTAGAGACCGTTCCGTTCACCTTGACCCCATTATCGTGTGCTTTCTTAATATATTTTTCGCACATCTTCCAGTATTCTTCCAGAGAGAGACCGGAATTACGCCGGTGGTGGGATTCGCTGGTCGAAACCATGAAGAGAATGCGGTTCGGGCCCCACCCTTCCTTCCGGGCTTCGATCGCCCTCTCAGCCGCCTTTTCTCGTATGGTCACGGCAGTGAGTTCAACATCTTTAAGCTTATCCTTCACCACCTTGCTGCTATGGATGGCCTGCAGCAATTGGTCGGCGTCGGCAAACTGGGGCATGCCTTTGGGGTTTCCCATGTTGGTAACTTCCATTCTCTTGAAGCCGGCCAGGATGAGCTGCTCCACGATCCAGAGCTTGGCATCGGTGGAGATAGTTTTCTCTTCGTGCTGGAGACCGTCTCGCGTTGTGATTTCGCCCAGAACAACTTTTGTAGGATACTTCATCGTTGCCATTTCTTAACTCTCCTTTTTTAAAAATTAATTTTTCTCCCGTGTATTCGAGAATGTGCATTCCGTTCCCGATGCGGTCCGTGATATAAATCAACCCTCGATAATCCAGTCCGACATCATTATAGAAATCAGTCGAATTATTATTTACAGAATGCTTATCCATAAAATTATTGTATAGGAGTTTCCTTTTTCGACTTTACTCCCGCCTGCTTCCGGATCACTTTAGAGGCTTGACACTTACCCTTTCCTTTTTCTTAATCATGGTTTTAAAAACTCTATGATCTCTGAGCCCTCTGTGGCTAATTTGATTTCCTGAAAAACTCCAGGAGTTGCCAAGCCAGTGGAGCGGAAGATCCATTGATAGACTCTCGCTCTTTTGATGGCCCGGTCAAGAGGATGTTTGGATGAATTGGCGCAACTGGGTGGTGGAAACCTTGCCACCATCGATAAGCATGCGCAGGTCATTTTGAAAAGTAAAAAAGCGCATTCCTTTGGCCAGCCATTCTTTGGCCTGTTCAAGCTCTGTCAGGTGGATGCCAGGGGCGACCCCGAATTTCCGGCAGGCGGCAATGACCCGCTCGTAGGCCTCGACCATTCGGGGATGCTGCAATTGGCCCACGATGCCCAGGGAAAGAGACAGGTCATGAGGGCCGATCATGACGGCGTCCACCCCCGGGATAGAAACAAGATTCTCGATGTTCTCGATGGCCTTCCCGGTTTCTGGCTGAATGACGATCAGGGTGTTGGCATTAGCCCATTCCACATATTCCTTTTGCGTTGTGCGGCGATGGGCCAGGTGGATGGTGCTCATGGAAAGGCCGCGCTGGCCAAGGGGGGCATATAGGCAGCTATCTATGATATGCCGCACCTCTTCGGGGGTCTCCACATGGGGGCAGATAACGCCCATGCCGCCTACATCCAAAGCTCGGGCCAAAAAAGGGTAGGTGGCAACGGTCACCCGGACAAGGGGAACAATATCCTCGGTGCGGGCCACGGTAAAAATATCGGCCAGGGATCCGTAGTCAAAAAAACTATGCTCCGTGTCCATGATCAGATAATCCCAGCCAGAGACAGCAAATATCTGGGCAATCTGGGGAGAGCGGTAACTGGACACCATGCTGCCGATGCAGGCTTTGCCGGCCTTGAGAGTCTTTTTAACGCGGTTTTCTTTTAATTCCATTTAATTTCCTCCTGTAAAAGATTTTAACCCGAATAGCAAACAAAGGTAACATTTTAGCCATTTGAAAAGCTGTCAAATCCCCCTTCATCCCCCTTTTTCAAAGGGGGAAAAGGCTGAATCTTTTATCGAATTCCAATAAAAAACCTCTCCTCCCTTTGCAAAAGGGAGGTCGGGAGGGATTTCTGGTCCGCATGAGGCGGACTGCTTTCGCAGGAGTGACAGACTTTCGATTTTTACGAGAAAATCAAACCGAACCGGAGTGCATCATAACATAACATGCTCCCGATGCAAATTCTACTTAAAGCAGGGCTTGAAGCGTTGGACGGGAGGGGAAAGGCGCAAGGGGCCAGGTTTGCTTCTCCCTGCAACGATATTTAGAAGATAAAAACCTATTTTTTTCTTTGGAAGAATTGTTGGAGGGTGCCGTAGATGCCTTTGGGCAGAAAGATAATCAGGAGAACCAAGGCAGCGCCGTAAATAATCTGGGAAAAACCGACAAACTTGCCGCCGTAGGAAACCCGGATATATTCTTCCAGGGCAATGATCAAAGCCGTACCCACGGTCGGTCCCCACAAGGAGAACATTCCTCCCAGGATGGCCTTGAAGGCTATTTCCAGGGAAGCTACGACTCCGGATAGGGTGAAAGGATTCAGGTAAGTGACATACTGGGCGTAGAGGACCGCCCCTACCGCGGTCATAAAAGCGCTGATCATGGTGATGATCATCTTATAGCGAATGATGCCGATGCCCAGGGTCGAGGCGGCGATCTCGTCTTCGCCGATGGCCCGGAGAGCTTTCTGCATTTTGCTGCGGTCGATCCATTTCCAGACCAGCATGGCCAGGATCAAAAAGCCAAGGGAGAGGTAATAAAAATGGATCTTTTCTTCTGATTGTAAATAGAGCAAGGAAGTTCCCTTCGATTTCAAGGTGAAACCCAGCGATCCTCCGGTAATATCGCGAAAAGCAATGATAGTCAGGGCAACTACTTGTCCTAAGGCCAAAGTTAAAAGCGCAAAATAATCTCCGATGACCCCGAAGCGGAAACAGGCATAACCGATAATGATGGCAAAAAGGACCGCCATCAGTCCTCCCAGGAGCAGGCCAATCCACGGGGTGAGCCCATAATGATTAAAGAGAAGGGAGGAAGTGTATGCTCCCAACCCCAAAAAGGCCCCATGCCCCAGGGAAACCAGGCCGAATCGGCCCATGTAGGACCAGGCCGTGGTGATAAAAGACCAGATAAAGATCAGGGTGGCGATGTGGATGAGATAGGGGGAAGGGAAAAGGTGAGGGAAAAGGGCAATGATTGCGAAAAGGATAATTAAAGACAGCTTGCTGAACAAAGGATCCCTCCTACCTGGATATCTTGATGCCCAAAAGACCCTGCGGCCGGACAAGAATCACGGAGATAAAAATAACCAGAGCAACTATTTCTCCCATTTCGGTGGAAGTGAGAACGGCGGTGACTGAAGTAACGATGCCGATGATAAAGGCGCCGATGAACCCGCCCAGCATGCTACCCATTCCCCCCAGAACAACAATGATAAAAGCCATCATGGTAAAGCTTCCGCCGAAATGAGGGTGGACCGCATAGATGGGGGAGAAGAAAGCAGCGATGATGCCGGTTAAAATTCCCCCGGCGGCCATGGTCGTATAGTAAATAAGCCCTGGATTGATGCCCATCAGCCGGGCGCTGTCCACATTCTGAGCTGTGGAGCGAATCGCCAGACCGAGGTAAGTTTTGTGCAAGAATAGATAAAGGCTAAGCAGCGTGAGCAATGCCCCGAAAAAGGCGATAAGGTTGGATGCCCTGAGAAAAATTGGTCCGAAATTGATCAGGGGTAGTGGTACTTTTACCCCCCTCAGGTCGGCCCCCCAGATCACCTGGGCCAGGTTTTCGAAGACAATGATCAAACCGGCCAGGGCCAGAAGCTGAGTCAAAGGGTTGGCCTTGGCCCTTAAAAGGGGATTGATGACCAGCCACTGAAGGGCGACCCCCAGGGCTCCGGTAAGCGGCAGGGTGAGCAGACAGGCCGGGATCAGGGGAATTCCCAGCAGATCCACAAACGTATAAATCAGGTACATCCCGAGCATCACACACTGGCCATAGGCCAGGTGAATGATCTTGACCACCCCGAAGATGAGGTTGAGGCCGAAGGCCAGGAGGGCCAGGACCCCTCCCAGCAGGATTCCGTTGATGACGGCGTTGAGGAGTAGTTCTACCATAATTTATAAACCAATATAGGCCTTTTTGATGTAGGGGTCATCCAGAAAAGACTGCCTTACTCCTTCCTTATGCACTCTTCCCGACTCCATTAGATAGGCCCTATCAGAAAGATGAAGCGCCTTGCGGACGTTCTGTTCGACCATCAAAATGGCATATCCCGTAGCTTTGATCTGTTTCACAAACTCAAAAACCCGGGAGACAACCCGCGGGGCCAGGCCCGAGGATGGCTCATCGAGGAGAATCAACTTAGGCCGGGACATGAGACTCCGGGCAATGGCCAGCATCTGTCGTTCCCCTCCGCTCAAGGTATCGGCCACTTGCTTTTTACGCTCGTCCAGGATGGGGAAAAGGCGATAGATATCTTTAAGCGTTGGGGCATATTCTCTTCGGGATCCTTTGAGGTAGGAACCCACTTTAAGATTTTCCAGGACAGTCAATTGAGGAAAAAGCCATCCTCCCTCGGGGACCTGGGCAATTCCCATTTCCACGATCCGATGGGCAGGAAGGCCATCGATCCGTTTTCCCAGGAAGGTGATTGTTCCGGACCGTGGCCGGAAAAGGCCGGAGATGGTTTTAAGCAGGGTCGATTTTCCCGCGCCGTTGGGACCAACCGTGATCACGGTCTCCCCTTCTAATACCCGCAGGGAAACCTCGAACAGGGCCTGGAACTCTCCGTAGTAAACATTTAGACTCTTGATTTCAAGCATGGCTCGATGTTTCTTCTTCTCCCAGATACGCTTCAATGACCTTTGGATTTCTGGAGACTTCCTCAGGGGTGCCTTCAGCAATGATCTGGCCGTAATCCAGGACCGTAACCCGGTCCACCAGGTTCATCAGGGCGCGCATGATATGTTCCACCCAGATGATGGTGATCTTCAGCTCTTCCCGGATCTTCTTCAATACCATAGAAGCCTGGGTTATTTCTTCCTGATTGAGCCCGCTCAGCACCTCATCCGCCAATAGAAGCCGGGGATGGGTGGCCAGAGCCCGGGCCAGCTCCAGCCGCCGCAAGTTGCCGGCGGTGAGTTCTCCGGGCATGGTATTTTCATCAACGCGCAGCCCTACAAATTCCAGCCACCTGCGGGCCTCAGAAGAAGGATCCTCTTTGGCGGAAGCGGCGTTTCCTTTTCCGAAGAGAGCTCCCAGGGTTACATTTTCCACAACGGTCATCTCTTTAAAAGGGCGGGGTATCTGGAAGGAGCGAGTAATGCCGGCGTGACAGATTTTATCGGGAGTATGCTCGGTAATATCCTTCCCTAAAAATTTGATCTTGCCGGCTGAGGGTTTATAGACCCCGGAGATGACGTTGAAGATGGTAGTCTTGCCGGAACCGTTTGGGCCGATCAGGCCGCGAAATTCCCCTTCCGTCACCTGGAGGTTGATCTGTTTCAAAGCCTGAAAACCGCCGAAGAATTTATCGACTGCGCTCACTTCAAGCATGGGAAAAAACCTATTTTCTGAAGGGCAGAGGATCCTCTGCCCTTCTATTTGGTGCAGGCGCCAGTGGCCCGGTGATCACTTTACGGCAAACGGGGAGGCGGCGGGGAAGGGGAGCCTGGGTTCAACGGATTTCATGGCGCCCGGCCAGACCACCTGGACATTTCCATCGATCCATTGCATGAGCACCGGGTAGGACCGGGCATTTTGTCCGGCAAATTTATGATCGGGGGGATTGAACTTCATTCCGTAGCCGCTGGGCGAGGCTCCCTCGAGGATGTCAATTTCCAGGGCTGCTTTGCGGATATTGTCGGGAGTTGGGGCGCCATATTTCTTCACGGCAAAGTCCAGGGTCTCCATTAGCATCCAGGTATGCCCAAATCCCATGGTGGCATGGGCCGGGGGAGAAGCTTCTTTGTATTTATCGTTATATCGTTTGAGAAATTCATTTATCACCAGTCCCATGTCTTTGCGCAGTTTTTTCTGATCCAGGTTCTGGGCCGGGGCATTGTCCACGTTGTAAATATAATTCATGATCTCCCGCCCGAGGGATTTTTCCAGGTTGGGAAAGTTGGCATAACCAGCGCCATGGCCGATGATGGCTTTGGTCTTGAATCCCAGCTCGCGCGCCTGGCGCAGGAAGAGAACAATGTCCGGATAATAGCCGGTATGCAGAATGGCATCAGGGGCGGCGGCTTTGAGCTTCAAGACCATGGAGGATAGATCTTTGGCTTTATGGTCATAACCTTCTTTCATGACGACTTTCATGCCATACTTTCCGGCCCGTTCCAGGTTGGCTACGGAAACGCTCATGCCATACGGGCCATCCTCATAGATAACCGCCACTTTAATCTGCCCGGGATCTTTGACTCCCAAAAGAGAGGAGTTGTCTTTCAAAAACTCCACCGAACTCTGCCCCCATTGCGAGCCCATCGGTTGCGGGCGGAAGACATACTGGAGGTTCCTTCCTTCCACCACTTTATCGGAGATGGCAATCTGGATCCAGAGGATGGTTTTATTCTTGTCGCAGATGGGAGCGAGGGGCACGCCAATGCCGCTGGAATAGATTCCGGTGATGATGGGGACCTTTTCCACGTGGATGAGCCGCTCCGCTTCCCGGATGGCCACATCCGGGTTGGACTGGGCATCCGAGGTTACCGGAACCAGTTCATATTTGTTTTGAATCCCCCCTTTTTCATTCCACATATCCATGGCCAGCAGGCTGCCGCGATAACCCGCTTCGGCGCCGGCGAGAGCAAATGATCCTGTAAGAGAATAAAGGACGCCGACCCGCAGTTTTTCTTTCGCCCAGGCTGAGGATTGAAGGACGAATACCAAGAAAACAATTAAGACGGCCACCATGATCTTTTTCATCGCTCTCCTCCTTTTTCAGAGATTGCTTTTAAATTTATAGGAATTTCCTTTTTTCAACTTCAGTATCGCCTGCATCTGGATCACTTTAGACGTTTGACAATTATCCTTTTCTTTTTTTTAATCATGGTTTTAAGAACTCTGTGATCTCTGTATCCTCTGTGGCTAATTTAATTTTATGGGTGCCGGCTGAGGCATTAAGCGATAAAGATAATAAAAGAAAGAGAATTTTTTGTCAAGAAATTTTTTCTGATTTTTCCGATTTCAGATTTTTTCTTGGGCAATCGGCAAGCGGATTATTTTTTGGGTTGCGGCCCCCGTTCGATTTCTGCGCAAAGATCCTGAATCCAATCGCCCTTTGCCGATTCCGGCTTTGAATGCCGGGAGGGTTTGGGAGATCTGGCTTTTTCTTCCCGGTTGGTCATGATGATGATGACCATATCCACTTTTTCCGCAGCATTATCCCTTTTCTTGGCGGGTGAAATTTTCTCCCTGAGCTTGGCGTTAAGCTTCATGAGGAGGTTCATCAATTCGTTCAGTGATTTTGGAGAAGGGGGATTTTTTCCAGCCGGCTCTTTAAATTGTTCCATAACCTTCCTCTTAGAATTATTATACCTAATCGGTTTCTTCAACTCTTTCCCTCTTCCCCGGTTGGAAAAAGGGAGAGGATGAAGAGGCGTGTCATGCTCGATAGTTGGTTTTTCCTGGTAATTGTTCCTTATGCAGACGATGATGAAGGTGCAAACCCTCGAGGATAAACTCCAAACCCGAAGCTAAGGTGGCCGGGCTTTTATCGCACTTAAGCTTTTTTAAGCCTTCGATCAACCCGTTCATTTCTCCGCTGTGGGATTGAATTTCGTGAGCTTTCTCTTCATAGATCGTTGATTTCATGGCTTCGGAAACTTCGATGGACCAGCCGCTTTTAAACCTGGCTAAGAAGGCGTCAAATTGCTGAACCTGAAAGTACTGGTTAAAAGTGTTGAGGGTCGCTTTGGCAATCAGTTTTTCAATGAGATTTTCTCCCCGGTCTTCGTCCACGCTTTCAAGTTCGATTTTCCCGCCGGTGGAAGCCACCAAGTAGGGCAAATCACTGACCCGGGGAACGACTTCAAATTCTCCCAGACGGATGGCTCGCCGGAAAGCGTTGCTGATGAGGTTTTCGTAATTCGAGATGGAAACACGGACCGAGACTCCGGAGCGGTGGTTGATTTCCGGCGACTGGCGGGCCAGACTGGTGATTTCGGCAATTAACTCCTGCAGATAAGAGGGAATGATGGTTTGAAAAGAACCGTCATCATCGAAGCGAGTTCTTTCCTGCTCCATGATCCTGATTTCCGCCTCCCGGGAGCGGGGATAGTGGGTGCGGATTTCCGAGCCATAGCGGTCCTTGAGCGGAGTGATAATCCGGCCCCGGTTGGTATAGTCTTCCGGGTTAGCGCTGGCCACTATGTAAACATCGAGGGGCAGACGAATCTTGTACCCGCGGATCTGCACGTCACGCTCTTCCATGATGTTGAAAAGCCCCACCTGGATCTTTTCCCCCAGGTCGGGAAGTTCATTTATGGCGAAAATGCCGCGGTGGGTGCGCGGGATAAGTCCGTAATGAATGGTTAATTCATCGGACAGGTAGCGGCCTTCAGCCACCTTGATTGGGTCCACTTCTCCGATGAGGTCAGCGATGGTCACATCCGGAGTGGCCAGTTTTTCTCCATACCGGCGTTCCCGGCCCAGCCAGACGATCTCTGCCCGGTCTCTAAGAGACGTAATTTTCTCCCGGCAACTTTTGCAGATCGGCTGAAAAGGGTTGTCGTTAATTTCACAGCCAGCCATGGCCGGGATTTCTTCGTCGAGCAGGTTGACCATGCTGCGCATCAGGCGAGTTTTGGCCTGTCCCCTTTCACCCAAGAAAATAATGTCCTGCCCTGATAGTATGGCATTTTCAATCCGGGGAATTACGGTTTCCTCATAGCCGATGATGCCTGGGAAGAGCTCCGCGCCATTGCGTATTTTAGCGATCAGGTTCCGGCGCATCTCTTCCTTAACCGTGCGGACAGGATAATGTGCTTTTTTCAGCTCCTCTATTGTTCGAGGCTTATTATTTTTTTTCAGTTTGGCCACCGGTTATTCCTTTCCAAAATCTTACGCGAGGAATCACTAATATATTTATAACGCAAAAATCTCCGGGCGTCAAGGAAGGCGTTAGTAATCAAAGGGGTCAGAACTGCAAATTTATCTTGAAAAATATGGACCATCAAGTTAGATTTTAGAAGAGTGAAAGCCGGAAAGAACGGAGGAACCCATGACCACGGAGTTGAAAGAAGAACTGAAAGAACTGAATCTGGGGCAGAAGATTAAAACTCTCAGGCAGCGGAGGGGGATGTCCTTGCAGCAGATGGCTGATAAAACCAGCCTTTCCAAACCCCTTCTCTCTCAGATCGAGAGCGAGGTTGTAGCCCCTCCCGTGGCTACTCTCCTGAAGATCTCCAAAGCCCTGAATGTGAACATAGGCTATTTTTTCCAGGCGGAGGAATCGGGAAAGAAGGCCGTGGTTGTGCGCAAGAACGAGCGCAAGCAGGTCTTCCGGCGGATCCACGAGGATTCATCCAGGGTAGGGTATTATTATGAGTCCCTGGCTTACCCCAAAGTGGATAAACACATGGAGCCTTTTCAGGTCCAGTTTGAGGTGAAAAAGAAAGAGGACCTCCTTTTTTTCACCCATAAAGGGGAAGAATTCGTCTTTGTTCTGGAGGGAGAGCTTGAGTTCAATTACGAGGAGGAAACTTTTGTATTGGAGCCGGGCGACAGCCTGTATTTTGATTCCAGCCTTCCCCATGCCTTTCGGGCAGTGGGCAAGAAAAATGCTCTGGCCATCGATGTAATCTATGCCCCCGACTGAAAACAGCGGATTTAAGAATGGGAAGTATGGAAATCCGCAATCGGCAACTCCTATGATCTCTTCCTTTTTCCACTCATTTAGGGCCAAGGCCCTTCTCTTCTTAATCCATTGTAAAAATTTAAGCTATTCATGGCCGGCACAATTCAGAGACCCGCGCAGCCTTGTAAGGAGGCTTATAGATGAACTTGGGAATCAAGAATGAAATTTGCGAGAAGATGAAGAAGATCTGCCCGGAAAAATTTGGGTCCGAAGCGGAGATCTTCAGTCATATCCACCGCGGAGACAGAATTTTCATCCATACCGCCTGCGGCGAACCTCAGCATCTTGTGCGGGCCCTGATCCAATATGTCGAATCGAATCCCAAGGCTTTTTTCGACGCGGAAGTTTTTCAGGTTTGGACGCTGGGAGTAGCCCCCTACACCAACGAAAAATTCAAATATAATTTTCGCCACAATTCTTTCTTCGTGGGGGCCAATTCCCGGGAAGCGGTCAACCAGGGGATGGCGGACTATACCCCTATTTTTTTAGCGCACGTTCCGGATTTGATCTATCGGGGGATGGTGCCCATTCATGTGGCGCTGGTTCAGACTTCCCCCCCGGATGCTCACGGGTACATGAGCCTGGGGATCAGCGTAGATATTGTCAAAGCCGCGGTAGAAAAGGCCTCCATCGTCATCGCTCAGGTGAACAATTATATGCCGCGGACACACGGAGACGGGTTCATCAGTATAGAAGACGTAGATTTCATTCTCTGCCACGATGAGCCGCTCTTGGAATATGAAGCTGTCCTGCCCGATGAAGTGGCCCAGCAGATTGGTAAGTATGTGGCCCGTATTGTTCAGGACGGGGATACAATTCAGGTGGGTTATGGGAGTTTGCCGAATGCCATCCTGGCTAAATTCGGCGATAAAAATAACTTAGGCGTCCATTCCGAATTATTGACGGACGGGATGGTCGAACTGATAAAGAAAGGGGTCATTGATAACACCCGTAAAACCCTCAACCGAGGAAAAACGGTGGCCACGTTTTGCATGGGGCACCAGAAAACCTATGAATTCATCCATGATAATCCCACCATTGAATTTCGGACTATTGACTACACCAATAATCCTTTGACCATCTCCAGCCAGCAAAATATGACCGCCATCAATGCCGCCTTGGAAATTGATCTCACCGGCCAGGCTACCGCCGAATCTCTGGGAAAAACCTTCTACAGCGGAGTTGGGGGACAGGCTGATTTTATGCGGGGAGCGGTGCTGGCCCCGGGCGGAAAAACCATCCTGGCGATTCAATCAACTGCCGAGTGGGAAAAAGTTTCCCGCATTATCCCTTTCCTGCGCGAAGGAGCGGGGGTCACCTTGATGCGCGGGGATATTCACTATGTGGTGAGCGAGTACGGCATTGCTTATCTTCATGGAAAGAATATCCGGGAAAGAGCGATGGAATTGATTTCCATCGCCCATCCCAAATTTCGCCCCTGGCTGATCGAAAAAGCCAAGGAGGCCAGGTTGATCTACCGCGATCAGGCCTTTATCCCCGGGAAAAAAGGGGAATACCCCTTACACCTGGAAGCCTATCAGACCACAAGCATGGGATTCCAGGTCCTGTTCCGGCCGGTGAAAATCAGCGATGAACCATTGTTAAAAGATTTTTTTTATGCCCTTTCCGACAACAGTCTTTACCGGCGGTTTATTTCCATGCGCCAGGATATGCCTCATGAACGCTTACAGGAGTTCGTTATCATCGATTACACCAAAGAGATGGTTATCCTGGCTACAGTCCAAGATGCCGAAATGGAAAAAGTCGTTGCCGTCGGACAGTACGGGATCAATGAAAATACCCATACCGCGGAGGTGGCCCTGGTCGTCCGGGATGATCACCAAAATAAAGGGATTGGTACGGCCTTCCTGTCGTATTTAACCTATCTGGCTAAACGGGAGGGGCTGTTAGGTTTCACGGCCGAAGTCCTTGTAGAAAATAAACCCATGCTTCATCTGTTTGGAAAAATGGGTTTTGATATTCAAAAGAGAAATGAACAAGGGGTGTATGAGTTGAAAATGGCCTTCCGAGGAGCATGATGAGCGATAGGAGTCAGGATATAAAACACCTGTTCGAACCCCTACTGTTGAAGGGAAATCAGAATTCTGGTTTTTTTCGCTTTATTTGAGGGGAAATTTACGATGTCTAAATTGATCAAAAAAAGATCGAAGAAGTCCGGCCTCCCTCCGGGGACCCTTGTACATATCGGGGAGAAGAAAAACGAACGGACAAAAATCAAAGTTTTTGAGTACGATGAACAAAGTTTTCAGGAGAAGGAACTGGCCACCTTCGATGAATGCTTTTTATTTAAGGATGAGCCCAAGGTGACCTGGGTGCATGTGGCCGGCGTCCACGAAGTAGAGGTTCTGGAAAAATTGGGGAATTGTTTCGGGTTACACCCCTTGGTCATGGAAGATATCTTAAATACCGATCAGCGCCCGAAAATAGAAGATTATGGAGAAGATCTTTTTATTGTCTTAAAGATGCTTTCTTACGATGACCGCACAGGCGAGATCTCGGCCGAACAGGTCAGCCTGGTGCTCCGTTCGAATGCCGTCCTGTCTTTTGTGGAGGGGGAAGGAAGTGTGTTTGCCCCCATCCAGGAGCGGATCAGGAACGGAAAGGGGCGCCTGAGAAAAATTGGGGCAGATTATTTACTTTACACATTATTGGACACCGTCGTGGATAATTATTTCGGCATACTGGAAAAGATGGGAGATAAAATCGAGACGCTGGAACAGAAGCTGGTTGTAAATCCTACCACCCAGACTCTGCTTAAAATCCAGAACTTAAAAAGGGAGATGATTTTTTTCCGAAAATGGGTCTGGCCTTTGCGGGAAGTCATCGGTGGCCTGGAGCGGGGTGAATCCTTGCGGATCCGCGATAGCACTCGTTTATATCTTAGGGATGTTTATGATCACACGATTCAGATGATGGATACCATCGAGACAATCCGGGATATGCTTTCCGGAATGATGGACATCTATCTCTCCAGCGTCAATAACCGGATGAATGCCGTAATGAAGGTGCTCACGATCATCGCTACGATCTTCATGCCTCTTACTTTTATCGCCGGAGTGTACGGAATGAATTTTAAATTCATGCCGGAATTGGAATGGCGATGGGGGTATCCGGGGATTTGGCTCATCATGGCTTCCATCGCCATGTTTATGCTGATTATTTTCTGGAAGAAGAAATGGCTGTGAAAAATACAGGGGTCAAGGAGCCGAGGGTTCAAGGGTTTTATTTTTTTCACTCGACCCCTGGAATCCTTGGCCCCTTGAACCCTATTAAAGGATTTATCTATGTCAGAAAAATTTATCATGGCTTTGGACCAGGGGACTACCAGTTCCCGGGCGGTGATTTTCAACCATCAGGGGAAGGTAGTTAGTCTAACCGCCAGGGAGTTCAGACAAATCT
Organism: Deltaproteobacteria bacterium; assembly: GCA_016875165.1. Lineage (GTDB taxonomy): Bacteria > Desulfobacterota > SM23-61 > SM23-61 > SM23-61 > JAHJQK01. Next base: position 26,085 of record VGSF01000072.1, read on the forward strand.
ATCCCAAACCCGGCTGGGTGGAACACGACCCGGTGGAAATATGGGATTCACAGATGGAAGCTGCCCGGCGGGCCATCGGTATGCTTAATATTTCCCCTAACAGGATCGCGGCCATCGGCATCACCAACCAGAGGGAGACAAGTTTAATCTGGGACAGGGAAAGCGGCCAACCTGTATATAACGCCATTGTCTGGCAATGCCGGAGAACCGCTCCGGTTTGTTCGGAAATCAAGAAGACGAAATTTGCCGAAAAGATCCGCCAAAAAACCGGACTGGTGGTTGACGCCTATTTTTCAGCCACCAAGATTCAATGGATTTTGGAGCATCGCCAGGCGATCCGCCGGGCAGCGGAAAGAGGGGATCTGTCCTTTGGAACCATAGACAGTTGGTTGGCCTATCAGCTTATGGGAAAAAATTTTCATGTAACAGATTATTCCAACGCATCGAGAACCATGCTTTATAATATTCATCAGCTTTCCTGGGATGGAGAAATTTTAGAGTATTTTCAAATCCCGGAAAAAATCCTGCCGACTGTCGGAGCTTCCAGCAAAATTTATGGGTCAACTTCGGCTGGAGTTTTTGGGGGCGCTGAAATTCCCGTGGCCGGCATCGTGGGGGACCAACAGGGAGCTCTATTTGGCCAAACTTGCTTCCGCAAAGGACAGTCAAAAAATACCTATGGCACAGGTTGTTTCCTCTTGATTAATACGGGGAGAAAGCCGGTCCTCTCCGGGAAGAATCTCCTGACCACCATCGCCTGGGGGATCGGGCGTAAAGTCGAATATGCCCTGGAAGGGAGTATCTTTATCGGCGGAGCGGCGATCCAGTGGCTACGGGACGGAATGCGTATAATTCAACAGGCTTCCGAAAGTGAAAATTTGGCCCGAAGCCTTCCTTCCAACGAGGGGGTCTATTTTGTCCCTGCGTTCGTCGGTCTCGGGGCTCCTCATTGGGACATGTATGCCAGGGGCACAATCATAGGGATCACCCGGGGAACGACCCAGGCCCATATTGCGCGGGCCGCTTTAGAATCCATAGCCTATCAAACCAGGGATGTTCTGGAGTGTATGGAAGTTGATTCGGGTAGCGCCCTGAAAGAATTACGGGTGGATGGAGGGGCGACAGCCAATGAATTCCTTATGCAATTTCAAGCTGACATTTTGGGGGTTCCGGTGGCTGTCCAGGAAACGACCGAGACGACAGCTCTGGGTGCAGCCTATCTGGCTGGCTTGGCTGTCGGATTCTGGAAAGATCAACAGCAGCTTGATAGAAATTTCCAAATCAAAAAGAGATATCTTCCCAGGATGACTTCTCGGCA
>VGSF01000073.1 GCA_016875165.1 Deltaproteobacteria bacterium
TAATCGGTGGGCTCCAGGGCGGCCGTCGCGGCGATCTGGGTCGCCTCCTGTCCCCGAGTGGAATGCTGGGTTATGCGGATCCCGCTTTCCACGAGTAAATTCACCTTGTCGTCAAAAAGCCGCAATCGCACCATGTTACTGTAAATTTTTAACAGCGTTTCTTTAGGTATGGTTGCCATCGTTCGCCTCCTCCCAGTATTTTTACCCGCAAAGCAAACCAGTGCTCCCCTCTCTGGAGATATTCAGGTTCACTCTTGCTCCTTCGTTATCTCCCGCCTGCGTATCTTTCTTTTGAGCCTTTTCTGGTCTTATCCTCACCCAGCGCGAACTTTCCGATCCCTCTTGGGTTAAACGAAGCCCCTTCCTCCTGCGAGCCTGCAGGAAAAAATGTCTTTTCCTGCTAATAGAGAATTTATGTCCTGATATAAGGGAAAGGAGACGGAGGGCTTACAAGGGATGCGGATGCAGGGAAGTTAAGCACTTATGAATTCCAACCCTCCCAGTTTTTTAAAAAGCCCCAAAATCATCCATTCCTTTTGAAGAAGATCCCCGGCTCAACCGGATATCCTGAAGTGGAAAAGGGAAATCACCTGGTTTCCAAAATCCAGAGCAGACCCCCAACCCACTCGGTATCAGGCATCTTTTTCTTTTGGGAACCTAGAAGCTCGCCATTCTCAAATAAGAAATTACTCCTCCCTGGTTCAAGGGCTTTAAAGCAAAGGGTGACGACTTTACCAGTCCCGCTGGCTCCCTCTCCAGACTCATAGGATACCTTCACTTCCAATTTTCCCTTCTGCTCACCCTTGGGCCCAACTTTGTATAGGGGCTTCCCCTTCTGTTCCAACAAAAATCCTGGTCTATATTCTTGATAACTGGCGACGGCTGGGTCAAAGTTCAAATCAAAAGATAATGCCGATAGGGGATCGATCCCTTTCGCGACCACATCAATGCAGAATTTATTTGCTCCTTCAACCGGGCCGGGCTGTAGAATAAAGGTTTTAGCGGGGACTAACTCCAGGCTATCATTGGGCTTAAATTTGATGACATAACCGGCAGAAACTTTTTTACCCGCCTCCTTCTTCTCCGGTTCTTTCTTCTGGCAGGCGCCCAGAAAGATGAGAGTCGCAATGAGGAAAAAACTTAAGACCCTACATTTCATGACCCAACTCCTTTCCGTAAGGAAGAATAAGCTTATCCGTCTATTTCCTGAGGGCAAAGAAATCAATCCTCCAGGATGCCTTAGGAAATACGCAAGGACCGGCCTTGTTGAGCGTACATCCTGCAGCCGGAGATATGCCGGCAGGATTCTCTTTTTCCCTTATTTGTCCAGCCAAACTTTCTTCATCCCGCCGCCGTAATAGCCGAACCAGGTAGCCGCACCAAATTCATGCCCTTTGACATAATCTCGGTGGACAAGGGGCATAACGGTTTTGGCCAGGTACAGAATGGGAAGGTCTTCTTTTATAATTTCAACCACTTTCCTATAAATAGGAATTCGATCCTCCATTTTCCAGGTCGCTCGCCCTTTCTCCAGCAACTTATCGAGTTCCTTGTTGCTGTATCGGGACCAATTATTCTTGCCAATCTCCCCTGAATGCAAATACATGTAGTAGGCGTCGTCTAGGTCAACCCTTTCAGTATCCCCTCTTAACGAAACAGCATAGTCCCCATCTCTCATACTTTTCGCCCAGGCTGGTCTGTCTATAACTTTCATCGTGGCGTCAATCCCAATCTCTTTCAATTGACCTATAACGACTTGACAACCATCCAAGTCAGAGACCATACCGGCTGGTACAAAAAATTCTGTTTTAAATCCCTTTGGGTACCCTGCTTCAGCGAGAAGCTGTTTTGCTTTAGCCAAATTCACTTCCCTGTCCGGGATAGGAATATACATCCGCGAACGGTTCAGGAAAGGCTGATTGTTGATTTTTTCTCCAAAACCCCATAGAGAAGCCTTGATAAGTTCTTCTTTATCAATGGCATAGGCAATAGCTTGCCGCACTTTCTTGTTATCAAAAGGGGGGGTATTTACATTAAACCATATCCACGTATTACCAACAGGCTGGGGCAGTACTATCGTTATCCCAGGTATTGGATTCTTCATGGCCTCAATACTGGCCTTTCTAGGTATATCCATGGTGTAATCTATATCGCCTGCCCTAAGGGCAGTCCAACGGACCGTAGGATCAGCAATTTTTTGCACATGGATGCTATCTAAATAAGGAAGGCGGTCCCCCGTCTTTTCGTCAACCTCCCAATATTGATCAAATCGGGTAAATTCTATGGTTTCATGTAGAACAAGTGACTTGAAAACAAAAGGCCCTGTCCCCGGCGCCGGCTTAATCGCAGTTGGCTCCCAACCCGCCGGGATGATGGAGCAGTTCTGGACGGTCAGGGTGGTTAAAAGCGGGCCAAAAGGCTCTTTCAGCCTGATCATGACATGATATTTGTCGATGACATTGACTGAATCGATCAGTGCGTAGGCAGACGCCTTGGGCGATCGGGTGGCCGGATTCATCACCCGTTCCATCGAGTACTTCACATCTGCACTATCTAGTTCTTTCCCATGGTGAAATTTCACTCCTTCCCTCAAGGAAAAGGTATACTCAATTCCATCCGTGGAGATTTTCCAGGATTTGGCCAGATCGGGATACATTCTCACTTGCGGCAGGGGACCCATGATTGTAAGGCCATTGTACATCAGGGTATAACTGAACATGTCAAGGGGTAGGTAATTCTTATGGGCATCCAGCCCTGGCGAACCCCAGCGTTCACCGACCCGCAACCGACCCCCGTATTTAGGCTTTTTTTCTGCTCCAATGGCTAATTCGGGAAAGATAGCCAAAGTTATCCCAGCCCCGCTCACGTAAAGGAACTCTCTCCGCGTCATCCCTATAAAATCTTTCCTCTCCTCTTCCATGACCTTTGCCCCCCTTTTAAAAAGTTTTAATGAGGAAGATTCCTTCCCTCATCTCCAAAGAAGTATTTTGAAGTGGGTCAAATTTTAATTGTCGACTGCTGAATTGTCCATTTAAAAAACCGAGAATAGAAACTATACACCTTCACGTTGGTGTGAGTCGAGAGTCGTTCGGAGAGAAATCTCACCGGTTCCTCAGGTATGGGGGGATTTCCTCTTCTGCCTTTCCTTCATGGGGGCAGCGCGAGGGGAGCCCATCAAATTTATAATCCTTGGGTTGTGCCGGAGAAGAAGGGACGCACGTTTGGCAAATCCCTTTCCGGGGCTTCAATGGGGGTTCGCCCTTAATTGCTTCGACGATCTGGATGGCCTTTTTGACCCTCGCCGTTTCTCCTTCCGCAACCAGGGTGACCGCTCCCTCTGAGCCGCTGCACCCTCCCGAGGCCACCTGGAAGGATTCCACTCCGGCCAAGGTCCTTAAGGCTTCAACTTCCGTGACCACTTTGGCCCCAGGCAGGGGAATCAAGCCAACCTTAAGCCCCTGGCAATAATCGAAAGTCTGCTGGCCACACAAAGACACAGCTCTTTTTACCGATGGAATCAATTTCTCGAGACCAACGGGGACGATCAGGCGGATCCCCCGGGCCAGGATCGTGCCGATCGCCCAGCCGATCGTCCCCCCTTCGGGGTGGGCCATGAAAGCTGCCGCATTTCCTTCAATATCCACAGCGTTGGCCCCTTTAATGAAGATCGAGTCCCGCCCGAAGTCTTTTAACATATCAGCCATCGTAGCCGCGGGGGGTTCGATGTTCCCGCGATTCAGCACCAGGATGGGAGGCTTCTCTTTGCCCAGAGTGGTGCAGAGAATTCCTCTTAGAATCACCCCGGAAAGGTAAGAATTCCGGTTCAGCAGCTCGGAAATTTTTTCTTTTCCCAGGATCTCTTCGGCCACGAAAACATTCGTTGAGCCGTGCCCGACGAGAATTTTGTTCTGTTCTTTGGCCCTTTTTACCTCTTCCATACTGGCCACTGCTTTCCCGATCAGCCTTTTGGATTCGGCAGGGGTAAAAACGAAAAGAGCGCGCATAGAATTCAACCCTTTCATGGTGTCTACAGTGTTTGGAGTAGAGAGAAGACAGCTTTGGGCCTCTCCTTTCAGGACCCTCTGCTTCCCGATTTCCTAAAGAATGGCCACGGCCCGGGTCCACCCTCCGGCACAATTTTCCAGCTTGATGGGAAACATGGCGACTTTGAACCCGAAAGGCCGGGGAAGTTTCTTCAGGTTATACAGCTTCTCCACGTGACAGCTATCTTTCACGATACTCCCCTTGTGCACGGGAAAATATGCGGCCGTATCGCCGCCCTTTAACTTTTGGCACATGATATCGATGGAGATGTCCATGGTGAAGGAATCGGTTCCCGTCATGATGACCCCTTGGCTGTACAGCCACATGAGAGCATCGCCGCTCAGGCCCGTGGCCACCTCGTTAAAATTCGGGTCGTCAAAAAAGTGATCTTCGGCTCCGGTCCGAATCAGCACGATATCCCCGCGTTTGAGCGTATAACCGATTCGCTCCAATTCCTTCATGAGGTCGATGACCGTGATCGGGTCACAGGCCTTCTTATGGGAGAAATCCAGGAGCACGCCGTCTCCGTAGCACCATTCCAGGGGAACCTGATCGATGGTCCTGGCCGGCCTCCCTTCTACGACCGACCCGAAATGCCAGGGGGCATCCACGTGAGTGCCCGCGTGACTGGAACAAGAAACCTCATCATTGGCGTACAGGTCCGGAGTGGGCAGGAGCTTTAGGCTGATCCCGTACCTCTTGGCGAGCCTCCGGGCTCCCTCCTCATGGCTGATATGATCGACGCTTATATCATACCGTTCCATGGATTGCGACATGATGGGAACGCTGAGGTCGAGAATCTCAGGCCCTTTGGTGAGCGTCCCTTCCCCCTCAATGGCCACGGCCCGGCTCCATCCCCCGGCCCCTTCGTCGATTTTGATGGGGAAGATGGCCACCTTGAAACCAAAGGGCTGGGGCAGGCTTTTTAAATTGGAAAGCTTCTCGGCGTGGATGTATTCCCGATCCCGCCCGGCATAATGAACGGGGAAAAAGGCGGCTTTGTTGCCCTTTTTTAGCTCCTCCACCATGCGGGGGATGGGAATATCCAGAGTATAGGCATCGGTCCCGATCAGCTTGATCCCCCGGTCGAGGAGCCAGTAGAGGGATTCCTTGACCAGACCGGAGGCCATCTCCCCGAATCGGGGATCATCTTCGTAATCTTCCGCCCCCGTGCGGATCATCACGATATCCATCGGCTTCAGGGTGTACCCGATCCGCTGGAGTTCTTTCTTCAGGTCTTCCGTGGAGATGGCCTCCCCGGGTTTCCGGGTTTGACTGAAATCCAGGAAGACCCCATTGCCAAAGCACCACTCCAGGGGAACTTGATCGATCTTTTTCGACGGCTTGCCTTCCGAGGTCGGCCCGAAATGCCAGGGAGCATCCACGTGCGTGCCCGCATGGCTGAGGGTAATCACATGATCGTTGGCCCCGAAAGGGGCGACTTGATCGGTGCGGAGGCCGACCCGTTTGGCCTGCCTTCTCAGGCTTTCGGCATGACTCATGTGGGTGATCTTCACCTCGTTCGGTTCCATGCTGTAATTCTTCATCGTGTAACTCAAATCCCTTATTTTGACCACTCCCTTGACCTCCTCTTTGGATTTGGCAACTTCTTATTTTGGGTAGCCCTGTGGTACCGAATTCAAAACTCCGCTCATCCTTGGCGGCTAAAAATAAACCTGCCCCTTTCGTGAGGAGCGGAGGACTTTAACGAACCACCAGCTCCCGATGGTGGGGATAGAGCTTCTCGCACCCGTCTTTCTTTACCAACAAAGTATATTCTACCTGGAACCCACCCAGACCCAATTCCCCGTAGGGAACTTCGATGCTGATCACCATCCTTTCCTCAACCGGCAGGTCGTAGTTCCCTGGAAGAAATGGACTCGTAGCTTTCATCGGCTTCGTAAAAATAGGATAATCTCGGGCTTCAATCCCGATCCCATGGCCGCAAAAATGGGCCAATTTGGTATAGCCTTTTAGCCCGGCTTTCTCAACTGCCAACGCCGCCTCTTCAAATAACTTGGAGGGAATGGCCCCAGGCCTTAATAACTCCATGGCCCTTTCCATACCCGCCTCGATCGCCCGATAAGCAGCTTTTTGCCTTTGAGTGGGGGTTCCCAGAACGGCGCACCCGCCGGCATCGGAATGGTATTTGTGGTAAATGCTTCCCCCGTCGTACCGGAACATATCTCCCTTCTTTAGCCGATACCCAGAAGGAGGATGAAAATGCCCAAAGGACATGATGGTCATGGAAGACTGCGTTCCTGAGGCTGTGTTCCAGAATTCGAAAACGGCCCCTTCCTTGGCTGTGCATTCCAAGAAATGCTGGGTAAGCTCATCTTCGCTTACTCCTTCGGCGAGGCGATTGAGGACGGACTGCACCGATCTCTCATTCAAAAGCCCCACGGTCTTAATCCGCTCCAATTCTTCTGGAGTTTTCACCATTCGAACCAACCGGAAAAGTTCAAAAGCATCGAGGATGGTCGCATGGGGCAACCCGCTTTGGATCTCTTCCCTGGTCGAGGGATAAACATTCTTCTCATCCAATCCGATCCTCCCCCTATCCAGGCCTTTCTGCTTCAAGGCTTTGACAATCACTTCTCCGGCGGTAGGAGCGTGCCTCCCACGATCATCCAATATCTCCTTGTATCTCCCTTCCCCCTTCGATAGGGTTCCTTCGGGATTCACTATATAGAAATCATTGCCGAAGGTGTAGACCTCGGGCATCCAGGATGGATATCGGGCGGCCCAGGCAATATCCCCCTTGGAGATAATTAAGGCTGGAGCAATGTCCGCCCTCCTGGGGAAAAGGGCAAAACTCTCCACGTTTAAAAACCTGTACATGTAAGGAAGATGACTCTGATGATCAGCCAAGTAACTTACGTTCTCTGGATGGGAGGCAATAATGGCATCCAGATTAAACTCTTTCATTTTCTGCAACGCTCTTTCCTTATTCAAAAGCATCGGAATCCTCCTTTTTATTTTAGGCGTTTGCCTTGAATGTAATCGCATTCAACACCCACGGGGGGAAAAGTCAACACTTTTTTTTCTTAAAACCGGCAAAATCTTCTTTCCCCCCGCATAGAAATCACTCCTTTTATTACCCTTGTATAGGCTCGGCAGTTAATGATTCATTCTCCTTCTCGTTTCCCCTTTTCATTCATCCGTCCCTACTCATCTACCTCGATGGCCACGGCCCGGATGGGGAAAGACTCCAGGCCGCCCATCTTCGCCGGAAAGCCAAAGAAAAGAAACCGCGGTTTTTTTAGCTCGGCCAGATTGGCCAACCCTTCGATAATGGGAATGTCATTGGAGAGCATAAGGTCATGGGTAAAATACTTATCCAGAGCCTTGCGGCGAAATTCCGGGTTTTCGGGGAATACGGTATCATCGACGCCCACCATTTTAATTTTCCTCTGGACTAAATACTCTATGCCTTCTTTGGCCAGATAACAACGATCCTCTTTCTGGTGGGTGCACTTCCCAACCAGAACGATGTCCTTTTCTCGAACCTGGAACCTCTGCAGCACTTCCCTCCCGATGGGGGTCCTGGGGGATAGATCTTTACAATCCACCACCACCGCCATGCCGAAAAAACGGGAAAGATCCACTTCGCTAACGTCTTTGGCGCTTCTTTTGTGCAGGGCGGGGACGAAATGAGAGGGGGCTTCCACATGGGTGGAGATATGGCTCTCCATCTCAATGTTATGCATGAGCTCCCCCGGGGGGAAGGTGAACATCTGAATTTCATACCTTCGTTTCCCTGTATCCAAGGGACCTTCGGCATTTCCAGGCATTACTTTCTTAGACAAATCCACGACTCGCCCCCGGGCTAAATGAGCGGCAGTTTCTTCAATGTTCATGGTACCTCCTTCATGGAAAAAAATTTGCCCCCTCCAAGATACTCTCTTCGGTGCCCTCTTCCTCCCCAACCCCCAAAATATCCCCCATCTTTACAGGAAGGAGGGGAAAGGAATGTTCGGTTCATCTACAAAGAAGTTTTCATCCCCTTTGGGATATTGGTATCTCCCTCTGTCCTGGTCATCGGGGTAAGTAAATTTTCCCCCCACCTTCCAAATAAAGAGTTTAAACTTCATCAGATGTTTATTGAAGTCATGGAGAAGGACTAACTCATTGGGGTCGGCGTTCTGGGCAGACCAGAGATCATAGTGGATTGGGATCAGCACCTTGGCGTTAAGGCTCCAAGCAATGCGCAGCGTGTCAGAGGCCGTCACTTTGTCGGTGATTCCCGGGCCATTCTCTCCATAAGAAACCAGGCAGACATCAATTTCATGCTGTCGGCCGTGTTTCAGGTAATAATTAGAAAAGTGGGAATCGCCGCTGTGGTAGATAGCTCCCCCAGGAGTCTTGATCACGTAATTGACCGCCCGTTCGTCCATGTCCACGGGGAACTTCCCTCTGAGATCCCCGGTGGGTGGAGGGGTCAAAAGGGCTGTCCGATCGAATGATTCAAGGGCAAAGATCTCCGTATCCTTAATTTTATAATGATCTCCCGGCTTCATGCGCACGATCCTCTTTTCCGGAACTCCCCAGCCAGCCCAAATGTCCCCGGACATTTTGGGGCCAATGAAGATGGATTCGGTGTTTTTCAGAGAAGCGGCGGCCACATACTGGCAGATATGGTCGCGGTGAATATGGGTGGATAGAACCGCATCGAGTTTTTTTACCGCAAAGGGGTCGATGACCTGAGGACTGACGCGGATGAAGGAATGTCGCACCCTGGAGCCGGTCATGCGCACAATCTGGGTATCTTTGATTTCCTCATAGGGCGGGGACTTCTTAGTGGCCATCCCCCTCTGGGCCCAAAAATCAACGGCGATATCAGCATCGCCAGGGGTTTTAACCCAAATACCTGTACAACAGAGCCACCACATGCAAAACTTCCCGGGCGGGACTTTGGTTTCTTCGATCTCCTCGTTTAAATAAGTTCCCCATTCTGGGAAGACGTCCCGGAGCCAATTGTCTCTATCGATCTTCGTCAGGTCAACGGAACTCATTTCTTTCCTCCTTTCTTGCCGATGCTGGGGGTTATAAATCCTGAAGATTTTTGCCAATCCCTTCGCTTTCATGAGAGAAGAAGGCTCCGGCTCAATAAAAGTAGCAATAATTTACTCCCCCTCTGATTTTAGAAAATCCTTAAAAATGGCCAAAAGCCTTGTCTTTCAGGTTTGAACCTTGAAAATGAAGGTCACGGATTTCTCGGGATATTCCGCGCAAGTGGCGGTCATTAGAATAAAAGCCATCCGGGATTATCCATTCTCCTGAAATCCAATCCATTGCCTCTATAAGCTCAAAATCATGTAAGTATCCCTACGAGCAGTAGAATCATCTTCAAGGCTAGATTGGCTTCTTCTAAAGATCCCTTTCCTGATCCGCTCTAAAAGGTTGGTTTGGATGGAGATATTTGCGGAAGAAAGGTGAGTGTATTTTAACCCGCCAAAAGATCTTGTCAAGCCCTAATTGGCCCCAGGGTAATGTATCACTTCTTGTGTCAGGAAAAAGAAATGGGGTGGGCTATCGAGTCATTTAACCCAAAACAACTCAATAGAAGGTACCCCATGTTGCCGGCAACGATTATGAGCATAAACCAAGGCTTTCAAGAGACCAAGCAATTTGGAAGATAGAACTGGCAGGGGGGCTACCAGCCCGACGCCCGCCAAGCTCTCCAAGAAATCCTGGAACACCGCATGCACAACAGGGTAGATGAGTATCTATGTCAAATGCCTACTCAAAGACTCCCGGATCGGCGTACTGGATATTATCGGCGCCATCTGCTCAGCGCACTGGAAAACTTGGAGTAAGGGGGTAGGGGTCAGACTTGCAAACGTGCATTTATTTTTTTGATCACTTACACCTTTTTTACAAGTAGGACCGGAACCAGGAGAAAAAAGTTCCCAGGGCTCTTTCATGGAGAGGCCAGCGGGATTGATCCTCTTCGGTTATGGGGGTGGAATCCTTAAGGTCCTGACAGAACATTTCTTCCATTTCATTGCCGAGCTCCCGGTCCAATATCCCAACGCCGCATTCATAATTGTAATTGAGGGAGCGGGCATCCAGGTTGGCCGAACCCACAATATTCCATATCCCGTCAAAAACCAGGGTCTTGGCGTGAAGCACCCGGGGCTGGTAATGATAAATCTGCGCTCCTTCCCGCAGCAGGGTTTTATAGTAAGTCCGGCTCACGTAGGCAACTATGCGCAAGTCAGTCTGGCCGGGCAAGATGATCTTCACGTCCACGCCCCTGCGGGCGGCCTTTAAAAGAACCTTAAGGAACTTCCAGCTAGGAATGAAATAAGCCATGGTGAGGTGAACAGACTTCTTAGCGGCATGGACGCTAAACTGGAGCAACTGCCTAAGGGAGCGTATGCTCTTCCTGGATGAAGAGAACAAAGGAAGCACGGCTTTATCTTGTTCTTGATTCCGTCCTGCGCCTGCAGGCAGATCATGGATTCTGGCCCCGCCGCATTCTTTCCAGCTTTCCAGGAATTTTTTTAACATAAAGGCGGCTGCGGGACCCTGAACCATCACGCCCGTATCTCTCCAACCCCCCACTTTTTTCTTCCTGAACCCATGATATTCGTCCCCGACATTCAGCCCTCCCGTGAAAGCCACCCGCCCGTCCACAACAACCAGCTTGCGGTGGTTCCGGTGGAAATACATGTTGGGATTCATTAAGCGGGGAGGATGAAAGGGGCGAATCTCCACTCCCGCAGTCTTCAGGAATCTCCAGAAACGATCCGTCGTGGAAAGAGAGCCAAAATGATCGTAGATCAAATAAATCCGGACCCCCTCCCGCCTCTTCCGGGCCAGCAACTCGGCCAACTCCCAGCCTGTTTGGTCATCCCGGAAAATGTAAAACTCCAGGCAGGCCATCCGCTCGGCCGCATCTATTGCCCGGAACACGACTTCAAAAGCGGAAACGCCATCCTTTAAAACCTGGATAGAATTTCCGCTAAGGAAAGAAGTCTGGGCAACTTTCTCCAGGGTCTGTCGAAAAGAATTTTCGTCCATAATCTGATGGTTTATGGCCGGAGATTTCCCCGAAATAAATAAGCGATGAAAGGTTTGAACGCCTTCCATCGCTTATCCTGGGGTTTCTTATCCAGAGATACTCCTCTGCGGGTTTGCTGGAAATATTACGTTTCTTTCACGGTTATGGCGCTCGCGGGGCATACCTCGACGCAGCTCTCACAGCCCAGGCACTCATCCATATTTACGGGCTCAGCTTTGCCGTCTTTGATCTCGAACACGTTGGTCGGACAGGTGTCAACACACTCTCCTTTGCCGTCGCATTTATTATGATCGACTGTTACTTGGTACATAGTTTCTCCTTTTCACCTCCTCCCTTAAAATTTAAGCTTCTCCCCTTCATGTTTTTAATATTAATTTGTCCCGGGTTTCTTTTTCATGACCCGAATCATAAAAACCTTTCCCTTCCGGGTTATTCCCGGGGAATGAGAAAATATATATCCCTTTTCCGGATATTGTCAACGGAAAAGAATCGCTGGCCCTCCTTACCTTTTGAATAAATTGATGAATTCACAGTGATAGACGAAGCCCGGACGGGAGGGGGATTTTTTAATCACCCTCTTGCCCGTTCCTGGCCCTGGGTTACCTTCCCAGGCTCGGAGTCCAGGGCGCTTCGCTTGGCAGCATGAGGCGCTGGTCGTATCATAGATGGGGCGGGAAAAGACGCCCCGCCTCATTCTGCGGAAACCCGGATGAAACCTTTGAAAAAGCTCTTTCCCGGCCGATGCTGCCCGCGCTCATCGCCCTGAACCCCGAGCCACGAATAGGATTTTTGTAATGCGCAGGGAAGGCGAGAAAAGAATCGGTTTCTTGCAATTCCCGGGAGAAGGGGATAAAGTTATTTTTATATCCGCTGCAGCATTTAGGCGCTTAGCGCCTCATTAATACAAACATGTTTGTAAGAAGGAAACTTCTTGGCACCAGAAAATCCCCCCATCCCCCCTTTAAAAAAGGGGGGTTAGGGGGGATTTGAAGCATTTTGGCTGCCCGCCTGAGGCGGGCCACTTTTTCCGCGCAAGGTCGCGGAAAAAGCATAGATTCTTACATCTTTCAATCTGAGAATTTTCTTCTCAGACTTTTAAAATCTCCCCTCCCCTGGCGGGAGGGGATGAAGGGGAGGGGGATCATTTTTCTATTTACCCCCACCCTCACCCTCCCCCATCAAAGGGGGAGGGGATCAGATGGAAATTTCAAATATCTTTGGATGGAATTTAAAAATCGGTTCCCCCGCATGATTACCGCAGAGCAAGAAGAACAAATATTGGGCAAAGCCTACGTCCCTGAACACATCATAAATTTAATGGTGGGAATCTCAAAAGGAGCGCCCTATTTAGTGGAGGATTATGTCGTTTTTACAGGAGAAGATTGGCTCATTTTTGTAGGATTCCCTCTGGGCCGGGATTTCAGCTCTGGAAATTTTTCCGTCACCCTCAAAGAAACCATTAAAAAATTCAAACCGGCCTATACATGGTTCATCGCCCCTGAGGTTCCTGATTCGCTTCTGCAGGCCGCCCAACAAAGAGAGACAGATGAATATTATAAACTGATAATTTTGCATCGCGCGGTAAAACAAGGGTTATTCCGCATCGTTGAGAAAGCCTCCCAATCATTAACCATCGAAAAATCCCGCCAATTTTCCCAGGAACATCTTGCCCTGACTAAGGAGTTCCTGGAAAGGGATAACCTCCCTCCCCGGGTAAAGAAATTGTTCCTGCTTATGCCTGAATATGTCGCCCATTCCCAGACTTCCATAGTCTTAAACGCTAGGGACAAGCAAAATAGATTATCCGCTTATTACGTAGTTGAAATGGCGGCGAAGGATTTCGCCACCTATGTGGTGGGGTGTTTTTCCAGGACAAATTACGTGGCCCATGCCTCCGATGCCCTATTTTACGAAATGATCAACCTGGCCAAAGAAAACCACAAGAGCTATATTCATCTGGGTCTGGGCGTAAACGAAGGCATCAGAAGGTTTAAAAGAAAATGGGGGGGATTCCCCTTCCTGAAGTATGAATCCGGGCAATTGGTCAGCAGACCTCCAGGACCTCTTTCCTGGATCAGAGCCCTTAAGGCCGGGTTATGAAGCTAAAAGAGATGTTGTCGTTCTTTTCTTCCGTAAAAGAACTCAAAACGATCTGGAAAGTTGAACGCGATGGGAAAGGGGGATATTTAGCCGGAACAGCCCACTTTTTTCCCTATAGTCTAAAAAAATCCTTACTCCATTATATCCGCAAAGCAAAGGTTGTTTTATTCGAGGGCCCTCTGGATGATCAAAGCATGAATCAAGTAATCGAAAATGGATCACAGGCCGGAGGAGCAACCGCGCTTATAGAAGCCCTGGATGCCCAGACGATCAAAAAAATCAAGAAGAGCACAGGCTCTCTCTTTAACGATCCCAATTCTCTTCCTTTGATCCTTCCTTTTGCCACCAAGGTTCAGGATCCCTTGTATGCCCATTTTCAAAACCTCCGTCCCTGGATGGCTTTCTTCCATATCTGGTCTAATTTTTTAAAGGAAAGAGGGTGGAAACATTCCGTGGATCTGGAAGCTCTAAAAATAGCCGCCTCTCTTAGAAAAGAGATCATTTTTCTGGAAACCATCGAAGAGCAAATCGCCGGAATGGAAGGGATTCCCATGGAACGCTTTGTCAATTTTTTCAAAAAAATCGATCAATGGGAAGAATGGGCCAAGGGCCATGCCCGGCTTTATTTGCAGGGGGAATTAGAAGCCATAATGGCGGTGACCAATGAATTTCCCTCCCGCTGCCCTTCGATTGTGGAGAACCGGGACCCGGTCTTATTTGAAAGGATGAAAGGCTTTTTTGAAAAAGAAGGGACAATTGCCTTTGTGGGCACATCCCATATCCCGGGCCTCAAAAAGAGGTTCCTGGAAGAAGGGTATACAATTTTTCAAGCGGATGAAAGATGATGATCAGTCCCTCTGAAGAAAAATTCATCAAAAACTATGCCTATGTGCCGGAACACATGCCGGGCTACGGCTCGGTTATGTCAGGCGGAGAGCCCTTCCTTTTGGAAGACTACCTTTGTTACAATGGAAAAGGGTTGCTTATCTTCGTAGGCTTTCCATTGAAGGAAACCTTCGATGAAAATAAAATGAACGAGGTCCTTGAAGGCAGTGTAAAAAGATTTAAACCCGACCAGGTAGCTTTAATCGCGCCGGCCATCTCTCCCCGGCCTGGCAAGCTGAGCGGAACGGATATTTACTATAAACTCGATCTGGTGAATCTCAGGATCAGATCGAAATTAAAGAATATGATCCAAAGGGCCTTAAGAGGGCTGGAGGTGGAGAAAAGTCGGGAATTCAAAGATGGGCACCGGCGCCTTGTTGCGGATTTTTTAAACTCCCGGAACCTAAGAGAGGAGACCCGGGCCATTTTCGAAAGAATCCCCCAATACCTATCTTCGGCCCCCACTGCCTGGATTTTCAGCGCCAGAGACCGGGCCGGAAACCTGCTGGCCTTTGACGTGGCTGAATTCGGCGCGATCAATTATGCCTTTTACATGTTCAATTTCAAATCACGGCTGCGCCAGGTTCCCGGGGCATCAGATCTTCTTCTCTACTCTTTGATAAAAGACGCCAGGCAACAGGGCAAACGCTATGTGAATTTGGGGTTGGGCATAAACCCGGGGGTGGCCTTCTTCAAGAAGAAATGGGGAGGCTTACCTTTTCTCAACCATGAATCCCTTCTTTACCGGCCTTCCCCCTCATCCATCATTGATTCTCTCTGGCAAGGACTCTTCAGGCCATGAAGAAAGGATTCTGGCAATATTTTTTTCAAGGATCTGCCGGAAAAGATTTTTCTGCCTGGCAGGTCGAGCTTACCTCCAGGTGCCCCCTTAAATGCCGGATGTGCAATCGAGTTGAATATGAAGAATTTCCCCGAAAGGATATGAGCCTCGATAATTTTAAAAGGCTTCTTCCCTATTTCAAAGACGTGGAAGCTGTGGTTCTGGAAGGATGGGGAGAATCCCTGCTCCATAAAAATCTCATCGAATGTATCCGGTTGGTAAAAAAAGAAGGGCCCCAGGTTGGTTTTGTAACCAGCGGGAAGGGATTAAATGAGACCTACATCTGCGAACTCATTCAGGCTGAAGTTGATTTCATCGGTTTTTCCCTGGCAGGGGCCACCTCAAAGACGCACGACTCCATTCGGGTCAATTCCCACCTGCCCACCCTGCTCAATAACATTCAAGCTTTTCAGGAGATGAAGGCCCGTCTGAAATTCCCCGCTCCGCGTTTGCATATCGTTTACCTTCTTCTTAAGGAAAACATCAGGGAAGTCCCTCTCCTTATAAAAATAGCCCAGGAGCTGGGCATCGAGGAAGTCGTTCTGATCAATTTGATCCACGTGACCAATGCCTGGCAGGATGAGCAAAAAGTGTTCGGACATCAAGGCCTTAAGGATTTCGAAAAAATTCTGGAGGAAGCCAAGAGGAAAGCCGGGGAACATAAAATAAAACTTAAACTTCCATCCCTTTCCCCGGGGGATGTTCCCGTATGCGCAGAAAACCCCCTGAGAAATCTATACATTTCCTCAGACGGAGAAGTATCTCCCTGCGTTTACTTAAACCCTCCCCTGCCCACTCCCTTCAAAAGATTTTTCCAGGGAAAGGAGTTTCTGGTCGATAGGGTGAACTTCGGGAATCTCTTCCGGGAGCCTCTGCAGGGGATATGGAACGATAGAAATTATGTGGAATTTCGGAATTGTTTTGAGCGCCGCAAGAAAAAGTACGAAGAAATGGCCTTGTCTCTTTTGGACCCCGATAAGCGAAAAGGATTTTCTGAAGGGTGCTTTCCTGATCCCCCTGAGTTCTGCAAGACCTGCCATAAAATCCTCGGGGTTTAGCGGAATCAGGATATAAACTTTCTCACCAGCGTAAGAATTTCTTCTTTGTCAATCGGCTTGGAAAGATAACCTTCCGGCGGAGGAACCTGCTGGCGGGTGGAGATGAATTTTTTAAAGTCTTCCGATATACCCGTAACAATTATAATGGGAATATGCTTTAAGCGATCTTCCGCTTTCATATCCCGATAAAACTTGATCCCTGACTTTTCCGGCATGGAAATATCCAGGGTGATTAAGTCCGGGAGGCTAACTTCGACCTGCTTTAAGGCTTCTTCTCCATCATTGGCCAGAAGCGTATCATAGCCGTTGTCCTCAAGAAGGGTGGAAAGGTAGGTTTGAATATCCTGTTCATCATCTACAATCAGAATTTTCTTTTTATTGGCCATGATCCCTCCTTTACAAAGGTTTGATGATCTCGTAAAAAGTCCAAATTGGGATGGCAAAGTAAAAAGCTCCATATGCAAGGCGCGCAAATCCTGAGAAGTGAGGCGTACTTAGAGGTACGCCGCAACGACGAAGGATGCAGCCCAACGCCGCAGATGGACTTTTTACGAAGCCATCAAGGTTTGGATGAAGGTTGTTTTAAGGCTAACTGTCTCCGGGGCAATTTCACGGTCACGCGAGTCCCCCGGTTCAATTCGGATTCTAACTGAATCTGGCCTCCATGAGCCTGAACGATCTTATTGGAAATAAACAGGCCCAAGCCGGTCCCGTCGCCTGCTTTGGACGAGAAAAAGAGGCTAAAAGCCCTTTCCCGGGTTTCCTGATCCATGCCGATGCCATTGTCCTCAACTGCAAATTCGATGTATTCGGGATAGCCTTTAAGGCCGATTTTGATTTGATGGGCTCTTTTTTTCTTATCCACCCGGCAGGCGTCCAGGGAATTCTCAACCAGGTTAACCAGGAGCGAGCGGACGGCCTTGGCATCGGCTGCAAAATTGCCCGTTCCCGGGTCAAAAGCGCACTGGACCTCGATGCCATACTCGCGCGCCTTCCCCTTCATCAGCCCGCAAACCTCTTCGGCTACCATCAGGGCCGGGATCCACTCTAAATCCGGTTCCCGGTCCTTGGCGTAATAAAGCAGATCCAGAACCATGGTCTTGATGCGGGCTACGTTGCGCTCGACCATTTGCCATCCCTGTTTCACCCGTTCCTGGCTGTTTTTTTCCAAACCGGAGTTAACCAGGTAAATGCCGCCGTCGAGACTGGTCAGCAGCCCCTTGATTCCATGGGAAATGGAACTGATCACCAACCCAAGAGAAGTTAGTTGGGACTGAAGCTGGCGAATTTGAGTGATGTTGGTGCTCATCTCTATCACGTTATTAATCTGGCCTTGGCCATTGCGGATGGGCGCCGTATAGACCAGAACATTCATCTGCTGGCCGTCCCGGGCAGTCACCACTTCCTCGATCTGATGAACCTGCCCGTCCTGAAAGGTCTGTTTCACCGCGCAGGGCACGCACTCCTCCGTGCGGTGCATATACACCTGGTAGCATTTGCAGCCCAGGACATCCCCGAAGTCTTCCCGCAATTGCCGGTTGGCTTCGATGATGCGCAGATCCCGGTCCTGGATGGATATATAACAAGGAACTTCTTCGAAGAGCTGGCGATACCGCTCCCGGCTCTCCCGGAGCTGGTTCTGCAATAGTTTGATCTCGGTGATATCCGTGGCCATTTTCATCACGGCGGTTATCTCTCCGGCCCCGTTGCGGATGGGGGTGGTATAAACGATGAGGGATACTTCCTTGCCGGAAAGATTCTGGAATTGCTCTTCGCTTCCATGCCGGAGTCCATCCCGGAAAGTCCGCTCGGCCGGGCATTGTTCGCACCTTTCCGACCGGTGGCGGTTTACCTGGTAGCAATACCGCCCTTCAAATTCTCCGAAATCCTTGCGAAACCTCTGGTTGGCGGCGAGTATGCGCAGATCCCGATCCAGGATGGTGAGGTAAGCCGGCATCAATTCGAAAAACTCTTTATAGTTTAGATCCATTTTTTACCTTCCGGCCTATCGGAGAGTTTAAACTGGTTTTATTCCGTCATGAGTCACTTCGAGAACCTTCCGCACATTGACTAATAAGGTTTCTTCATTGATCGGCTTATCCAGATACCCTTCCGGGGATCGAACCGGGCGATCATAAATCAGACGCCTAAGCTCGGGTTTGCCAGTAATGATACAGACCTTCAGGGCCGAAAGCTCCGGGTTATTCCGGATCGCTTCAAAGACATAACCGCCGTTTCTCCCCGGCATGGAAAGATCCAGGGTCATCAGATCAGGCTTTTCCTTGAAGGCTAATTCCAGGGCCTCTTCCCCATCAATGGCCTGAATCACCGTCGCCCCTTGATCCTCCAGTACCGTGGAAATAAAGGTTAGGATATCGGGCTCATCATCAACCACCAGGATCTTATACCCTTTCAGGCTCAATACTTCAACGGGTATTAAGACCTTTTCCTCAATAACCAGGGCGTTGGCCACCAGGCTGACCAGGTGGGTGACTTGCATGCCCAACTTATAATGACGGATCAGATCGCTCAAAGCATCCGCGCAATTGTGGCAGGTCGTGACGACTGCTTTCGCTCCGGTGGCTTTTAACTGGTCAGCTTTGACCTTGGCGGCCTTGAGGCGAAGAGGCGTATATTCAGACATGGACATGGCCCCCCCGCCCCCGGAGCAGCAATAGTTCTCCGCCCGGTTGGGATACATCTCGCGAAAATCGGTGGCTATCAGATTCAGGAGTTCCCTTGGTTCTTCGAAAAATCCGCAGCTCCGGGCATTATTGCAGGAATCATGGAAGGTGAGCGGAAGATCGTTCTTGTTTATATCCACCTTGATTCGCCCTTCCCTGACGTAACGGAGCATGGTCAAAACAGAGCTTTCCATCTCGAAGGGAACATCCATTCCCGCCCAATTCGGACCTTCGCAGCGGGTGGAACGATAGCCATGGCCACATTCGGATAATACAAGTTTTTTCCCCCGGAGCTCAATCACCTTCTCAAAGAGTCTGCGAACCACCGTACCGCCCAGTTCATCGTCCCCGGAGAAGAGGCCAAAGTTGGTCATATCCCATCCGTCGCTGGCCATGGTCCAGTTCTCCCCTGCCAGATAAAAGATTCTGGCCGCATCGGAAATGGTGCGAGGGTCATATTTGATCTCCCGGGGGTTAATGGCGTAAACCACATCTGCGTCCATCTTGTCAATGGGAATCCTGGCTGCCGGGTCGCCTAATTCATTTTCTAATTCATCGGACAACCACTCCAGCGTTTCCAGGTAGTCCTCCTTGAGAACCCCCATCTGATTCCCGATCTCCCACTGGTCCTTACTGACGACAGCCACGCCTTCTGGCATGACCCCAACCGACACCAATAATCCCCGGGCCATGCGGTTTAAGGTGGCAAAATCCACGCCCATGGGGCAGTTGATCGAACACCGCCGGCAATTGGTGCATTTTCCGAAAACAATATCTTTCAACTTTTCCAGTTCTTCATCCGTGGAAAGGTCTTTGGCCTTCACCCACCAGGGAAAAATCCGGCCTGTCCAATCGAAATTACTTTTAAAAATCTTGCGGATCTGCTCGGCCTTGTAAGCCGGGGCGAACGTCGGATCATCCGGATTGGCCAGAACGTAATGGCACGACTCGGTACACATGCCGCAGTGGACGCAAGCAGTTAGAGAACCGACCATCTGGCGGTTCAGTTTCTTGCCCATTCTTTCGATGACTTTTTTCACTTTATGGGATTTTTCTTTTCCTAACATCATTAACTCCTGAAGATCAGTTTTTTTAAAATTAGTAATAGTTTAGCGACTTGAAAAAATGATATAAAAGCCTTTATTGAGGGCCGGGGGTTAGAGCGAAACGCGCCGGAAGCATCGGTTGGGTTTCCGCTTGGCCACTGGGACAAAAGATCTTTTCCTCCGGAGGAGGCGGGGGTTCTTGCCCGCCCCATATGCGGAGAAATAAGCGCCTTATGGTTCCAAGCGTTCCGCTCTGGCCCCCGGCCCCTGGAACCCCTTGGCCCTTATAACACACCTTTTTACAAAGAGCTAAAGTGTTACCAAAATTAAACTTTGGTCGGCTTGGGCTGAGGCGCCCGTTTTATGGGATAAACTCCCCGGTGTCCCATGCTCTTGCCGAAATAATAACGGGTAAAAGGATAGTAAAGATAATGGGAGATTTTGCTGAAAGGCACATAGACCAGGAAGAAGGCGGTCATGATGAAATAGGTCATTAAAGCTCCCTCACCATGATCCGTACGATTGGGCGCAGCCCAGATGGAAACAAAGAGCCAGACAGTCAAAAGCACGAGGGAAAATATGTCGTCCGGAGTGCTGATCTGGCGGATATATGGATTACTCAGCCGGCGGTATAAACGGTAACATCCGATCAAGCACCCCGCGGCAAAAAGCCCTTGCAGGCCCCAAACAATCACCATTGGTTTTATCAAGCCTGGGGCATAGGGAATGATAAAGGACATGGCAATCGAAGCCGCAACCGCCAGGTGAAATAGCACAAACTGGACATAAAAGAATAACATTTGCCTTGTGCTTTCCATGGCCCAGGGCATGGCGATATTCCCCCAGGAATAGATGATTCCTTTAAAGGAAGAGGTGTCTGGTGCGCCAGTCGGCGCTTGCCGTTCCCGCCCGGGTTTGAAGCGCAAAAGCCAGCGGATGCGCAGAATATAGACAATGCCCATAAAAGTCAGGGCCATCAATTGCAGATCATCGGAAACGAATCGAAGCGTCTCGCTCATCATCTCCTCCTAATTTTATTGCATCTTTCGTATCAGTTTAGAGTTTTTAAAAAATGGTGTGACCGCCTCTGTTGGGGCCCGGGGGCCAGGCCGGAACGCGCCGGAAGCATCGGTTGGGCTGCCCCTTGGCCCCGAAGACCAAAGCTTTTTTCCTAAAGAGGAGGCGCCCCCGCCACGAAGAAATCAGCGCCTTATGATTCCAAGCGGGCCGGCCTGGCCCCCGGGCCCTGGAAGCCCTTGACCCCTGGGAACACACCTTTCTTCAAAGAGCTAAAGTGTTACCATCTTTCTTATCTGATCTTGAAAGGCTTTCATCTCCCGAGAGTCGCTTAAACAAAAAATAACCTCTCGCAGCTCCGTAGGGCTCTCCAGGTATTCCTTCGCCGTACCCAATGTTTCTCGCGCGCATACCTCCAGGGGAATTCCGTAAAAACCGACTCCCATGGCCGGCAAAGCCAAACTCCGGATCTTATTTTCTTCGGCCCGGCGCAGGGCATTAAGCATGGTGCTCCGGAGTTTTTCTTCCAGCTTTTCTTCCTGGAACCTCGGCCCTACGGCATGGATAATGTATTTGGCCTTCAGGTTTCCCGCCGAGGTGACCATGGCCTCCGTGACATTGACAGCGCCGATTTTTTTCAGCTCTTCCTGAATTTTTGGCCCCCCCCGGGTGGCAATCACCCCGCCGAACCCTGAACCTAACAACAGGTCTGGCCGGGCGTAAAAAACAATGGCCTCGACTTGCAGGCCGGTAATGTCGCCTTTTGTTAAACGAATAACGCTTTGTTTGACTTTCAGTTCATCCGACATCCTCAAGCTCCTTTTCCATGATGAACATAAATGGCCCCTCACCCCATCCCTCTCCCCAACGGGGGAGAGGGGAAGGGTAAGGGGGCCAATGTCAAAGGATTTATTACGTCTGTATTGAGCTTCTTGCAAAAGTCACTTACTCCGTCATTCCGGCGAAAGCCGGAATCCAGAATTTCTTGAAAATCCTGGATTCCGGGTCGCTCTTCGCTTGCCCGGAATGACGATTTCTTCTATTTTTCAAGAGTTTTGCAAGAGCCTCTATTAATACCAACATGTTGGTAAGAACGAATTTTCCCCTGGATCTCCATAAATCCCCCCTTCCCCCCCTTTATTAAAGGGGGGATAGGGGGGATTTCAGGAATTTTCGCTGCCCGCATGGGGCGGGCCACTTTTCCTGCGCGCAGTCGGGGAAAAAGCATAGGGCCTAAGTATTGGGTTGAGTTGAATGTGATAAATGAGCGGGGTAATACAGCCTCATGAATCACAGAGAAATTCTTCTTGACTCCAAAGCCCACCTTTACTTTCAAGATCGATTAAAATATATTATACAAAAAAAGTCAAATTTGAACGATAAAAATGAACTTGTCCCTCTTCACTTTTAAATAAACTAATGAATTCGAAGCGATAGACGAAGCCGGCCGGGAGGGGATGAAAGAGGGAGCAGAAATACTGCCTTGTGCTCCCGAAAAATTCCCCCTCCCGTCCAGTCCGGGTCCTGACCATCATTCTAAAATCATGAATGAAAATCAAAAGTGAAGGGGGGGCAAACTATAAATATTCCTTGACAAAAGTTGCTATTTTTTTTATTTTAATGCCACCGATTGAAAAGGTCCATGCTTTCATTAATTCGCATCGCAATTTCCATGAAGAATCTCTGTCCAGGCACGCCGAATGGGGCTGAAAAAATTTTATCCATGAATAGCACGATTATTAATAAAATATTACCAGGTTCTTCTCTCTGGTCATTCTTTCTCCCATCGCTGGCTCTTCACGGCTTCCTCGGTTTAATCCTGGTGCAGACTGCCCTTTCTCCGAAGCCTCCTTTCACCGAAAGAGTCATCCCTATTCGGATCGTCGAGGCGACGGAAATCCGGGAAGAAAAAAGGGTTCTATCTTCTGTCCCAAAGATGAAAAAGATATTTTCGCAATTTACAGAAAAAGAATTGTTTCCTTCCTTTCTCCCCATGGAGCGGGAATTTGCCCAACAAACGGCGACCCCGTCTAAAGAAGAACAGTCTGACGTCCCCACGGAGACGCTTAACTCCCTAAGGCAGGATATCATAGAACAACTGCCCCAGCCGGAAGGAGAGAGAAACTCCGCTGAGATTGCCGAAAGCCCGGCGGAATCAACCACTGCCGGCCAAGAATTAAAAGGTTTTGCTCTAACACTGGCGGAAAAGCCCGGAGATGGAGGGTTGCCGGCGCCGCAAGGAAAAAATTGGTCTGAATCATTAGAATCAGAGGGTATTGGGCCTTTCGGATCAACAGGCAAAAGTCCGGAGAAAAAACAGACAGAAGAATCGGGTTCTGGTCAAGGAGAAAAAATGGGGTCTCCGGGTTCAGGTCAGGGAGAAAAACCGGAATCTCCGAGTTCTGGTCAGGGAGAAAAAATGGGATCTCCTGGTTCTGGTCAAGGAGAAAAAACCGGATCTCCGGGTTCTCCTCCGGGAGCAGGAAAAGGAAAGGGTGATCTTTTCACTTATTTAAGCGCTGTGCGGTTGAAAATCGATAAAGTTAAAAAATACCCGCAGGAGGCCCTGAGAAAAAATTGGGAAGGAACGGTAGTTCTTGCTTTTCAAATTAACTGGCAGGGAGAGGTCAATGGCATAAAACTTATCCAATCTTCCGGGCACCCAATTCTGGACGAAGAAGGAAAGGCCATCCTCCGCCGGGCTTCTCCTCTGCCCCTGCCGCCTTTATGGGAAAAAGAAAGTTTGGAACTGCAAATCCCTATTTTGTTCAGTATCGATCGAAAAAAATAAGAAAGGAGAAAAAATGAGCAAGTGGAAAGAAATTATGCTGGCCTTCGTTTTGGTATGGACGTTTTGTATCCCCTCGGCCTTCGCCGAAGAGAAAAAGTCTGGGGAGCCCTTGAAACTCGAACCCGTGGAGGTGGTGGCCTCCCCGATCAGCGAAGGGAATCTGGTCACGGATTATGCCAGTCAGGTAACCACCGTGACCGAAAAGCAAGTCGAATCTCTAAACGCCAAGCTGACCTTCCGCTTGACTCCCAAAGGGGCCGCTATGCCGAGCCACCTTTTCCTGGCAGGAGAAAACCTGACTGACCAACGTTATGAATATCTTAAAGGCTACCCGGCCCCGGGAATCACCATCATGGGGGGAGCCAATGTGGCTTTTTAAATTTCTCTGGATCAGCGCATTTTGCTTTTCCATTTGATTCATGTTGTTGTTAAACACAGCTTATATCGTGGCTCGGGGGCCAGGGGGCTGAGTCCGCCTTAGGCGGAGCAGCATCGGCCGGGAGATTTTCCTCCTCTATACCTGCACTTGGCCCATGCCCACCGGAGCTTCCATCGCGATCTTTTCTTCTTTAGAATTTGCTCTCTGCGTCCTCTTTTCCCCCAAGAGGCCGAGAGTTCCCAAGGAGGGATAAATGGATAAAAAGAGTTTTTTCAACGAAATGGCCGCAAGCTGGGATGAGCGCTTCTATACCCCTGAATTAAAGGAGCATCTTAATAACCACTTGGTTCCTCTATTCCATCTCCGTCCAGGTTCTCGCGTATTGGATGTGGGGGGTGGAACGGGTGGAATTATTCCCCATCTACTGCAGGCTGTCGGGCCTCAAGGTTGCATTTTCTCTATCGATTTTGCCGAAAAAATGGTGGAAATCGGAAAGAAAAAATTTGGGCAAGAGCCTAGAGTTATTTTTAAAGTGGCCTCCGTGGAATTACTCCCTTTTGAGGACGAATTTTTTGATCATGTCGTCTGCTACGGAGCCTTTCCGCACTTTGATGACCGTCCCCAGGCGCTTCGCGAGATGAAAAGGGTCTTAAAGATCCAGGGAACTTTGATTATCGCTCATGCTTTAAGCAGCAAAGAAATTAAGACCCGCCACAAGGGGGCCTCGCCCGTCAGTCAGGACTGCCTGCCAGAAGAAGTGGAAATGAGAAAATTGCTGGAAGAGAATGGCTTCCATGTTTTACAGTTGATTGACCAGCCAAAATGTTATGTATGCGAAATCCTAAAAATATATTGAAGCCCCCTCAAATCCCCATTTTCTTTCTCTTTCGCCAAAGAGTCGCCGCCGAGCTCCCCAGTTCCTCAGCCGCCGCTTTTCGATTGCCTCCGTGCTTTTCTAATACTCTTAGGATTGTTTGGGCTTCCGCCATTTTCAGAGGATCGTTAGGAATCGACGCAGGCCTGGCCGCTTCTTTCGCTTTCGCCACCAGTTCGTTGGGAAGGTGGTCCAGCTTAATTTGCGCGGCTTGGCAAAGGACGAAGGCATGTTCGATGGCATTCTCCAGCTCTCGAATATTTCCCGGAAAGGTATAACGTATGAATAATTCCATCACCTCTGGAGCAGCGGAGTGAATGCGCTTGTTCATTTTCAGATTAAAACGATGGATAAAATGCTCTACCAGCAAGGGGATGTGTTCCTTCCGTTCAGCCAGGGATGGAAGCTCAATCTTGACTACATTCAGCCGATAATAGAGGTCTTCCCGGAAATCGCCTCCCTCGACCATCGCCGAAAGATTTTTGTTGGTGGCAGCCACGATGCGGACATCCGCTTTGATGGGCTTGACGGCTCCCAGGGGTTCGTATTCTCTCTCCTGGAGGAATCGCAGGAGTTTAACTTGTAAGGCCGGGGAGATAACCCCGATTTCGTCCAGAAATAGTGTGCCTTTTTCCGCCAGGCAAACCGTCCGGGTTTGTCTTTTTTAGCATCCGTAAAAGCTC
Source organism: Deltaproteobacteria bacterium (assembly GCA_016875165.1). Taxonomy (GTDB): domain Bacteria; phylum Desulfobacterota; class SM23-61; order SM23-61; family SM23-61; genus JAHJQK01. Next base: position 25,433 of record VGSF01000073.1, read on the forward strand.
CCTTCACGTACCCGAAAAATTCCGACTCTAAAAGAGTATCGGGAAGAGCTCCACAGCTCACTATCACGTAAGGTCCTTTCTTACGGGGGCTCAGGGAATGGATAGCCCGCGCCAGGAGTTCCTTACCCGAACCACTGGGCCCTTGGATGAGTACTGTGCTATTGCTTTCAGCAATGCTCGGAAGCAGAGAAAGGATCTTCTGCATATTGTCGTTTTTACTGACAATGTCGCCGAAGGTGTATTGCCGGGAAAGCTCGCGGCGGAGCATTTCAATGGCCGAAAGGTCGCGAAACGTTTCCACCCCCCCGATGATTCTTCCTTTTCGGTCCCGCAGGACCGCGGTGCTAACGCTGATCGGCAGGGTTTCACCCCGGCTGTTGAGAATGTCCACCGGTAAGTCAATGATCTCTTCCTTCGTTTCCAGCGTTCTCTTCAGAGCGCAGGCAGTCTGGCAGATATTGGCATGGAAAACATCAAAGCATTTCTGGCCGATAGCCTTTTTCCGGGGAACCCCGGTAATCCGCTCCGCGGCCCGATTAAAGGGGGTGACCCGCCAGTCATGGTCGATGGTGAACACACCATCTGCAATGCTCTCCAGAATGGTCGAAAGCCGGGATTCATCCCCCACCCTTTTATTCTGCTCTTTGGAACGTACCTGATCCGCCTCCCCCTTTTTCATCCCTCTGAGATCCTCTTTTTACTAAGAAGTTCATTGGTAAGATTACATTTTCGTCATTCCCGCGGAAGCGGGAATCCAGAAAAAATGCTGGATTCCTGGTCAAGCCAGGAATGACATGATGACCACCGCATGTCCCTTTACTTACTAACTCCTTGGTAAGTATAACTTTCCGGCGGACCCCCGTCAAAGATTTCTTTCTCGGATATTTCATTTTTGAAATATATTTCATTTCTTTATTTCAATTATGAAAATTTTAGTGGGGCTCCCTCCTCTCGCGCTTCAGCTTTTCTCAATATTAACCATGGGGAAACATTCTCTATTTTTCCTTGGGAGATGAACGGCATGAGCCTTGCTGCCTCCTGATTAGAGGACTTATGAAGATCGCCATTCCAACCTTCGGCCCAAGGGTTTCCCCACGGTTCGACTGTGCTTCCAGCCTTCTCCTCTTAACATTGGAAAATGGGGAGGTGATTGACCGCAGGGAAATTTCCCTTGCCCCCTGGGTCTTGGGCAACGGGTGGAGAGACTCCGGGAGCTTAACATTGAGACCCTGATCTGCGGCGGAATCGACGCCCACTCGGCGCAGGTGTTGAAGGCCCATCAGATCCAGGTGACCGCCTGGGTTGCCGGGGAGGCCGAAGAGGCCATGAAATATTACCTACGGGGGGAGTTGAAGTCCGGCTCGAACCTCTGTCCGGGATGCGGGCGAAATCGTTATCGCCGGGGAAGACGTTCTCTCTGCAGGGAAAAAACAAAGCTCAGACAAAGGAGGGTGTGATGCGTATTGCTTTTGCCAGTGAGGACAAAATGGGATTGGATGGGGAAGTCAGCGTGCACTTCGGAAGGTGCCCTTATTACACCTTCTTAGATCTCGATGGCCAGGAGGTAAAAACCTGGCGGGTGGTGGATAACCCTTACTTCGAGAATCACGTTCCCGGAAAAGTCCCGGAATTCATCCATTCCCAGAAAGCGGATGTGATGATCACCGGGGGGATGGGTCCCCGGGCCATCGAGTTTTTCGACGGGTATGGGATCGAGGCGGTCACCGGGGCCCTTGGCAAGGTCAAAGATGTTCTGGATGCCTATCTTCGGGGAGAGCTGCGCGGTGCCGGCGCATGCCACCACGACCATCCAGATAGTTGCGGCC
>VGSF01000074.1 GCA_016875165.1 Deltaproteobacteria bacterium
ATCCGCAGGCTCGTCGCTACGCACGGCCGAATCGTGTTCGTCATTATCCTACGGACTGCATGTTCGTCTCGGGTTGCTCTCCACCCCGCGTTGCGGCGACGCAGTTACCTTTGACTACCCGGGAGCGGGCATCTCCCGGGGAGGGGACTTTCGCCCCTCAGATCGCGCCTGCTCCCAGGCGCGCGGATTCCGGCTTTCGCCGGAATGACGGGAAAAGGAGCTTTCGGACTTTTTCGTCATTGCGAAGAGTTCCGCCAATGCGGGACGACGAAGCAATCCCGTATTTTCAAGGAGTTATAAAAAAGAGATTGCTTCGCCACGCCCAAGGCGTGACTCGCAATGACTCTTCTGCCGACTTTTTACGAGTTCATCAGTAATCAGTTTGCCATAAAGCCTTGTTTACCTTGCGCCGTTTTTTCAATCCTGAAAATCTGCGTTTACCCTGTTAGATATTAAAAATCTAACAGGGTGAATCTGCGCCTATTAATTTTTCTGTTTTTTTTGCCGACTTCCCCATCGGGCGACTTAATCAATCGGGCCGCCACTTGATCCTTCAGCCGGCGCATCGGCCAGGCAATGAGCAGGCCGATGCCTGCTCCTCCGATTACATCAAAAGGATAATGAATGCCAATGTAGATCCGCGAGTACCCCACAATTGCGGCAATGCCAAAGAATAAAAGAGATAATTTTTTCAAAGGTTGAGAGAGGAAAAAGGCCGCGGCGAAAATGTTCACGGCATGGGAAGAAGGGAAGGAATAGGAAGTATTGCAGTCCGTCAGCATGCGCACCCCTTCGAGCACGTGACAGGGCCGCACTCGTCCCAGCCATTCCTTTAGCAAGCGGCTGGAAAACTGGTCCGTGATGGCCAGGGTGATCCCGATAAAAACTAGAAAAACAACCCCCGCCTTTTTTCCTTTATAAAGCACCCAGACCGATAGAACTATAAGCACATAAGTAAAATTCTTAAGATCGGTCATGAAAGGCATGAACCAGTCCAGAAAATAATTCTGCCCTTGCCCGTTAATGAGGCGGAAAAGAGAAGTATCCCAGGAACTCAAAAATGAGGTCATCAGAATCTCAGGCTCTCTGCTATTGAATCAGAGTAAAACGATTTCAGGCGGAAAATAAGGGAATTATCAAAGTCCAAACTAAAACCCCAGAAACATTCTATAAAAATATCGCCGCTATGTCTATCTTTTTTGACTGCGGAACGGGGATGCTTTTCCAAATACATTGCCACCCCCCCAGTTTATTCGCTTCCTCTTTTATCGTGGCTCTGGCCCGGGGGCGCTGAGAGAAGGAAGAATCGGCCGGGATTAGACTTTCTCAAGATGCCCTTCTCGCCTTCCGCAAAGTAAGGCGGCCAGGAGATCGGCCAGGTGAGTTGATTGATAAGCCTATCTAAAAAGCCACTTAAATCGCACCCGGCCGCCCCCTCCTATGAAAGGACTCCCGCCTCATTATTCCGAACGAAGCGCCTCCGGGCCAGAGCCTGGGCCCTAAGAAAAAACTGGGGGGTGGCAATTTCCAAATACTTCTTGCAACTCATTGAATAAATCGATACGATAATTCACATGGAAAATAACGAAGCTGGGGGACGACTATCGTAAATAATTTATCCATGGTAAATTTGATGGAGACGTAAAAAGTCCCGTTTTCGTCATTACGAGGAGTTCCGCCAATGCGGGACGACGAAGCAATTCCGTATTGTCAAGGACTTATAAAAACGAGATTGCTTCGTCACGCCCATGGCGTGACTCGCAATGACCATTCCGCGACTTTTTACGAGGCCATCAAATTTAAACCAGGTAAAAAAACGGGCGTCTATTTTTGCCTTTTATAGAAATTCAGGAAAAATATACTGCCGGCAATAGGAAGAACCGCTTGTAATGAGACGTGAGACCTTCGGCCTTTCATGCCAAAGATCTTTATCCTTTTTTATTCTGGGATTTTTTTTACTCTGGATGGCTGCGCCTTCTTTTGCCCAATCCCGGCCGAAGTTAAAAATCATTACTACCCTTTTCCCCCTGCAAGAATTCGCCAAAGCCATTGGCGGAGAATGGGTTCAGGCGGATTTGCTTCTTCCCCCTGGAGCGGATCCGCATAACTGGGAACCCAAGCCGAGCGATGTGGCCAAAATCAACCGGGCGGACATCTTTATCTATTGCGGCCGGGATATGGAACCCTGGGTGACTGACCTTTTGCAGGCCACCCAAAGCAATAATCTGCGCGTGCTGGAAGTTAGCCGGGGAATGACCTTGATGGAAGCGAAGGATCATTCCCACGGGACTAAACCTGCCTCAAGCCACGGGCATGGGAAAAAATTTGATCCTCATGTCTGGCTGGATTTTTCTCTGGCCATGAATATTGTGGATCGCATCGCCTCCGTAATTTCCGGGAAAGATCCGGAAAATACCGCCCGATACCGGGCCAGCGCCGAAGATTACAAAGCCAAGCTGGATATTCTGGATCAAAAGTACCGGGCATCCTTGTCCAAATGCCGCCACCGCCAGATCATCCTGGGCGGGCATTCGGCCTTTGCCTACCTGGCTCAAAGGTACGGTCTTAAGCAAATTGCCCTCTATGGAGTAAGCCCCAACGCTGAACCGACGCCGAAAAAATTGGCCGCAGTCATCCAGGCAGTTAGGAATCAGGGGGTGCGGTTCATTTATTTCGAACGGCTGGTCAACCCCAAACTGGCTCAGGTGCTGGCCAAAGAAGCGGGGATTAGCACCCTGGCTCTAAGCGACGGAGCGAATCTGACGAAGGCGCAATTAAAAAATAAAACTACTTTTTTGGACCTGATGGAAACGAATCTGGAAAACTTGCGCCGAGGGTTAGAGTGTGAGCGCTAATTCCTCTCTGATCCAGGTCGATAATGTCTCTTTCAATTTCCATGGCCTAAAAGTTCTCCAGGATATATCCTTCTCGATTTTTCCCGGTGATTTTCTGGCATTGATCGGGCCCAATGGATCGGGCAAGACAACCTTGATCCGCATTATTCTCGGGATCCTCAAACCATCTTCCGGGCGGGTCGTCTTAATAGGCCAGGAACTTCATCAATTCACCCAATGGCAGCGCATCGGCTATGTCCCCCAGAAAGCCATCCTCTTAGATCCCTACTTTCCCGCCTCTGTGCGGGAAGTGGTGGCCATGGGCCTCATTTCCCTGAAACGGTTTCCGCGTCTGCTCACAAGACAGGACGAGTCATCTATCGATAAAGCCCTGGACCGAGTCGGGCTAAAAGGATTGAAAAGCCGGCGAATCGGGGAGCTTTCCGGGGGGCAGCAGCAGCGGGCATTCATCGCCCGGGCCATCGTCAATGGCCCGGACGTTCTTTTTCTGGACGAGCCCACAGCCGGCGTTGACGCAGATACTCAGACCCGCTTCTACGACATGCTCGCCGAACTCAACCTCAAGGAGGGCCTGACCATCGTTCTGATCACCCATGACTTCGGGGTCATCACCAAGCACGCCAACAAGGTTGCCTGCCTCAACCAGCGCCTTTTTTTCCACGGAACGCATGAGGAATTTTGCAGTTCCCAGACCGTCCAGGACCTTCTCCGCGGCGAACACCATCTTGTCTGCCATCGGCATTGAGCATAATTTATGGAAAGCCTTCTGTCATACGCCTTCATGCAAAGAGCCCTGCTGGCCGGATTGTTGATTTCTATAACCTGCGCCATCCTGGGAGTATTTCTGGTGTTAAGGCGGGATGCCATGATCGGGCACGGTCTGGCCCATGTCACCTTCGGGGGGGTGGCCCTGGGTCTTCTTTTATACCTTACTCCGCTTCTGGTGGCTCTGGTAGTGGCGGTCTTCTCGGCTCTGGGTATACTGAAACTTAAGGAACGGGCCGGACTTCACGGAGACACGGCCATTGGCATTATCAGCAGTCTGGGGATGGCCCTGGGAATCCTCCTGGTTAGCGTGGCAGGCAGTTTCAATGTGGACCTGTTCGGTTATCTCTTTGGAAATATTCTGGCCATCGACCCGGAAGAAGTCTGGATGGCTCTTATTCTGGCCCTGGTCGTGTTAATCACCATTGTCCTGTTCTACCAGGAATTCGTTTTTCTCACCTTTGACCCGGAATCGGCCAGAACCTCCGGGGTTCGGGTCAGGCGGTTGGATAAATTGCTGGCTATACTGACAGCCGTAACAGTGGTTTTAGGGATGAAAGTTGTGGGCATTCTTCTGGTTTCCGCCTTACTGGTCATACCGGCGGCGGCGGCCCTCCAGGTTGCCAGAAGTTTCAAAGAAGCCTTCATGATCTCGGCTGCAGTAGCCGGGGTTTCGGCCATCGCCGGATTGACGATCTCTTTCTACTTAGACTGGCCGGCCTCGGGAACGATTGTGGCGGTTTCAGGATTGTTATTCCTCATTCTTTTTCAGGCGCGCTCTTACCGCAAACCTGCGCCGGAAGAATAAAATGAAAGGGTCTAAAGGGTTTTAGGGATGGAAGGAAAAGAGGAACAATCAGCCATGAAAGAAAAGGGTTCCCTGACGGGCAATCCCTGCCAGGTGGAAATGGAAAACACGGAAAAATACCGCAGTCATCTTCCAAAGGTGGTTGAGGAGATCGTCGAAAGCTGCAAGCGAGAGCGCACCATCGCTCATTATGACACGATTATGATCCCTTCCAAGGAATCGGTGATCGAGATTCTTGAAGACCTGAAGGATATTCTTTTTCCCGGTTATTTCCGGCAGCAGGAAGTGAATGCCCATTCCCTGCCTTACCTTATCGGCAACGTCGTCAATCGCCTCTTCGAAAAACTGGCCGCTCAAATCGCCAGGTCGATTCGCCACGAATGTCGCCGTCTCCAGAGCCCCTGCACGCAATGCTGGGATCGCGGGCAAAGGGAGGCTCTGGACTTTTTGAAGAAAATCCCCGCTCTGCGGAAAACTCTGGCCGGCGATGTACAGGCCGCCTACGACGGGGACCCGGCGGCCAAGAGTTTGGATGAGGTCATTTTCAGTTATCCGTGCATCCTGGCCATTATGGTTTACCGGGTGGCTCACGAGCTGCACATTCAGGGGGTCCCTTTGCTGCCGCGCATCATGACCGAATACGCCCACGGAGCCACGGGGATCGATATGCATCCGGGAGCGAAGATCGGAAATAATTTCTTTATCGACCACGGCACGGGAGTGGTCATCGGCGAGACTACTGAAATCGGAGACCGGGTAAAAATTTACCAGGGGGTTACCTTAGGGGCGCTGAGTTTTCCCACGGATTTTCAGGGAAACCTGATTCGCGGCGTCAAACGCCATCCAACCATCGAAGACGACGTCACCCTTTATTCCAATGCCACGATCCTCGGCCCCACGGTAATCGGCGCCCGGTCAGTCATTGGAGGAAATGTCTGGATTACCCAGGAGGTCCCCCCGGATACGGTGGTAAACATTGAGCAGCCCCATCTGCACTATAAAGGGTGTAACAATCTGCTCGACGACTTTAAATCCGATCCATAGTCGAAAAAACCCGTGCCCCCCCTCACTTTTTGTGGTTACGAATGATTTGTTATTAACTGGTGCTGGATGATCCTTCCCGGGCCCGGGGTTCAAGATTAGGGATTCTGTAAAGTGAAGGGAGGCGAGCGAAAAAACCTTCTTGACTTTTTCGGATAATTTTCCATAATCCTTCAAGGAAAAGGAGATCGTAACACTTTAGCCCTTTGAAAAGAGGTGGGGCGTAAGGTCAGAGGTAATCCATGGTCCGGGGGCCTGGGTGGCCCGCTTGGAATCATAAGGCGCTGATTTCTTCGCGGGTAGGGCGGGGAAAACGCCCCCCGCTTCCTCCGGCGGAAACAAGTGGGGTTCTTAGTAGCCAAGTGGAAACCCGGCCGATGCTTCCGGCGCGTTCCGCCCAGACCCCCGGACCTCAACAAAGGTGGTAAAGCCACTTTTTCAAACCGCTAAGTTGATACATGAAATCTAATAGCGGACAATGAATGGGAGAAACATCGAGGGAGGCAAATCATGGCCAGATTATTGAGGGCAGCCTGTATCTCCTTGGGGCTTATGTTATTCGGGCAGATTGGTCTGGCCTCTGACCTCCATGCTTACTCCGTAGTCGAGGCCAAAATTTTCCGCGAGGGCCCTTACGCCATTAAACTGGAACTGCAGGTTTCGGGACCGGGCAGTTTACAAAAGGAGCAGATCCAGATATCATCGCTCAAGGTGAAGATCAGGAACGAAAAGGCCAGCTCCGAGGTCTTAAAGATAAAAAACATCAGGGCTTTCCAGGAACCACAGGTTTACAAAGACATCGAAACTAAGGGGTACTCCGTATCCCCCGGGCAATGGGTGACAAAATTTTATCGCTTACCCAAGGGGAAAAGGCCTCTTCTTAGCGATCGCGGATTCATCGAGATTGCTTTTGATAATTTTACCGTCCAATTCAATCCACGGGAGAGGAAATTTAAAGGGCCGTTTAAATGAAAGAATGCGAATGCCGGTTGCTCTCCCATTGAATCCGGGGTGGGAAATATATACAGCGAAGTGATAAAGAAAGGTATGTCGGAAGCGCCCAAAGGATTTTGGGGTGTCATAGAATTGATTTTGTGGTAACAGGAGGCTCTTGCAAAAGTATTTTTTTGTGGTTCGACAAGCTCACCACGAACGGAAAAACTAAATAATTTCAACCTAAGCCCGTTCACCCTGAGCCTGTCGAAGGGTAAATTACGGACTTTTGCAAGAAGCTCAACCGTTTAGCCATTTGAAAAGCTGTTAAATCCCCCTTCATCCCCCTTTTTCAAAGAGGGAAAAGGCTGAATCTTTTATCGAATTCCAATAAAAAACCTCTCCTCCCTTTGCCAAAGCCTGCCTGCGGTAGGCAGGGGGGGTCAGGAGGGATTTCTGAGCAGGCCTTTTCAAAACGCTAAATTGTTACATTTTGTGAAATTTTTTCAAGGGGGAAATCAATGGAAAGAGGAAAAGTTGCTGAGGGCAAAACCGTTCCTGAGATGTTTGAGTCCCGAGTCCAGTTATCGGGCGACAAGATAGCCCTCCGTTACAAGAAATTAGGCATTTGGCACGATGTAACCTGGAAGCAATATCACCAGAAAGCAAAAGCCGTTTGCCTGGCCCTGATTGCCCTGGGACTGAAGCCTGGAGAGTGCGTCTCGGTTATCGGCGAAAATTGTCCGGAATGGGTGCACATCGACCTGGGGATAATGCATGCCGGGGGCACAACCGTGGGAGTATATGCCACCAATAGCTGGGAGCAATGCCAGTATGTCGTGGATCATTCGGAGTCCCGCTTCTACTTCGTCGAAAACGAAGAGCAGCTGGATAAAGCGTTGCGTTTCCGCGATAAAGTTCCCCGCCTGGAAAAGATCATCGTCTGGGATCTCAAAGGGTTAAAGCAATTCCGGGACCCCCTGGTGATGAGTTTTGACAAATTTTTGGCCATGGGAGAGGCGCTGGATAAGCAGAACCCCACCCTGTTTGAAAAGCGGTGGTCCCAGGTTAAGCCGGATGACCTGGCCCGTTTGATTTACACGTCGGGGACCACCGGCCCTCCCAAAGGAGCAATGCTCAGCCACGGAAACATTACCTGGATGTCCCAGGCCATGTATGAGGGCAATCCGGTCGAGGATCAGGATGAATTCCTTTCTTTCCTGCCGCTCTGCCACATCTTCGAACAGCTCTTTACCATCTTCATGAATATTAAATACGGCGCTATCGTCAATTTCATCGAGAACACGGACACGGTTATTGAAAACATGCGGGAAGTTTCTCCGACCGTTGCCTACGGCGTTCCCCGGATTTGGGAAAAGTACTATTCCGGAATAATGATCCGGATGGCCGATGCCTCCTGGCTCAAACGTCTGATTTTCCATCTCAGCCTGGGGGTCGGGAAAAAATACGCCTTCCTCAAAACCAGCCGTCAGCCAATCTCGCTCTGGTTGCGCCTGGCCTACAGCCTGGCCTACCTGGCCACTTTCCGCAAGCTGAAAGAACGTCTGGGGTTTGACCGGGTGCGTTTGGCCTTCTCCGGAGCTGCTCCCATTTCCCCTGATGTGCTGCGGTTCTTCCAGGGCATCGGCATCCCTCTCATAGAAGGTTACGGCATGACCGAGGGCACTGGCGTTACCTGCGCCAACCAGGGCGACCGGGTGAAGATCGGAACCGTCGGGCAGCCCCTGCCGGGGGTAGAGGTGAAAATTGATGAAGACGGAGAGATATGTTTCCGGGGAGGCAATGTCTTTAAGGGCTATTTCAAAAATCCCCAGGCCACTGCCGAAGTGCTTAAGGACGGGTGGATGCATTCCGGGGATGTAGGGGAATGCGACCCGGAAGGTTTTGTGAAGATTACCGACCGAAAAAAAGATCTAATTATTACTGCGGGCGGTAAAAACATTGCCCCGCAAAATATCGAGAACCAGCTCAAGTTCAGCTCTTATATCAACGATGCCGTAGTCATCGGCGACCGGCGCAAGTACCTCGTGGCCATCATCGTCATCGACGAGGATAATGTGGTGAAATTCGCCCAGGACAACAAAATCCAGTACACCACATACGCCACCCTTACCCAGCATCCCGAAGTCACCAAGCTGATCCAGAAAGAAGTCGACGCGGTAAATAAAACTCTGGCCAACGTCGAGACAGTCAAGAAATTCACGATCCTTCCCAAGAAGCTATACGAGGAAGACGGCGAAGTGACTCCGACCATGAAGGTCAAACGCAAGTACATAAACGAGGCCTTTAAAGACCTGATCGAAGCCATGTATAAAGGCGGGGATTAAAGGTTATCGGGTTTAGGGTGTAGGATAATAAGGTATTTACACCTACTCCCAGCTTACCGCTTTACTTAGGGTATGTCCATAAACAGCTTTTTCCGTCATGCCGGACTTGATCCGGCATCCAGTCCCGCCTTTGGCGGGATTGAAAGGACTGGATTCCGCCTTTCGCCGGAATGACGATTTTGATTGAGATGGCAATTTATAAACAGATACTACTTAATGCCCGTATAGAGCACAGCCAGGATCTTGGCAGGTCTATTTCCGGCGCACTTAACCAGGTGGGGGCAACTGGAGTCATAGTAAACCGCATCCCCGGCCAGCAGAACCTCCATCTGATCCCCTACCTGGGCTTTCATTTCCCCCTCCAGGACGAAGATGAATTCCTGCCCGTCGTGAGTGGAAAGTTCTTTCATTTCACTGGGCACCATGGTGATGAGAAAAGGCTCCATGAAACGGTTGGCTTTCTCCGGAGCCAGAGATTCATAAACGTAGCCATACTGTTCACTGCGCACCTTGCCGTAACGGGAGATAGCCGGCCGGCTCTCGGCGCGAACAACAGTCATCGGCTTCTCCACTCCGGGGGAGATGAAATAGCCCATCTTCATCTCCACGGCTTTTCCCAATTTAATCAGCTCACCCAGGGGAGGAATCGTCTCATTGGCCTCCACCTGCTTAAGGGCGGCAACGCTGATTCCGGTTCGGCTGCTTAAGTCTTTGAGGGTCAGGCCGCGCATCTCCCGGGCTTTGCGGATGCGGTCTCCCAGATATTCCTTCTCCTTAGGGGAAACTCCCTCGGGCGCTCCCATTTTCAGGTGGGCGGAATCCGTGAGGAGGTCGTAAGTCTCCTCGTGCCGTTTCCTGGTTTCTTTTACCCGGGGCGAAACCTTCGCGGGTTTTCTTTCTCTGGTCTTTTTCATCTTTTTCTCCTTATCCTTTTCTTCCCGCTAAATCGCTCTGCCGGCCACACCGATTTTCCGGGCAATGACTATCCGTTGAATCTCCGATGTCCCTTCCCCTATTTCCAGGAGCTTTTGGTCGCGGTAGAAACGTTCGATCTTATATTCCTTCATCAACCCATACCCTCCGTGGAGCTGGACGGCATGGTTCACGCATCGGTACATCACTTCTGAGCAGTATAACTTGGCCATGGCCGCCTCTTTGGAAAAAGGACGGTCATTCTCCCTGAGCCAGCAGGCCTTGTAAAGCAGATTCCTGGCCAGTTCAATTTCCAGGGCCATATCGGCCAGCTTGAAGGCATTGACCTGGAAGGAGCTGATAGGTCTTCCAAATTGCACCCGCGTGTTGGCGTAATTCAGGGCCATTTCGAAAGCGCCCTGGGCTCCTCCCAGACCCATGGCCCCGATGGACAGGCGCCCCCCATCCAGGGTGGAGAGCATCTGGTGAAAACCATCGCCTCGCTCACCCAAAAGATTCCCCCGGGGAACCAGGCAATCTTCAAAAAAAAGCTCGCCGGTGTTGGAAGCCCGCCACATCATCTTTTTCTTCATCTCCCGACCTGTGAAACCAGGGGCGTCTTTCGGGACAAGCAAACAGCTCAGTTCCCGTTTGCCATCTTCTTTCATACCCGTAATCGCCTGGACAATGACCGCGCCGGTCATCGGGTTGGCCGCATTGGTGATGAAAATCTTGGATCCATTGATCACCCAGTTATCCCCGCGGAGTTCAGCCCGGGTCTGCGATCTCCCCGCGTCCGAGCCGGCATTCGGCTCCGTCAGGCCGAAGGCTGCCAGTATCTTTCCCGAACAAAGCCGGGGAAGCCACTCTTTTTTTTGTTTTTCGTTCCCGAAATAATAGATGGGCCCGATTCCCAGGGAATTCCCCGCGGCAATGGTGGCTGCCTGGGAGCCATCCACTCTGGCCAGTTCCTCCACGGCGATGATGTAAGAGATGTACCCCATGTTGGAGCCGCCGTACTTCTCCGGCACAAAGCAGCCCAGAAGCCCCAGCTCTCCCATTTTTTGGGTGAGTCCGACAGAGAATTCCTCCTTCTCATCCAGCTCATCGGCCAGGGGAGCAATTTCTTTTTCGGCAAAATCGCGAACAGCATGGCGCGTTAAATTCTGCTCTTCGGTAAGATCAAAGTTCAGGGCCATCTTTTCACCTCGAAGCTTGAATCGTTTTGCCAGGGCGGGATTCGGAAAGATGGACTCAATATATTTTTTTTAGAGCGGGAAGTCAAGGATTTCGTATTCAATCGAAGGTTTGCTCTCCTCTCGCCCACCCTCTTTTTTTAAAAGATTGTGTTTTCGTTCCAGGCGGTACGCTGGTCCAGGCGGAGAGGGCGCCTGGCTTGGCAAAATAAGGCGGCATCCCTTCCGTGGGATACGGCGGGAGATGGAATAAATTCTGTAACCCATCATTTTTCATTGTCATCGCTCAAGGAAAGCTTCTCTTCCCGCCTAAAATCCATTGCCATTTTCGGTAGGGGGTGAAATCAAGGTTGGTCTGAGGCCGATTTTGCCGGCGCCAGGCGCCCTCTCCGCCCGGACCACAATAAAAGTGGTTTTAAATATTGAGGGTGGGCAAATTTCTCTCCTTCCTTGACATTCCGCTTTCAGTCTTATACACTTTTTTTCAATGGCCGCAACTGTTCCCAATGGCCCGCAAGGGTTCGGTTTTTGTTTCACTCTCTTATGGCCGGGAACATGATGAAAGGGGGAGAAGATGGAAAAAATTTTTAGGTTATTTATTCTGACTCTTTTTCTTTTGGCATCATTCGGTCCCGCGGCAGCATCGGAGATAACTTTCAAGGCTAAAACATGGGAAAGAGAGGGAATGGAACATTTGGCCAGCCGGGAATACGATAAGGCCATAAAGGCATTTACGACGGCCATTGCCATCGACCCGGAAATTGCCAGCGTTTACAACAACCGCGGCAGCGCTTACGAGAAGAAAGGCCTTTATGACCAGGCCATCGAAGACTACACCAAAGCCATTGCCCTTGACCGCAATTTCGGCAATGCCTACTTCAACCGGGGGATTGTTTACGAGAAGAAAGGCCTTTACGAACGGGCCGTCGAAGACTATACGAAGACCATTGCCATCGATCCTAAAGACGTACATGCCTACAACAACCGTGGAAAAGTCTATCAACAAAAAGGCTTGCAAGACCGGGCCATCGAGGACTATACCCAGGCCATTGCCATAGACCCCAATTCTGCCTTACTTTACTACAATCGCGGGACCATCTATGGAAAAAAAGGCGATTATGACAGGGCCATCGCCGACCTAACCCGGGCCATCGCCATGAACCCGGAATCTGCCAATGCTTATCTTAACCGTGGAAATGCCTATGAAAACAAAGGTCAATATGATCAGGCCATAGCCGACTTTACAAAGGTAATTTCCATGGATCCTCGAAATGTCCAGGCCTATTTCAACCGCGGAAATGCCTATGAGAAGAACGGCCAGTATGACAGGGCCATCGATGACTATACCAGGGTCATCGCCCTAAATGCCCAGGATGCCCATGCCTTCAACAACAGGGGAAGCGCCTATGAGAAGAAAGGCCAGCGCGAAAAAGCCATTGAAGACTTTACCAGAGCCATCGCAATAAACCCGAATTTTGCCGAGGCTTACAACAATCGCGGAGCGGTTTATTTTAACCTTGGAAATGAACAGCAAGCAACGAAGGACTTGAAAACAGCCGCCAGACTGGGAAGCAGAGGCGCCCAGCAATGGTTAATGAAAATGGGCGAGAAGTGGTAAACTCCAGCGGGAATCCGGAAAGGAGACTGAATTCCTGGTCCATCCCGGAATGACTTCCTCATATGATATCGTCATATACCTAACCAAAGATATTTGAAATTTTGGTTTCAAATGCGAAATCTGAATATCGAAATCATAAACAAATTCAAAATTCAAAACTTCGTAACAGTTTAGCGATTTGAAAAAATGGTATTAAAGCCTTTGTTGAGGACCGGGGGTTAGAGCGGAACGCGCCGGAAGCATCGGTTGGGTTTCCGCTTGGCTACGAGGACAAAAGATCTTTTCCTCCGGAGGAGGCGGGGGTTTTTGCCCGCCCCATATGCGGAGAAATAAGCGCCTTATGATTCCAAGCGTTCCGCTCTGGCCCCCGGCCCCGGGAATCCCTTGGCCCTTACAACACACCTTTTTTCAAAGAGCTAAAGTGTTCCTAAAAATATGTGTAGCTCAATATAAGAGCGGAAACTTGATTCCATTTTGTTTCCATGATAGGGTCTTGCCGGGCTGATGAAGGAGGTTTTTTTATGATACATGTTCTGGCAATCTCCGGGAGCCCGGTCAAAGATGGCAATACCGAAGCCCTCCTCAAGGAGGCGCTTGCTGCTACCTCTGCCGACCCTGAAGTCCAAAGCGCCGCCTTCAACCTTTCCGGACTGGCCATCGCCGGCTGTAAGCACTGCAACTGGTGTCTGAAGCATCAGAGCCCGGAAAAATTCTGCGCCCTCTCCGATGGAATGGAGGCGATCTATCCTGCGCTCATCAGGGCCGATGTTGTTATTCTGGCTACCCCGGTTCACATAGGACGGATGTCCGGCCTCATGGCCAACATGATTGACCGCATGCGCGTTTTTGTCTATGGCAATATGCACCGGGGGAAGCTAAAAGATAAAGTGGGCATATCACTTATTGTGGCCTTCCTCCGCCATGGCGGGCTGGAAACAACCTTAAGCATCCTGAATAGCACTTTTGCCCTTTTCAATATGATCCCGGTAGGCCGCGGCGGCCTGGCCCTTTCCAGCCTCGACGGGAAAGGAAAGACAACCAAAGGCGTCCGGCACATGGTTTTGCAGGATGGATTTGGCCTGTCTTCAGCCAAGGAAGCAGTCCAGCGGGGTATGGAGATCGCTAAAATCATCCAGGCCGGTAAAAAAGCTCTGGGCCTGCCCTAAGCTCTTCAATACGCTAAAAAATCTTGCGAGAGGTTGAAAATGTTAAAGATGCTCTTCACCCCCATCAAAATCAACCGGATGGAACTGAAAAACCGGATCGTCATGCCGGCCATGCACTTTCTGCCCTCCTGGGACGGAATGCTTCTCCCCCACCATACCGACTATTTTGTCGAGCGGGCCAGGGGGGGAGTAGCCATGATCATCATCGGGGGTTGCACCATCGATGAATTAAGCGGAGCTGTGGATATGATCAGCGTCCGCGACGATAAATTTATCCCGGCACTCTCCCAGTTGGCTAAAGCCGTTAAGGCTCACGGCGCCAAGATTGCCGCCCAGCTTTACCATGCCGGACGCTACTCCCACTCCCTGCTCATGGGCGGCAGGCAAGCCGTCTCTTCTTCGCCCGTGCGCTCGAAATTCACCGGGGAGACGCCGCGGGAGCTGAGCATCCCGGAGATCAAACAAGTTCAGAGGAATTATGCCCTCTCGGCTTTGCGCCTCAAGCGAGCCGGCTTCGATGCCGTCGAGGTTATCGCTTCCGCCGGCTATCTCATCAGCCAGTTTCTTTCCCCCATTGTCAACAAGCGCAAGGATGAATACGGCGGAGAATATGAAAATCGCATGCGCTTCGGCCTGGAAGTAGCTAAGGAGATACGCCGGGAGGTGGGGCCGGATTTTCCGCTCATTTTCCGGGTGGCTGGAAACGAGTTCATGGAAGGTGGTCTGGAGAACAAGGAGGCCCAAATTTTTTGCCGGGAGTTAGAGAAAGCCGGCGTGGACATGATCAACGTCACCGGCGGCTGGCATGAGACCCGGGTTCCCCAGATTACCATGGGTTTACCCCGCGGCGGGTTCACCTACCTGGCCCAGGGGATCAAGCAGGCTGTCTCCATCCCGGTAATGGCCTGCAACCGGATCAACGACCCCTTCCTGGCCGACCAGATCCTCCGCGACGGACAGGCCGACCTGATCGGCTTTGCCCGCGGGTTAATTTCCGATCCGGAACTTCCCAACAAGGCTATGGCCGGGCGTTTTCAGGAGATCAACTACTGTATCGCCTGCAACCAGGGGTGCTTCGATACCCTTTTTGATCGCCAGCCCGTTACCTGCCTGGTCAATGCCCGGGCGGGCGCGGAAGCCAAACTGACCATCGAGCCGGCCAAACCCAAGAAAAAAATAATGGTGATCGGCGGAGGGCCGGCGGGCATGGAAGCCGCCCGGGTCGCTGCCCTGCGCGGCCATGAGGTCTGTCTTTACGAAAAAAATGAAAGGTTGGGTGGACAACTCCCGCTGGCGGCCATCCCCCCGGGACGGGGTGAATTCCTTACTTTTGTAAACTACCTGGAGAAGCAGTTGTCCAAACTTAACGTGGTTGTGCGCACCCGCACCGAAGCCACCTCCTTGAACGTCGAATTGGAAAAACCCGACGTGATCATTATAGCCACCGGCGCGGAGGCTGTGGCGCCCAACATCAAAGGGGCGGACCGGCCCAATGTGTTTATGGCCTGGGACGTCCTTTCCGGCAAAGTGGACACCGGATCAGAAGTGATCATCATCGGCGGCGGAGCTGTCGGCCTGGAAACCGCCCTTTTCCTGGCCAGGAAAGGAACGCTCAACCCCGAAACCCTGCACTTCTTGATGTTCAATCAGGCCGAGCAAGTTGAAACTTTAAACACGCTCCTTTACCGGGGATTAAAAAAGATCACTGTGCTGGAAATGCTTAAAAAAATCGGAGAGGACATCGGCCCCAGCACCCGCTGGTCGATCCGCCAGGATCTCGCGCGCCTTTCCATTAAAACCATGACCAGCGCTACTGCCAGGGAGATCACTGCCGGGGGTGTGATAATTGATCGGGAAGGAACTGAAATGCTCATCCCGGGAGATACCGTGGTTATCGCCACCGGGGCCAGGCCAGTCAACGCTCTGTATGAAAAACTCAAGGAGCGGGTCCCCGAAATCCACCTGATTGGGGATGCCAAAGCTCCCCGAAAAGCTCTGGAGGCTGTGGCCGAAGGCCTGGCCGTAGGAAGGATTATTTAATTATTGTATCAATTTAGCGGTTTGAAAAAGTGGTTTTACCACCTTTGTTGAGGTCCGGGGGTCTGGGTGGAACGCGCCGGAAGCATCGGCCGGGTTTCCTCTTGGCCACGAAGAACCCAGCTCGATTCCGTCGGAGGAGGCGGGGGCGTTTTCCCCGCCCCACCCGCGAAGAAAGCAACGCCTTATGGTTCCAAGCGGGCCGCCCAGGCCCCCGGACCATGGATTCCCTCTGACCTTACTCCCCACCTCTTTTCAAAGGGCTAAAGTGTTACAATTATTTAAACCGCCACAACCTCTTTCACTTCCGGTATTTGGGCTTTGAGCCGGGCTTCTACGCCCCGCTTCAGGGTTACCTGGGACATGGGACAGGAACCGCAAGCCCCTGTCAATTTCACTTTGACCATCCCTTCCTGCACGTCGATCAATTCAATGTTCCCGCCGTCAGCCTGCAAAAAGGGGCGGATTTCGGCAATCACTTTTTCCACTTTCTCTCGCATGGATTTCTCCTTTTTAAAATCGCCCAAGATTTAAACACCCCTGGCGCCGGGCCTTTATCTTCAGGGTACATTCTTTCATTCCGGGACGCAGGCTTCCACCGGGCAAACATCGGCGCAGGCAGCGCAGTCCGTACACAAATCCGGGTTGATCTGGTATTTGGGATCACCTTCGCTGATGGCCTCGGCCGGGCATTCTTCCTTGCAGGTTCCGCACATGATGCAATCGTCTGTAATTTTGTATGACATCTTTCCCTCTCCTTTAAAATTTGATTTGGGCATTGAGATCTTCAACAATCTCATTGGCATCCTTGCTGTGCATCAGGGCTCCGAAAGAAATCGTCTCCATACGGGAACCCGGGCAGTTGAAGCAACCTTTTCCAAAGTGCTTCTGAAAAATCTTCCGGGCCTGGGGATACTTCTCCAGGACTTCCCCGATGTTCATTTCTTTATCGATTTTTCGTTTCCCTTCCGCCATAATTTCTCAACCTCCTCAAAGCTTCTCAATAGTAAACACCCTGACCCGGCGTAGCCGGAACCAAAAAGGTGAATAAGAAAATTCGTATCACTTTAGCCCTTTGAAAAAAGGTGTGTTGTAAGGGCCAAGGGATTCCCGGGACCGGGGGCCAGAGCGGAATCCGCCTTAGGCGGAGAATCATAAGGCGCTTATTTCTCCGCATATGGGGCGGGCAAGAACCCCCGCCTCCTCCGGAGGAAAAGATCTTTTGTCCTCTTGGCCAAGCGGAAACCCAACCGATGCTTCCGGCGCGTTCCGCTTTAACCCCCGGTCCTCAACAAAGGCTTTTATGCCATTTCTTCAAATCGTTAAACTGTTACGAAAATTCTAAATTCAAATATCGATCCGCCACGGCGGACGAAACAAATCCAAACTTTCGCTATTTTCAGATTTGAGATTTAAGATTTCAGATTGAAGTTTTAATTTTTTCAATCAGCAATCTACAATCAGCGATCTGCAATGGTTTGGATTTCGGGCTTCGAATTTTGGATCGACCCCCTTTATTAAAATTTTGTTACCATCTTGCGCACAATCTCATTTGTAAGCGCCTGAATAGTTGGAGCATTGAATATATAATCACTCGCTATATTTTTTCAATACCCTATCATTTTGCAATGCCGGAAAAATGATCTAAATCATGTTTTTCCTTCAAGAAGCGGTTTAATCGCGTCCTCTAATACCCGTTTCGCGGTCAACCCGACGAATCTGTGGCAGATCTGGCCCTGGCGGTCGATCAGGAAGGTTGTGGGAATCCCTCTAATTGGCCCCATTCCTGGAATATTATTGAAAATCTTTAAGACTTCATCGTTTCCCATCAGGTTGACGTATTTCACCCCCAGTTTATCCAAAAACTTCTGGACATCACCTGGGCTTACCTGGTCCAGGGAAACCCCGATAACTTCCAATCCATCTTTTTTGTGTCGGCTGTAAAGTTCATTGAAATAGGGAATCCCCTCCCGGCAGGGCGGACACCAGGTCGCCCAAAAATCGAGGAGGATCACTTTGCCCCTGAAATCTGCGAAATTAACCTTTTCCCCTTTCAAATCCAGGGCCGTGAAAGACGGAACCATCATATCCTCTCCCACGCACTCGATCCTTTTGGGCTTTTTCCCGGGCTTATCAAATAAGCCAAAAGTTAGGGCCAAAAGGAGCAAGAGCGCGCCGGCGATGGTCAGGATAAATTTCTTTGATATCATTGTGGCCTCGTAATATTCAAGAAAACCCCCGGGCCTCTGGGCCTTATCAGTAATTCAAGGGAAATATACGGAGGGTTAGTCCATCCCCTCTCTCAAAATGAAGAGAAGCAGGCGAAAAGGACGTCAATATTGCCAATTATTAGAGTATTTTTTTCTTTACTTTTTTTAGCTGGGGGGGTGAGAGTTCTCCTTCTCTTCAGAGATTTTCCGTAAAACCTTCGGCTTGAGAATCAGGATCTTTCCTCTTGCGGGTCTTATAATTTTGGTTTTGGCAAACTGGCTCATGACCCGTATGGTTGTTTCCACCGTCGTTCCAGCCATGTCGGCCAGATCCTGACGTGTAAGAGAGATGTTCAACAGGATTCCACCCTTCCCGGGAATGCCCAGTTTATCCGCCAGCTTAAGCAGGATAGAAGCAATGCGTTGTTTCACCCGTTCCACAGCTAGGCTCTTGATAGTGGCCTGAGCTTCGCGCAGCTGCCGGCCTAATTCCATGATCATTTCTGTGGCCACGAAAGGGTGGCGTCCGAAAAATTGGAAAAAATTTTTGCGGGATAATTTTATAATGGTGGAAGGTTCCATGGCTTGGGCAGAGGCAGCGTAGGGTCTGCGGTCGAAGAGAGAGGCTTCTCCAAACATGTCCCCGGGAGCGAAGACCTGCAGGATGACATCTTTGCCGGAGTTCGAGTGTTTGACCAGTTTTACCTTGCCTTCTTTAACTACATGAAACCACTCCGGCTCATCCCCCTCAAAGAAGATGTAGTCTTTGCGCTGATATTTTTCTTCCGCAAAAAGGCGGCTGATTTCTCTCTGGGTGGCCTCTGAAACCGAAGAAAAAAAATTCGACTTTTTTAAAATCGACAATCGATCCATAAGCTCTCACTCATTGCCCAGTCAATAAAAAAATTGACCCTGATGTCATTCTAAAACGCGGGCTTTTTTTATGCAATAAATTTTCCGATGAAAAAGATAGCTGTTTTCGCGTCTCCTGCTCACCCTGGCCGGAGCGCCTGGCAGCAGGGGCAATAAAAGCTGGATCTTCCCCCTACCCGATCCCGGACGATGGATAGGCCGCAGGTTTTGCAGTCTTTTCCTTTTCTTCCGTAAACCCGCAAATATTTTTGAAAGCTGCCGGTAGATCCGCTGGCATTCACATAGGTGCGAACAGAAGAACCTCCAGCGTCAATGGCTTTTTTTAAGATTCGCTTCAGGCTATGGTAAAGCATGAGGAGATTTTTTTCCTCCAGCGAGAAAGCCTGCTGCCGGGGGTTAATTCCGGCCTGATGCAGGGCCTCATCGGCATAAATATTTCCCACCCCGGCCAAAAAACGCTGATCCAGCAGCAAAGGTTTTATGGCCCGGTGTTTTAAGCGGGTGATGCGGACGAATTCCTTCGCCGGGATTTCGAAAGGCTCAGGTCCTAAATCAGCAAGCGCATCTAACTCCCCTCCCGCCTGGTTTGTTTCCAGGCAGAGCCTGCCGAATTGCCGCTGGTCAACGAAACGCAACTGATATGGATGGTTCTTAAAGGAAAAAATTACGTGAGTATGCTTCTCCGGGGGCGTAAGGGCCGGAACCAATCTCAATCTTCCAGTCATGCGTAAATGTATTAGCAAGGCAGCGCCCCGGCTCAGGCGGAGAATGATGTTTTTACCCCGTCGTTCCACGTTAAGAATTTTTCTGTCTTCTAAAGAAGAGGTAAAATTCTTCGGCGAATCCTTGAGGCATTTTTTAAGCTCCACCTCCACCTTAGAAAACCTGAGGTTTAGCAATTGCTCGCGCAGGCCGCGGACTATGGTCTCGACTTCCGGTAATTCAGGCATAAAAACCTCTACCATTAAGCCCAGGAGCAATATTGCTATAATTCCCCCCGACCGGGCCTAAGTCGATAATAAAAAATCATTGCAAAATGTTCAATGAGGAATTAGCCATAAACAGTTCCCCTAACAAAATCCTTTTTCATTGCTAAATTTCCATTGATAAACTCGTAAAAAGTCTGAAAATGCCCTTTCCGGTCATTCCGGCCCCGTATCAAGTACGGGGTAAACTCCAGCCGGAATCCAGTCCCGCTCAGAGCGGGATTCAAATGCTTATAAATACCCTGGACTCCGGTTTTCACCCCCGGATTACGACATTCCGGGGCAGGGTTAACGACTTTTTACGAGGCCATCTTCCATTGACCATTGATAATTTTGCAATGATAGCCGGATGCTAAAATGGAGTATGGTCTATTTCTTTCCGCGCCCGCCGCCCGAGATAGGCCCGGATGATCAAGCTTCCGATGCCTACCAGGAAGAAGAGGCTGGCGGCGACGACCCAGTAGGCGTCTAACACCCCCTGGTCGATCTTATTCACCAGCAGCGAATAAAACAGGGCGCTGGGAATTTGAGCGATGCATACCAATGGAATAAATTCCCAGTACCCCAGAATGGTGAGGCCCGCGGCGTAGCTGACGACATCGAAGGATATCACCGGAACGAACCCGAAAAGGAGGATGATGTATCTTTCATAGCGCTTCAGGGCTGCATCCGCTGTTTCCAGGTGTGCCTTATTGACCAGCCGTTGAACAACTGGCCGGCCCAGGGTTTTGGCAATGGCAAAACAGGCAATCGAACCTACAACGGCGCTGCTCCAGGACAAAAGCATGCCCCCCGCCAGTCCGAAAGCCAGGGCGTTTACCACAAAGATGGGAAAGGCGGGAAGGAAGAGAACCACAGATTGGGCAATCATCAAAAAGGCGGAGATCAGCGGCGCCCAGAAGCCGTATGAGAGGATAAAGGTTTTGAGGCGGTCGATGTTTCCATGCATGGACGTCCCATTCAGGTACATGCTGATCTTAGGCCAGTGGACTATAAGGAAAAACACACCCCCGATGGTAATCGCCACAGAGCAGGCGATGAGAATGATGATGGCGACTTTCTTCAAATTACCCTTATCCCTTCTGGATGCTGTAAAAGACCTGTGTTCCACCAAAGACCGCCGTTTTTCCCAGCTCCTCTTCAATCCTCAGTAACTGGTTGTATTTAGCCATCCGGTCGCTGCGACTGGCCGAGCCTGTCTTAATCTGCCCTGCGTTCGTGGCCACGGCCAGGTCGGCAATAAAGGAATCTTCCGTCTCGCCGGACCGATGAGAGACAACAGCCGTGTACTTGGCCCGCTTGGCCATTTCGATGGCTTCCAGTGTCTCGGTCACCGTCCCGATCTGGTTCAGTTTGATGAGGATGGAGTTGGCCACCCCCCTTTCGATTCCTTTGCGGAAGATTTTAGAATTGGTCACGAAGATATCGTCTCCTACAATCTGCACCCGTTTCCCCAGGCGCCGGGTTAATTTCTCCCACCCTTCCCAGTCGCCTTCAGCCAGGGCATCTTCTAAGGATTTTATGGGATAGCGTCCTATCAAGTCTTCGTAAAAATCGATCATCTCTTCACTGGACAATTTTCTTTCTTTGCCGGTTTTGAAAACATACTCCCCGCCTTTGTAAAACCCGCTGGCCGCCGAATCCAGGGCCAAAAAAGCATCTTTGCCCGGTGTATATCCCGCAAGAGTGATTCCTTCTACGATAAGTTGCAGAGCTTCCTCGTTCGACTCCAACCGCGGAGCATAACCCCCTTCATCTCCCACCGAAGTGCTTAACCCCTTCTTTTTCAGAATTTGGCGCAGGCGCTGAAAAACCTCCACTCCCATCCGCAGGGCCTCGGCAAAATTTTTTGCTCCGGCCGGAACCACCATGAACTCCTGAATGTCCAGGACATTGTCGGCATGGGCCCCCCCATTAATGAAATTCATAAGAGGAACGGGAATCTCCCTGGCTCCGGCCCCTCCTAAATAACGATAAAGGGGAACGCCCAGGGCCTGGGCCGAGGCCCGGCAGGCAGCCATGGAGACGCCCAGGATGGCATTGGCTCCGAGTCTTGCTTTGTTTTCCGTCCCATCCATCTCCAGCATCCGCCGGTCCAGGGCAACTTGGTCTGTGGCTTCCCGCCCTACGATCCCTGGATAAATGATCTTGACCACGTTCTCGACCGCTCTTTGCACCCCCTTGCCCAGGAAGCGCTTCGGGTCTCCGTCCCTTAGTTCCAGCGCCTCCCTTTCACCGGTGGAAGCTCCGGAAGGAACGGCCGCTCTTCCCTTTGCCCCGCCGGATAGATATACCTCCACTTCTATGGTCGGGGTCCCGCGGGAGTCCATAATTTCCCTGGCTTTTATCTCAACGATTTTGGTCATCTGCGGCGCCTCCTTTTCCCTCTTTTCTTTTAACATGCTTTTCCAGCCATTCAATGATTTATATCAACTAAGCCCTCTAAAGTCGCGTCTCCGAAAAAAGAACCTTTACCTTTTTGGTTTTGGCCACAATCGCTTATACCATTCCGGCACCCGGACTTTTTGGGGAAATTCCTTGCGAGGGGAGATAGGTTTAATGTCAAGCACCGGTGTTCCATTCAAAGCATCCAGCCCCCGCACGCGCAGGATGTTCTTCTTCCGCCCGATTAATTCTACCAGGGTCAGGCCGATGGGGTTTGGGCGGTACTGGGTACGGGTGGAAAATATTCCCACCAAAGGAAGGTCCTGGCGGGATTTGGGATGAATTTTTTTTATCTCCTTCATGGACCGGCGTATTCGGCTTAACCAGAAAAGAATTAGAAGGTGGGAATATTCCTCCACTCCATCCAGCGCTTCTGCATACTCCCGGTTGAGGATCACTTCTGATACCATAGACTCCCATCCATCCCGCTTCATCTTCCGCACCGAGTTTTTAACTCTCCCGATGGGTTTTAGAGTTATTTCCTTCAAAAGCCCGTTCCTTCCTTAATCTTTATCCCCTTGCTAAATTTTCGCCTTGCTACCCCCAGGTTTAAGTTAGAGCCACGATAAAATAGGGGATGGCAAGAATTTTTCGCCCCTTGGTGTTTTCAATATATCATGCCCAAATCACCTGTTTCAACACGAAACCACAGCTTGCTGCCTATTCCGGTGGAAAAGGGGTCAGTCCAGGAATTTAGGAATTTTTCTTGTATCGGATGTTCCAGCGGATGTTCCAGGCTTAAATTTGGGTAACTCATTATGAATAAAGGGGAATGATGTATTTTTTCTTTAAATTATAGCCACTAATAATATTAAATTTTCCTTGACATATCAAAAATAATAGGCTAATATGTGGACACTATGTATGTCGACACCTCTTCCTCTACCCAACATGGCAAGACTTATTATAGGTACCTGCTCCGGGAATCCTATCGCGAGAGCGGAAAGGTCAAACATCGGACTCTGGCTAACCTATCGCATTGTTCTAACGAAGAGATCGCCGCCATCAAGCTTGCCCTTAAGCACAAGGATAATCTGTCTGCTTTAGGTACCGTTGAGGACATTCATTCCCGCCAAGGGTTGCGAATCGGTGCCGTCTTTTGTCTCCGTGCAATCGCAGAAGGCTTAGGACTTTTCCAGGCACTCGGCCACGATCGGGATGGCCAGATAGCTCTTTGGCAGGTCCTGGCCAGACTCATCGATCAGGGTTCCCGACTCAGCGCTGCCCGTCTTGCGGAGAGCCATGCGGCTTGCGACCTTCTGGGTCTCGATGCCTTCCATGAGGATCATCTTTACAGCAACCTCGCCTGGCTTGCTCAAAACCAGGAGACCATCGAAAAACATCTATTTCGCCGTCGCTATGGTTCCACCCCGCCCCAGCTTTTTTTGTACGATGTTACCAGTTCTTACCTGGAAGGCGTGAAGAATATCTTGGCCGCTTTTGGCTACAACCGCGACGGCAAAGATGGCAAACAACAACTGGTCATCGGATTGCTTAGCGGTCCGGATGGAACTCCTGTATCGGTCCGAGTGTTTGAAGGCAATACGCAAGACCCCCGAACGATCCCCAAACAGATCCAGGCATTGGCCAACTGTTTCGGAGTCAAGGAAGTTACTCTGGTTGGGGACCAGGGCATGCTCAAGCAGCCCCAGCTTGAACTTCTGAAGGACCAACGCTTTCATTATATTACCGCGATCACGAAGACCCAGATCCGCAAGTTCCTCAAGGATGGCGTCTTCCAGATGAGCCTATTTGACAAAGCCCTGGCTGAAGTAGAATTTGAGGGGGGGCGCTATATCCTCCGGCGCAATCCCCTGCGGGCCAAAGAAATCGTCCAAAACCGCCGGGACAAATTGGCTTCCTTGCAGACCCGATTGGCCAAGGAGAACCAGTACCTGGAGGAGCACCCCCGAGCCAAACCCGAAGTGGCCATCAGGAAAGTCGCCGAACATGCCAAGACCTTAAAGATTAAGGAGTGGGGCAAAGTCGCGGCTACCGGGCGGGTCCTGGAATTCGTAATGGATAAAGGAGGTTTCGAACAAGAGGCTCAACTGGACGGTTGTTATGTGATCAAAACCGACCTCCCCGTAAAGACCGCCACAGCGGAAACCATTCACGACCGGTACAAGGACCTGGCCCAAGTGGAACGTGCTTTTCGTACCTTTAAAAATGGTCATCTGGAGATTCGACCGACGTTTGTCCGAACGGAAGCAAGCACCCGAGGTCATGTGTTCGTGGTGATGTTGGCCTATCTGTTGGAAAGGGAACTGGATCGTCGCTGGCGGCATCTGGAGATCACTATCGCTGAGGCCATTGATGAATTGGGTTCCCTCCGAGGTGTAGAAATCTCCATTGGCAAAGCTACCTGCCAAAAAGTGCCACACCCTACAGGCCTCTGTGAAAAACTATTAGAGGCTGCCTCTGTTCGCCTGCCAGAGGCCCTTCCTCTAAGAAAGGTGCATGTAGCCACCAGAAAGAAAATCTCGCAACAAAGAAAATAATCATTATTTCAATACCTTACACCAAAACGATCATTAAAATTGACTGGAACATCCGCTGGAAGAAAGAGAAGGCATGGAGAAGACAGCGGTGGAGGGTTTCCTGTCGCTGGGAGTGGGTGAACTCCAGGTAGAGAAGACGGCTGTGGCATTCGAGGATGACCAGGCAGTAGAGCTTCCTCTTGGTCTCCCCATAGGTCAGGGATCCAAAATGGCCCCAGTCTACCTGGCACTGCTCGCCGGGAAGGGATTCAAAGCGGATGAAGGCCTCTTTCTTTTTGAGGTGCCCCCGAATGCGGTGCAGATAGTCCTTGACGATGGTGAGTCCCCCATCAAAGCCTTGGGGAGCGATCCGCTGAAGGATGACGGAGGAAGAGGCTGTGGGATCGAGGTTCAAGAGCCGCTCGATTTCTTCCTGGAAGGGGTCCAGTTTGCTAGCCCTCTGGACGGAGATTCTCTCGGGGTTGGGGTCCTGGAGATATTTTCTGACGGTTTTGGGGCTGAGATGGAGGGTGGCGGCAATCTTTTTTTTTTGACAAACCCTCGTTGCGAAGGCGGTGGACTTCAAAGACCGTGCGTCTATCGAGCATGGCTACCTCCTAGGGAACGGGTGATGAGTTGATGGATCGTGGCTGGGTCTTTTTCTTCCATTTCCTTTCGCCCTTGGAGCGGGGTTGGCTTGGGTCCCTGGGGAGGCAGAGAAAGGACCTGGAAGGTGCGGCCGTCAAAGGCCAGGAGATCCTTTTCGGCGAGTCCGTCCCTTGCCAGGATGAACTCATCCACCGTAATCCTCAAAAGGGTGGATATCTTGTCATAGCGGTAGAAAGACAAACCGCTTCGATCGGAGACGAGCACGAGGAAGAGGGAGAGCAACAGTTCCTGGTGAGTGAGGCTGTGGAAGAAACCCTCTCTAAGGAAGCGGTGCTCGATGAAGCTGAAAGGGCTTGTGATCTTACGGACCCGGTCGGGACAAAGGATGACTTTTTCTATCATGGGCTGTGGCTTCCTTTTTCCCGCAGTCTACCTCGGGGAAAAAGAGCAAGTCCATCGAGTCCTTCTTGGCAAGAAATGGGTAAGTTTGGGGAATCACGAAATATTTGCTGGATATCGGGTCCATCTTGGCAAGATCCCCCTTGGCAGGAATCAGGTAATAAGTGCCTGGGGTTACAGGATAAATCTCTTGGGACGCATCCATCTTTGCAAGCATCTGCCGACGGCGCTTTTGATCCCGGCCCTTTTGCAAGAGTCGATTGCGCTCCACATATTGAGGATGATTCGCCCGGTACCTTCGCCAGTAATCCCGGTTTTGCTCCACCCAGCATTGCTGGCTTTCCTGCTGGTTCTTGCGGTAGTCCGGGTCGGTCTTCATCTTCTCGTGCTGCCAGCGCCTTCTCCTCAAACGCTGGCACTCTTTCTTGCCGCAATACCGCTGGCCCTTTACCCGGGGATCGCGGACAAAGGGCCTGCGGCAGTGGGGGTTGGCACATCGGATCTTTTGGCTCATGGTTCTCCCTCCAAGGCGAAAACTATAACCTTATTCCGAATGCCTCTGTCAGGGGAAGAAGAAGAATCAGATCAGAAGAATCTAAAGAAGATGAGCTTTCAAAAATTTATGGGAGAACGCGAAGAATATCCATGTGGGTATTTACTATCCGTCCAACTATAGGTACTTTCATCCCGTCCAAAACGAAGCATTTTCTCACCGGCAGCAATACATGGGTAGGCATTAACGCATAGCCATATAAGTAGAATCTAAAACGCTCTTTATATTCCTTTAAGAACTTCAGGTAAAGTTGATAATCTCCATCTTCTCGAAAAACTTTCTGCCCCTGATTCCCCCGGGCAATCACATGATAAAAAGCGCCAGCAAAGTGAATTCGAGGCCGCCTCCCCACATTACCAAAACCAAAATGAATTGTCAATAGTTAATTAGTTATGCCTGACCCCATTTCCATTAGTTCCATTACTTATGCCTGACCCCATTTCCATTTCCATTTCTCCCTTGCCTTTGCCAAAATAATTTTCCTGGATGTGCCCAATATATTCTTGAACTCTCCTTTATGTCAAGAAACTCTTCCGAGAGCCATGAAAAAGTCAGCTTTTCTCCGCCAAGAAGATTTTTCCTGACAGTTTTCCAAACAGTCAAAATGTTATCCGCTTTTGTTACAGTTCATCGTCCATCATCTCTTCCTCCAGACCTTAAACCGGAAACTTTAAACTATGATTTATCCAGCACCTCCCTCACCTTCCCCAACAAACCCTCCAAAGAAAAAGGCTTCTGAATAAAATTAACCCCCTCCCGCAAAACCCCATGCCGCCCTACCGCATCATCCGGATAACCGGACATATACAACACCCTCATCTCTGGATGCATCAACAACAACCTCTCCGCCAACTCCCCGCCACCCAAAACAGGCATCACCACATGTTGATTACAACATTATTTTGCCGGGGGTTTGAGTTTTTATTCTGACCGGAGGCGGGGATAAACGAGGGGGTTTGACAAAACGTTTTTTTCGGTTGTGTGGTTTTTTTCTCGGGCTGAAGTAACCG
>VGSF01000075.1 GCA_016875165.1 Deltaproteobacteria bacterium
GGCAACCCATCTCTTGGAGTCGGCCACTGGGCGACCGCCAATTCAGCCATTGGCAAACCCGCCGCGACAGCTCGAGGCGCGAAATAGTTGGTTCTGTCCGTACAGTCTCTTGAATCCGGTCCAAAATGGATTGGGGAAAATGTTGACCGCAAACATACATACACCCCTTATAACATCTCCTGCCCCCTGTGTTAAGTGTGTGCTAAGGTCAGCCCCTGGCGGGAGGGGGATAAAAAAGCAAATTCCTATACAATCAAGTTAATTACGGAAGGATATAAGTTCAAAATTGATGTTAAAAAATGAATTGTTTTGGAAAAGAAAATTTGTATTTTATTATTGACAAATTAATTTAAAAAAAGTATATTTTATAATACAATTTTATAAACCAGTCCCGGTGTTTTTCCTCAAGGTGGGGTTTTTTTTCTAACAGACCTTTTGGGAGGATTAAAAATGAAAAGAGAGCCATATATCTTTAAGCTATGCAAATTATTGTTGTTAATCCTTACCGTATTCCTATTTTTTTCTCCGGCCTCCTCTGTTCGAGCCGAGCAATCCCCAGTACTCTCGGGCCTGGATAATACTACCTTTGGCATTTACGATGAGCGGACAAAGGCTCTGAGGACTGTGCTTAAGGGATTGAAGGAATTCCCAGATGTACCCGGGGCAGCTATGCTAATGGCCCGGCATGGAAGGGTCATTTTTCAAGAAGCCTATGACTGGGCAGACCAGAAGTCTCAAAAACCATTTTCCGTAGATTCTGTGTTCCTCATCGCTTCCGCCACCAAGCCGATTACGGCCACTTGCGTGATGAAACTTGTAGAAGAGGGCAAGATCAATCTTGATGATCCGATTTCTAAATATCTACCCCTTTTTGGACACTTGAAGATGGCTCAGACCGGCGCCCCAGGTAAAGCACCATCAATCAGGCAGTGTCTTTCTCACACCTCAGGTTTTTTTGGCCTGCGTGGCGCTCCCCAAGAGGGCATGAGGGCAGTTCGTGACTTTTCCCTGAGTTTGGCTGATTCGGTGGAGATTATAGCCCGGCAGGAGCAGCTGTCCCTACCGGCAAGCCAGTTCAACTACGGAGGAGCCAGCTACCAAGTTGTGGCTCGCATTGTTGAGGTGGTCAGCGGAAAGCCCTTTGAGGGTTTTATGGCCGAGCAGCTGCTCAAGCCTCTGGGCATGTCCGGAACTTTTTTTCGGCCTAGCCCGGATCAGGATTTGGGCCGAGTTGTTCCAGTTTACAGGCGTGTTCCGGAGAAAGGTTTTGTGCCTTTGACCAACTTTGATCCCGACCCCAAACGACGCCTAATCCTGGCCAGCGGCGGCCTTTATTCCTGCCTCAATGATCTGGCTATTTTTTTACAGATGCACCTTAACCATGGCGCCTACGGCCAAAAAAGAATCCTCTCCCCCCATGCGGTGGCCGAAATGCAGAAAAACCAAACCGGTGCCGCCAAAGCTCCTTATGGACTCGGCTGGTTTCTGGGCCGACCTGGTGCAGATGGGCAGGCCCGGTTAATTCACCACCCCGGGTTATTTGGAACCCTTGCCTGGATCGATAAAGAGCACGGCCTGATAGCCGTTTTTATAACCTCGGCTTCCTCACCGCAGGTGGAAAAGATCAGGGAAGATGTGCTCCGTCAGGTTTCTGACATCGTCGCAGCCCATAAGGAATAAAAGCTACGCTTACTAAAGATCTCTTCCCCCTTCATTATCAGCTGAGCAACATCTTGAGGAATCAGATTGTCTCCGGAGAATGGAAGCCCGGAATTAGGCTTCCTACCGAAAATGAGTTGGCAATGAAATATGGCGTGAGCCGGCTTACCGTCCGTAAAGCCAAAGAGAAACTCATTGAAGAGGGATTGATCTATAGCATTCAAGGCTCGGGCAGCTACCTCACAGAGCCGGAGATGTGGAAGCTCCATCCTTTCACGATTGAGTCAATCGACGATATCCTCACCCTGGGCAAAGAAATGGCTTTCAAAATTCACGAGTTCCAGATGGTTCCGAACACCGAGGAAATCGCCAAGAAGCTCAAGAACCCTCAGGACCGTTTTATTTTTCAGATCATTGGAGTTCGTTATTTCCAGGGGCAGCCCATTTCCAATGTACACTACCACCTCCCTTTTACCCTTGGCTCCCGCATTCCTGTAGAGGTGTTAAACGAAAACCCTTTCATTCCCCAGATCGAAAATTTGGCTGGGATCAAGGTCGCCGAAGGAGTGCAGTCCATATCCTCCGGGCGAGCAAGCCAAATCGTGGCCAAAAATCTGGGAATCCGGCAGGGGTCGCCGATTCTAATAATGGAGACTCTTTACTTTGATTGCCAAGGCCAGCCAATTGAATTCGTAAAAGCTCAGTACCGGGAGGAATTCCGTTATAACATCCGGGTAACCCGGAGGAAAATGGGCATCGCTCTCGCGACTCCCGTTTTATGATCCAAAGGGGTCATGAAACCCTAAAAGCTATGGTTTGAGCGGAGGGGCAATGATTGGGATTACCAAAGATACCCAAATCGGGGCAACATTTTCCGGCAAGGCCAAAAGGGTCAGCTGGGAAAGGCTATGGGCTTTCTCCGGTGGACCTCTCAGTATCACCGGTTGGCCCAAGAAAAACATCCACACTGATCTTGAGTTTGCCAGAAGCTTCGGCCTGTCTTCCGTGGCTGCTTCTGCTACCCAATATATGGGGTATGTAGTCGAGCTCTTGATCGGTCTTTTTGGAGTGGAATGGCTGTGGCATGGACGGATGGATGTTAAATTTATTGGTCTCGTCGATGCCGGAGATATGCTTATATCAAAAGCCCAGGTTCAATACAAGGAGTCCCGGGACGACTCAATTCAATTCACCCTGGCTGTCTGTTGCGAGAAACAGGACAGAACCAAAGTCCTAGTTGGGTCCGCTACGGGAATGTTAGGAAAGGTGAATTTTCCTCTAAATCAAACTCAACTGTTTTTCCAGGAAGCTTTGGTAGAACACAATAAAAAAGAAAAAAAACCTTTGGCACCACTCGAATTTTTAGTGACTCCCGAACTCAATCAGCAGTATCTCTTTGCCGCGGAAGACTTCCATCCGCAATACATAGAAGAGACAGAAATCGGCTCTCCCATCGCTCATCCCGGCCTGTTGCTGAACATGAGCAATCCCACCCGTAGCCCTTCTTTCACTCTGGATTTCGGGCCGGCGGGCATTCACTCTCGAGATGAAACCTTTTTCTTTCAACCGGCCAGGGTGGGTAAAAAGATCAAGGTGACTTGGGAAGATGGAGAACCCTACGTAAAGCGCGACCGCTATTATCAGGTTTTTAAGACCTCAGTCGTCGAGGAAGATGGCATGGTGATCATGAAGAGAGTGTGTCACGGTCTTGTACCTCAAAGGAGTATCTGAATGAAGCCTGGACTCCTCATCTCCTGGCCGGCTCAAATATATCCAGATCATACCGCCGTTATCTTTGGGAAGAAGCGGTGCACTTTCCGGGAATATAACCTCCGGATCAACCGTTTGGCTCACGGCCTGCTCGGTCTCGAGCTGCTCAAAGGTACGCGAGTGGCTGTCCTGATGAACAACCACATGACTTGCATGGAGGCCTTCTTTGCCATCACCAAAGCCGGTCTCCCTGTGGTCTCCCTCAATACCCGGCACAGCGTATATGAACATGCCTATATCCTCAATGATTCAGGCGCTGAAGCCCTCATCTTTGACCGGGATTTTTTTGGGATCGCCGAGGCTCTCCGCCCAAAAGTTCCGCATCTTCGGTATTATATCGTTAATGATGGAAGAGTCGAAGGAATGCTTTCTCTCGGAGATCTGGTCAAAAACCAACCAGATGCCGAGCCCGAGGTAGATGTGTCCGAACACGATATGGAAAGAATTCACTATACCTCCGGAACCAGTGGCCGGCCCAAAGGAGTGGTGGTAACCCAGGAGCAGCAGTACCACCGCCTGACCCACGTTCTGATTAACCTGGATCAGCCTATTGGACCCACTGACTTCAACCTAAACGTTGGCCCCCTCACCCATGCAGCTGGCCTCATGTTTATAGTTTATTACATCAAAGGAGCCACTAACACTATCTTGGAAAAATTCGATCCGGAAAAAGTGCTACAAATCATTGAAAAGGAAAAAGTAACTTCCGTGCTGCTCATCCCTGCCATGTTAATCAGAATGCTGAATGTGTCCCATATCCGCAGTTATGACCTGAGCAGCCTCCGGCGCATCTGGTACGGTACAGCCCCCATGCCGGCCGAACGCCTTAAGGAAGCCATCCAGATTTTCGGTCCCATTTTCCGCCAAAACTATGGCATGTCTGAAGCTCCCCAACCCCTGACTTATTTGGGCCCGGAAGACCATCGGCTCGAGGGGACCGAAAAAGTCACCAGACGTTTAAGTTCGGCCGGACGTCCTGCTCTGGGGGTAGATTTGAAGGTAGTCAATGAAGATTTTAAACCAGTTAAGCCGGGTGAAGTAGGCGAGATTATCTACCGTTCTCGCCATATGTTTCGGGAATACTGGAATCTTCCTGAGGAGACCGCCAAAGCCTTCCGGAATGGCTGGTTCTTGAGTAGAGATATGGCCACAGTGGATGAAGACGGATACATTTACATCATGGACCGCAAGCACGACATGATTATTAGCGGCGGGTTTAACATTTACCCCCGGGAGGTCGAAGAAGCCATTTTAAAACATCCGGGGATTGCCAAGGCCGCCGTTATCGGGGTCCCAGATGAAGTCTGGGGGGAGGCGGTCAAGGCAATTTGCACCCTGAAAGAAGGATTACAGGTAACGCCCGAGGAGGTGATTGAAGTCTGCAAGCAAAACCTGGCCAGCTACAAAAAGCCTCAAACCGTGGAATTCGTCCCCGAGCTTCCCGAGAACAACTACGGGAAAATTGAAAGGAAGAAACTGAAAGAGAAGTATTGGCAGGGATACCTCCGCCGGGTGAATTGAATTTATGGGACACAGAAAAACGCAAATTTTCTATTGATTCTAAAAAATCATAAAGGAGGGCCATGACCATGAAAGAACACAGAATACTCCGCGGCGGGATTTTTTTGCTTGTCTTAATTGGAATTTTTTTTCTGGTAATTCCGGGGTGGGCCAAAGAAGAAAAGTTCCCCAAAAAACCGATTACCTTCATTATCCCCATGGAGCCCGGTAGCTCTATGGATAGGGCTGGTCGGCCCCTGGCTGAGCTGATGCAAAAGGAATTGGGACAACCGCTGATGATCGTGAACAAACCAGGGGCTGCAGGCACAATTGGGCTCCGGGATATTCACGGAGCCAAGCCCGACGGCTACACCATCGGCATCGCTAACACGGTTCATTATGCCAAGTTGATAGGATTGGTCCCGTTCGACCACCATGACATGACCGTAATTGGAGTTCCCTCCGGAGGTGTGCCCGCGGTCATTTGCTTTGCCGATCGGCCCTGGAAATCGGTCCAGGAATTTATTGAATTCGCTAAAAAACAGCCGGGGGAGGTCAAGGCCGCAACCACATCCAGGGGTGCCTATTGGTGGCTGGCCACCAAGGCCTTTGAGAAAGCTGCCGGAGTGAGGATGAATGTTCTTGCCCAGCCCGGAGGGGGCGCTATGGTGGTAACCCAGGTGGCCGGGGGTCATGTTGACGTGGGGTTTTGCGGGTTGCCCGAATCCAGATCCCAAGTTCAGGCTGGCAAGCTTCGGCTCCTCGCCGTTTTTGGCCGCCAGCGGGTCCCGGGATATGATCAGGTGCCGACTCTAATCGAGTCGGGATGCAATGTGGAAGTGCTGGGCATCATGAGTTTAGTCGCCCCGAAGGGGCTGCCAAAGATGGAATACGACATTCTGACCTCGTCCTTTGAAAAGGCCGTAAAGAGTCCAACGTTCCATGAGACCATGGCTCAAATGGGCGCACTTGCCGTGGGGATGGTATCGACCGAAGCCCTGAAATTCATGGACGAACAGGCCAATGTTCTGGTTCCCCTGTTGAAGGAAGCCGGCATGATTAAATCTCCATAAAAAATCTGTTATTTAAAAATGATGTACTCGTAAAAAGTCAAAATTGGGATGGCAAAGTAAAAAGCTCCATATGCAAGGCGCGCAAAACCTGAATAGTGAAACGTACTTACAAGGTACGCCGCAACGACGAAGGTGAAGCGCAACGCCGCAGATGGACTTTTTACGAAGCCATCAAAAATGATGAACTCGTAAAAAGTCTGAAAATGGACTTTTCCGTCATTCCGGCCCCGATTTTCATCGGGATAAACTCCAACCGGAATCCAGTATTTTCAAATGCTTATAAATACCCTGGACTCCGGTTTTCACCTGTCTGCCAGGCACAGGCAGGCCGGAGTGACGACTTTTTACGAGATCATCAAAAATATATCGACAGTGAATTTTCAGATGAGGGGCCGGAGCTTGCTAACCAGGCTATGGCAGTGGATCAGATGTGGTGCGGCTTTTTCCTTTTCGATCGCTATTATGGGGGTGGCGGTGGCGATCTTCTCCGCCACCCAACTCGGTTTCGGTACGAAAGCAGAAGTGGGATGCGGCACCTTTCCCTTTATCGTCGGGGTTGCTTTGGCCATAACCGGCTATCTTTCCGGAATCTCTTCTTTCCGCCCCGAGCAAAAAAAACCAGGACTTGAAACCCAACAGCCCCCCCGTAGCTTCCGCCGCGTCGCCTATACGGTTATTACCTACTTTGTCTGGCTGCTGCTCACTCCGCATTTAGGATACATCCCGGCAACATTCGCGGTAACGATCGCTATGGCCAAAATAGCAGGGTTGGAGGGATGGATCCGCTCCATAGCTCTATCTCTATCCGTGACTTTTTTTCTTTATCTTTTGTTCGAGGTTTTGTTCTATGTTGACCTCCCCCGCGGTATCTTGGGTTGAGGAAAATAATCCATGATGGGTTTCGCAGAAATTTTAAAAGGATTTGCCATTGCTTTTGATCCGGTCAACCTGATGGCCTGTTTTGTCGGCTGCCTGATTGGTACAGTGGTGGGAGTCTTGCCCGGGTTAGGGCCGACAGCTGCCATGGCCTTAATGCTCCCTTTCAGTATCCAGTACGGAGCCACGGCCGGCCTGATTCTGCTCGCGGGCGTATGGTACGGGGCAATGTACGGAGGGTCCACCACTTCCATTTTGGTGAACATTCCCGGAGAAGCTGCCAGTGTAGTTACATGCCTGGACGGCTATCAAATGGCCCGCAGAGGACGGGCAGGAGCTGCCCTGGCTTTGGTGGCAATCGGATCCTGGGTCGCCGGTACTCTGGCCCTCATCGGCCTGCAGATCTTTGCCCCTCCTCTCGGGGTGGCTGCCTTGCGCTTCGGGCCACCAGAGTATCTTTCCCTGATGATTTTTTCGTTCGTGCTCCTCTCTGCTCTGATCGGGGAAAACCAGGCCAAAGGAATCCTCATGCTTGCCCTGGGTTTATTCCTGGGAATCGTGGGAATCGACCCCATCCTGGGAGTTCCCCGTTTCACTCTCGGGCCTACATTATTGATGCAGGGGATAGATTTGATTGCGGTAGCCGTAGGACTTTTTGGGGTTGCCGAAATCATTCAGGTCATTATCGCCCCCGATGCTCCCAAGGCCGTTAGCAAAGTGCGTCTCCGAGATCTTTATCCCAATACTGAAGAAGTCCGGCGGTCCGTCAAACCCACCCTGCGCGGGTCTGTTCTGGGTTTCTTCATGGGATTGATTCCCGGGCTTTCACCTGCCGTCGCCACTTTCTTCTCCTATTCCCTGGAAAAACGCCTATCCCGTTATCCGGAGCAATTCGGGTCTGGCATGGTGGAAGGCGTGGTAGCTCCTGAATCGGCCAACAACGGCGCTGTGATAGGCGCTCTGCTTCCCCTCCTAGCTTTGGGGATTCCTTTTTCGGCTACGGCCGCCGTGTTACTCTCGGGATTGCGTATGCACAAGGTTGAAGCCGGACCGATGCTGTTCCAGGACGCTCCAGATATCTTTTGGGGGTTTGTCGCAGCCATGTATTTGGGGAATTTAATGCTCTTGATATTAAACCTTCCTCTGGTCGGAATTTTTTCCCGCATTGCCACCATCCGGCCGCAGGTTCTGATGCCAGTAGTAAGTATCCTTTGTTTGGTAGGAACCTACAGCATCCGTTTTTCAACTTTCGATATCTGGGTTATGATTATGGCAGGAGTGTTCGGGTTTTTTTGCCGCCGCTGGGGTTTCCCCGTGGCTCCCCTGGTGATCGGGATGGTTCTTGGTCCCATGACCGAGAATAATTTGCGATTGACCATGCAGTTATTTAGCGGACAACTACTCCCGATCTTCTATCGCCCGGTGGCCATGGGTTTTCTCGTAAGCGCTGTTCTTTTTCAGTTGTTTGTATACGGGCGTTCCCGGAAAACTTCATCGACCAAGCCGGTAGATAGGTTGTAGTAACTGCATAGATAGAAAGACAACGATGATTACAACAAGAAAACCGTTTTTAAAAAAACGGCAATTGAAAAATATTTTTTGGCTAATTATTTCCTTCAGCCTTTTCCCTCTTCTGTTAGAGGAAGGAGCTTTCCCCCAGGAAGGCAATAAAAACCTCACCATAATCATGGTTAAAGGAAAAAAAATAAGAGTTGAAGTCGCCCGAACGGAAAGCGAGAAGGCCAAAGGATTGATGTTCCGGGAAAGCCTGGGAGAAGACGAGGGGATGATCTTTGTCTATGCCAGAGAAGAAATCCTTTCTTTCTGGATGAAGAACACCCGCATCCCCCTTTCGATTGCCTTCATTGATCAGCGAGGAAGGATCGTGGACATCCAGGACATGGAACCTTTCAGCCTGCGGACGACCGTTTCCGCCAAGCCGACCCAGTACGCCCTGGAAATGAACAAAGGATGGTTTCAGCGGAATGGCATTGGCGTGGGTGACTTAGTAAAATTTCCTCCGGCATTTAAAAACAGCCATTAGATTTTTACATCTTTCAATCTGAGAATTTTCTTCTCCGACTTTAATAATGTCCCTAAAATCTCCCCTCCCCTGGCGGGAGGGGATGAAGGGGAGGGGGATCATTTTTCTATTCACCCCCACCCTCACCCTCCCCCATCAAAGGGGGAGGGGATCAGATGGAAATTTCAAATATCTTTGGATAGCCATTGGTCGTTAATTTTGATGATCTCGTAAAAAGTCGTCACTCCGGCCTGCCTGTGCCTGGCAGACAGGTGAAAACCGGAGTCCAGGGTATTTATAAGCATTTGAAAATACTGGATTCCGGCTGGAGTTTATCCCGATGAAAATCGGGGCCGGAATGACGGAAAAGTCCATTTTCAGACTTTTTACGAGTTCATCAATTTTTGGCCATTGATAATTGGTCATTAACCATTGACAATTGATTTAGATCTTGCCCATCTCTTTGGCGATCTGGATATAGGTATCCATGGGCTTGGCTGGAGGGACATAGAGTTCTTTGGATTTTTTCTGGTGCAAAGAAAGGGCTTCCGTTGGACAGGTGATCACGCAGAGCCCGCATCCTATACAGCGTTTCAGGTCTATGATCGCCCGATCATCGTCCATGAAGATGGCTTCCATCTGGCACCGTTTCAGGCAAGCCTCACAGCCGGCGCACAGGTTCTCATCCACCCGGACATAGTAATTGGACTTCACCAAACTGCTGGGCTGGTGATGAAGTTTGATGGCTTTGAGTATGCCGCAGCAGCAAGCGCAACAATTACACATCCCCCCTATTTTTTGGGCGTTGGCCGGACTGGGCACCAACCCGGCCATCTCATTCATCCGCAAAACCTCGAAGGCCTCATCCTGGGTAATTTTTCGGGCCAGGCCATTTTCGATATAGTATTCCGCCATGGTTCCGAAAACGAAACAAGCTTCCACCGGCTTGGAGCAGGAATGGCCGAGGAGGCTGCTCTTTTTCCGGCAGATGCAGTCGGCCAAGGCGATATTCTTCTGGGCTTCAATGATCTTCCGCAATTCGTCGTAAGGCTGGATCTCCATCTGTGTATCAAGGCTCTCCTCTACAGGAACCACCCGAAGCTGGGGGGTTTGCGGGCGGATTAATTCCTTGAACATGGCCTCCTGTCCATAAGCGTCAAATAATTCGCAAAATTCCCGATCGAGGTTATTCACCTGGAATTCCATGATGCCCACGATGAACATAATGGCCATATAATGATAGATCCCGTCGATTTTGACCCGCAGGATGAGCCCTTTCCGGGACATTTTGTAAAGAAAGTCCGCAACCTTTTCTGGATCACGGCCCAGGCGCTGAGCTATCTGTTCCGCTTTCTCCGGAAGCGGCTTTAGCTGGCAGGCCATCTCCGCCTCTTCTTCCGTAAAAAGTTTTTTGAGAATCCTAAGCTCCACCCCGCTCCGCGTCTTCGGATACCCCGTGGGCAGGGAGTCCAGATGTTCCCGGAGCTTCTCGTAGATATTCACATCCATTCTTTATCTCCTCTTCAGGCTTTCTTCACTTTCTCTTCTTCTTCGATGACCAGGCGGTTCAGGTTTTTAAATTTATCGAAGTCCTCTTCCCGGTCCATGTATCGGCTCTGGATTTTACGCACTGCCTCAAGGTTATCCAGGAATATATCCAAGATCTTCGGGTCAAAGAAAGACCCTCGCCCCTCCCTGAGGATGCGCAGAACATCATCTTCCGCAAGGGCCTCTTTGTAAACCCGCTTCGAAGATAAGGCATCGAATACATCCGCCAGGATGGTAATCCTACCGGCAATGGGTATCTCTTCCCCCTTGAGTCCGCGAGGATATCCTGTTCCATCAAATTTTTCATGGTGAGTGATGGCCACGATGCGGGATTGCTTCACCACGGCTGCCTTGGAACCTTTCATGATGTTCCCCCCGATGATCGTGTGATACTCCATGATATGCCGTTCTTCCGGCGTCAGGCGACCGGGTTTTTGCAGGATGCTATCCGGGATTCCTAATTTGCCCACATCGTGCATGAGGCTGGACCTGAGGATCATGTCCACTTCCTCGCCGGACCAGCCGAGGTTTTCGGCGATCAGGGCGCAATACTGGCTCATGCGCTTGATGTGATTTGCTGTCTCTCTATCCCTATACTCTGCGGCCACACCCAGGCGGAAGATGGTGTCTAGATGAGCCTGCTTCAAATCGTCGGTCAGCTCGGCATTTTCAATGGCTACCACCGCCTGAGAAGCAAGGGAAGAAACTAACTTTTCTTGTTTGGCCGGGAAAGGTATAGCCTTTCCGTCGTCCGAGTCGCTCATGGCGTTGATCAATTGCAGAACCCCCGCAACATTCCCCTCACGGTTGAGCATGGGGACAACCAACATGGAGCGGGTAACATACCCTGCCCGTTCATCCCATGAGGGGTTATAATGGTAAGAAGCATCGCTTCTAATCTCCCGCACATCCGCAATGTTCAGCACATCCTTGGTCAAGGCGACGTACCCGGCGATTGATTCCCGGGAAATGGGCATGGAGAAGGATTCATACATCTGCCGCATGCGCGCCTCGCCCCACCTTTCGGTCAAGCTCTGGCATTGACTCACCTTGAAGATCAATTGACCGTCCTTCGCCAGATAGAGTGTCCCGGCATCGGCCCTGGTCAGGCGGCGAGCCTCCTTAAGGATTAGGTCCAGGAGTTTCTCCAGGTCGTGGATGCTGGAAAGGGCAATCCCTACGTTCAGTAGTTTTTCAAAGTCTTCAGCGAGAGATGAACGGCCCACGGTCCCTGCCTTTCCTTATCAAATCCTTGATTTTCCGGCTCAACAAGCTGGGAAACCGGCCAGGAAACGATATTGGTGATTATAGACTGCTCTTTTGTTAAAGGCAAGGGAGATTGAAGATAATTGAAAATTATTTCCATTTGACACCATAAGGATAGTCATTTTATATTTTAGAAAATTGTGGATTGGGGGATTTATAATTTGATGAACTCGTAAAAAGTCTGCAAATGCCCTTTTCCGTCATTCCGGCCCCGATTTTCATCGGGATAAACTCCAGCCGGAATCCAGTATTTTTAAATGCTTATAAATATCCTGGACTCCGGTTTTCACCTGTCTGCCAGGCACAGGCAGGCCGGAGTGACAACTTTTTACAAGACCATCATATTTTGGATTTTCGAATTTGATATTTTGTAACAGTTTAGCGATTTGAAAAAATGGTATTAAAGCCTTTGTTGAGGGCCGGGGGTTAGAGCGGAACGCGCCGGAAGCATCGGTTGGGGTTCCGCTTGGCCACGAAGACAGAAGATCTTTTCCTCCGAAAGAGGCGGGGGTTCTTTCCCGCCCCATATGCGGAGATATAAGCGCCTTATGATTCTCCGCCTAAGGCGGATTCCGCTCTGGCCCCCGGCCCCTGGAATCCCTTGGCCTTTACAACACACCTTTTTTCAAAGAGCTAAAGTGTTACGATATTTTCGTATTTCGCCTATCCTAATGTAGGAGGACATATTGACAAGACAAAAAACCAATAGGAAGAACCCCCTGCGCGTTTTGGTCATCAGCGCCCACCCGGATGACGTGGACTTCGGCTGTGCTGGCACCTTAGCCAGATGGGTAAAGGAAGGAGCCGAGATCGTTTATGCCATCTGCACCAGTGGCGAGAAAGGGACCGATGATCCCTCCATGACCAACGAGAAATTAGCCCGGACGAGAGAGAAAGAACAACGCGCCGCTGCCAAGGTGATTGGATCCCGGGAGGTCATCTTCCTGCGAAAAACCGACGGCGAATTGCAATACTCCTTAGAATTCCGCGGCGAATTGGTGCGGGTAATCCGTAAATTTCGCCCGGACATACTTTTTACCCACGACCCGGCCAACCGGGCCTTTGATAACCAGTATCTTTTCCACGCCGACCACCGGGTGGTTGGAGAACTGGCTTTTGACGCCGCCTATCCCGCGGCCTTGAACCATAATTTTTTCCCGGGTCACCTGGCCGAAGGATTAACCCCCCATGCGGTCTCGGAGATGTACTTTTTCGCCGCCGCCCAGCCGAATACATGGGTGGACATCGAATCCACCCTGAATCAGAAGATCAAGGCCTTAAGTTGCCACACCAGCCAGATCAAAGATCCGAAACTCATGGGGGAGTTTGTGCGCACCTGGTTTGGCGCCTGGGGGAAGGAGAAAGGCCTGGCCTACGCCGAGCGTTTCCGGCGGCTGCAGATCTTCCGGGATCCAGCTCAGCGCCTGAGACAATTAAAAAAATCCTTGGGTTAAGGGGGCC
Source organism: Deltaproteobacteria bacterium (assembly GCA_016875165.1). Lineage (GTDB taxonomy): Bacteria > Desulfobacterota > SM23-61 > SM23-61 > SM23-61 > JAHJQK01. The sequence continues at coordinate 13,177 of VGSF01000075.1, forward strand.
TGGTGTTTACCCCGGCATTTTTAACCTCAGAAGCCGACTGGATGTTTTCGAAGAGATCATGGGTGGGGAATAAAATTTATCGGGTCAATGCAAATTTTTATTGACAAATTTCCCGCTTTTGATAAAGTGCCTTATATTCAAAGTTGCCAATGTAGGAATTACTCCTTTCAATTATAGATTTCTGATTTTGTGGCGGTTACCCTTCTTGCAAGTATGAGGGTGCGAAAACACCTTCTCAACATATAATTCTTTTCAACTTTATTATTTCCAAAAACAGACCTGATGTTCCCCTTTTGCAAGGGGTTCATAATGTTTAAGAAGTGCAGCCTTCACACCTTTCAGGAAGGGGGTGATGATCTGCGAATGAACGAAGGCTGCCAGAATGAACTTGAACCTTTCGTTAAACCAAAGGAGGAGAGGCCATGAAAAAGAAATTTATAATCATCGGATTTATGTTAAGCCTTGCTCTTTTCTTTCTCTCGACCCCTTCCGCAGCCAAGCCCATAAAGGTTTTAGCCCAGTTTCCCATGAGCGGGCCTGTTGGCAGTCTGCCGGAGTTTGGCTGGGGGTTCATCGACGGTATGAATTACATCAACGCCAAAGGAGGGGTCAACGGAAAGCTCATAACCTACTTTCTGGAAGACATGCGTTATAGCCCCACTGTGGAGGTGGCTAACTTTACCCGTTACGCCGCCGCTGAGAAACGTGAAGAATTGCTTCTGGCCTCAGGGTATATCACTGGGGCGCTTAAGCCGCTCATCGATAAAGTTAACAAAGAAGAACGCATCCCCTGGCTCGATGGATCATACTCCACGGAAATATTCGGGCCGGAGGGCGGGCCCTCAAAGTACCCCTACTATTACTCCCTGGGGGCAACTTATGGCGACCAGTTTCGCGTTCTCTTGAACTGGATCAAGGAGGATTCCAAGGGTAAGGGGAAAGTGGCTATTGTCTATAGTAACACGGAATGGGGGCGAGACCCCTTAGCCATGGCCCGGGCCCACGCCAAGAAGATCGGACTGCCCATCGTAGCCGAAGAAGAATTTGGCTTCACGGCGATGGATGCCACCTCCCAGTTGACCAACATACGCAAGGCCAAAGCAGACTATGTTTTTTACCATGGATACTCGGGAGCTCAACCCCAAACCGCCATTTTCATCAAGGCCGCCAGACAGTACCTGACGAAAGCCACCCTGCTGGGAACTCATTATACCACGGGACAATATCCCATACTGATTGCCGGGAAAGCCGTGGATGGCATGGTGGGAGCTGTCTGCCGTCCCCAGGTGGACGAAATGGATAACCCCATGGTGAAAATGTCCCACGAGTTCGCGGAAAAGAACAAAAGAACAGAGGGGATCAAGGACATGTTCCTCTATATGGAGGGCTTAACCTACGCCCTGATCTTCCATGAGGCCTTAAGCAGGGCAGATGCAGCCGGGGAGTTAACTCGGGAAGGGGTGAAAAAAGCCCTGGATAATTTGGTCTGGGATTACCATGGTCTATTCGGGGGCCGGGGGTTTGCTTATAAATCTCACACCATCCCCATGGTCAGAATCTATCGCTGCAAGGTGGAAAAAGAAATTGAGAAAGCCGGGAAAAAAATCGCGGTAGGAACATGGAAACCCCTCAGCCCCTGGATCAATACCGAAATTGAACTAAAATAAAACCCTTTGTAACAGAGCTTCTTGCAAAAGTCCGTAATTTACCCTTCGACAGGCTCAGGGTGAACGGGCTTAGGTTGAAATTATTTAGTTTTTCCGTCCGTGGTGAGCTTGTCGAACCACAAAAAATACTTTTGCAAGAGGCTCAAGAGTTTAGCGATTTGAAAAAATGGTATTAAAGCCTTTGTTGAGGGCCGGAGGTTAGAGCGGAACGCGCCGGAAGCATCGGTTGGGTTTCCGTTTGGCCACGAAGGCAGAAGATCTTTTCCTCCGGAGGAGGCGGGGGTTCTTGCCCGCCCCATATACGGAGAAATAAGCGCCTTATGATTCCAAGCGGGCCGCTCTGGCCCCCGGCCCCTGGAATCCCCTGGCCTTTACAACAGCTCTTTTTTCAAAGAGCTAAAGTGTTCCTAATTTCCTTTTTCCATCTTTAGTCCGCCTCAGGCGGATCACTTTAAACACTTCGCGCTTGGCTCGTTTTCTTTATTTTTTCTTGATTATGGTTTTAAAACTCTGTGATTTCTGTACTACTTACCTGTAAACTCTGGAAATTTTGTCAAGCATCCGCCAAAAAAATCGGATAACTTTCTGAAACTATAGGCACTTTAGCTCAATTTAGTTCACTTTAGTCACTTTTGGTTGCGGCTACGCCGCGCTGTGTCCTCTGTGGCTAATTTTAATTTAAAAGGTAGATCAATAATATGGATTTCATCCAAACTATCGGATCCGGTCTTTTGATCGGCTGTGTGTACGGTCTTCTTGGCCTGGGGATAGTCATCATCTTCCGGGCCTCGGAAGCCTTTAATTTCGCCATCGGGGAGTTTATGGTCATCGGCTCGTTCCTTTTTTACATTTTTTTCTTTGACCTGCGTGTTCCTTTTATCCTCGCCCTGCCCCTGGGCCTTCTAGCCGCGGGGGCAGTGGGAGCGCTAATCGAGCGGCTCTCCATAAAGCCTCTATTGGGCCGTTCGCCTCTCTCCATGACCATCATCACCCTCGGCCTGGCCAGCGTTCTGCGCTCATCCGTGCAGCTCATCTTCGGCGCCCATTCCTACTCTTTCTTTATTGAGCTGCCCAACGCCAGCCTGGAATATGGCGACATCCTCTTTCCTTCAGAGCGGGTCTGGGCCGGCGGGTTGTCCATTATTGCTTTCGCCCTCGTCATTTTCTTCATCTTCCGTACGCGCTGGGGCGTGGCTATCCGGGCCACCTCGGAGAGCCAATCCAAAGCCATGGCTTTCGGCATCGATGCCCGTTTCATCCTCCTGATGGTCTGGGGTTTGAGCGCCATGTGCATCGCCGTGGCCGGGGTGATGATCTCCAATTTCGGGGCACTCTCCTATTTGACCGGGATCGCCGGCCTGCGGGCCATTCCCGTGGTGCTCATCGGAGGCATGGACAGCATCGGCGGAGCCCTCATCGGCGGCTTGATCGTGGGTCTCTGCGAGGCCCTGGTGGGCAGTTATATCGAGCCCCTGGGTCTGGTGGGATTCAAGGACGTGGCTCCTTACCTCCTCCTGCTTATTGTCCTGTTCATCCGCCCTTACGGGCTTTTCGGGACGGTAAGGATCGAAAGGGTCTGAGATGCTCTCTATCGAAAATCTGCGCGTGGTCTACCACGATGTAATTTCCATCCTTAACGGAATCTCCTTGAAAGCGGCTTCCGGGGAGATTTCCGTGATCATCGGGGCCAATGGCGCCGGAAAGACCACCCTCCTGAGAGCGATCAGCGGCATGCTAAGAATGTTTGATGGCAACATTATTGAAGGTGACATTAAAGTCGGAGATTTCTCCCTCAAGGGATTGGACAGCACGGATATCATCAAAAAATTCGGGTTGACCTACGTGATGGAGGACCGCCCGGTCTTCTGGTACCTGACCATCGAGGAAAACCTGGCGGCCGCCGCTTATTCGCGCTGGGACAGAACCGTCAAGGCCGATATGGAAAAGGTATTCGATTATTTCCCCGTGCTTAATAAACTGCGCCAGCAAAAAGCCGGTTACACTTCCGGCGGGGAACAGCAGATGCTGGCCATTGGCATGTCTCTTATGACTCAGCCCAAGATACTTCTCTTCGATGAACCATCACTGGGGCTGGCTCCCTTGATAACCGAAGAGCTCTTCCGCATCATTGAGCGGCTCAACCGGGAAGGAATGACCATCGTCCTGGTCGAACAAAACGCCCACGCCGCCCTGCAGATTGGCCACCGGGGCTGCGTTCTGGAGAACGGGCGGGTCGTGCTTGAAGGCCAGGCGGCCGCGCTCCTGGAGAATGAAGACGTCCGGGAATTTTATCTGGGGGCCGGCGCCAAGGAACGCAAAAGTTATCAGGACGCCAAACGCTACAAACGCAGGAAACGATGGCTGTAGAGAGCGACAATCAAATTTTGCAGATCCGCAACCTGAGCCTTTCTTTCGGGGGCATCAAGGTTCTCCGGGAAGTGAGTTTTTCCGTGCAGGCCGGCGAGATCTTTGCCATCATCGGGCCCAACGGCGCCGGCAAAACGAGCTTGCTCAACTGCATCAACGCCCACTACCGGCCCCAGCAGGGAGAAATTTATTTCCAGGGAGAGAACATTCTTCCCTTGAAACCGCATGTCATAGCCGCCCGGGGGGTGGCTCGCACCTTTCAGAAAGTGGAACTCTTCCATGGCATGTCCGTCCTGGACAACATCAAGCTCGGCCGCCACTTTCTGATTCAGACCTCTCTCCTGGGAAGTTATTTCAGGTGGCCATCCACCGTAGCCACGGAACTCCGCCACCGCCAGGAGATCGAAGAGAAGATCATCGACTTCATGGGTCTATCTTCCGTGCGCTACGCCATAGTTGATACTCTCCCTCTGGGCGTGCGCAAACGGGTGGACATGGCCCGGGCCCTGGCTATGAAACCCAAACTTCTTCTCCTCGATGAGGCCATGGCCGGGATGGCCGTGGAAGAGAAGGAAGACATTGCCAGCTATATTCTGGATATTCACCGCGATCTTAGCGTTACCATCGTCTGGATCGAGCACGACCTCTCCGCGGTCATGGACCTTTCGGATCGGGTTACGGTTTTAAATTTTGGAGAAAAGATCGCTGAGGGAACGCCCAAGGAAGTCCAGCAAAACCCGCTGGTCATCGAGGCGTACTTAGGGCGGAGGAAGTATTGAGAAGGAGGGGATTTGGCTAAGAACCTGATTGAGCAACTGATCCGGAACGCCAGGGAATTCCCCAATAGGCCGGCCCTGCGGGAGAAGCGTTATGGGGTCTGGACGCCGACCACCTGGAAAGAACTTGCCAGGGATGTGGAAAACTTCGCCCTGGGCCTGAAAATTCTGGGCCTCGGCAAAAACGAAGCAGTGGCCGTGGTCGGCGACAATAAGCCGGAATGGGTCATTGCCGAATTGGGAACTATTGTTTCCGGAGGGGTCATCACCGGCATGTACCCTGACTGCCTGGCCGAAGAAGTGCTTTATCTCATCTCCTATGCCGATGCCCGCATTGTCGTTTTAAGCGATCAGGAACAGGTGGACAAGATTCTCAAGGTCTGGCCTAAAATTAGTGGAGCCGTTAAAGCTGTCATAGTCTGGGATTCGCGGGGTATGACCAACTACTACGCCGCCCATCCATTTTTGAAGCGCTTTGAGGATGTGCTGGCCATGGGAGCCGAGGAGGGAAAAAGCCACCCTGATTTCCTCCACCAGGCCGCAGGAAATGTTCCCCCGAATACACCAGCTATGATGCTAACTACCTCCGGAACTACGGCTTTGCCCAAGTTGGCCATACTCAGTCACGAAAACCTTCTTTATGCCGGCGAGAACTACGGCAATGTTGTCTCCATGGAGCCTCACGACCAGCTCCTCTCCCTGGCGCCCCTGCCCTGGATCGGCGAACAGCTTTACGCCATTGTCCGCTGGCTATTAAGCGGAGCCTGCTACAATTTTCCCGAAGAGCCCGAGACCCTGCGCCGCGACCTCATTGAGCTACAGCCTTCCTATTTCGGCGGAACCCCTTCCCGCTGGGAGGATCTGGTCTCGGTCATTCAGGCAGCTATGGATAACGCCGATCCCCTTAAAAAAAACCTTTACGCCTGGGCCACCCGCATAGCTTTGAAACGCACCGAAATGGAACTGGCCGGGAAAATTCCTCGATGGCGGATTAAACTTCTTTCTAATTTTCTTTCCTTCACCGTCCTGCGTGCCCTGCGTAATCGCGTAGGTTTAGGGCGGGTAAAGATGGCCGTCACCGGCGGCGGAGCTCTCTCTCCGGAAGTTTTCAAATATTTTAAATCCCTGGGGATCGACATCCGCCAGGTCTACGGACAGACTGAATGCGCCGGGATTGCTACCACGCACCGGGACGGGGATGTGCGCCCGGAGACCGTGGGGGTGCCCATACCGGGAGTGGAAGTAAAACTCTCCGAGCAGGGGGAGATTATGATCCGGGGGAAATCCATCATGCTCGGCTATTACAAGAATGAGAAGGCCACAAAGGATGCCTTCACTCCCGACGGCTTTCTTAGGACCGGGGATGCCGGATATTTCGGGGAAGACGGGCACCTTTACATTTTCGACCGCTTCAAGGATATTATGAACCTGGCCGATGGTTCGCGTTTTGCGCCTCAGGACATTGAGATCCGCTTGAAATTCAGCCCCTACATAAAGGAAGCGGTGGTCTGCGGGGCCAATCAACCTTTCGTCACGGCCATCATTTCCATTGATCTCGAGAACGTAGGCAACTGGGCCAAGAGAAGAGGAATTTCCTACACCACTTATCAGGATCTTTCTCAAAGGCAGGAAATTTACGAGCTGGTGCGCGAGGAGATCCGCAAACTCTGCCAGCGGTTCCCGCAAAATATGCGCGTTCGCAAGTTTGCCATTCTCATAAAGGAACTCCATCCGGATGATGAAGAGCTGACGCGCACCCGCAAGGTCCGCCGGGGATTGATTTACGAGCGCTACAAACCCCTGATTGAAGACCTGTACCGGCCCACGCCGGAACATCTACTGGACATCCAGATCCGTTATGAGGATGGGAGAATCTCCTCCTTTAAAGGACAGGTGGCCATTGCAGAGGTGATGCCTTGAAATCCTTAACCGATCTCTACAACCAGTATTTCTCCTCCACGGCCATCTTCAGCCACCGGCAGGATGAGCGGATTTTTCGCACTCTCTTCAAGCGGACTTTTTTAGTGATTTTTTTCGTCCTGGTGGCCATCTCTCCCCTTTATCTGGATGAATATAATTTCTACATTCTCAACCTGGTTCTGGTAAACCTGATCGGGGCCCTGGGCCTGAATTTGCTCGTCGGCTTTACCGGCCTCCTCTCTCTCGGACATGCTGCTTTCCTGGGCGTGGGGGCTTATACTTCCGCCCTCCTGATCACCCATTATGGAGCTCCATTGCTTCTTTCCATATTATGCGCCGGATTGGTGGCTGCCGCCTTCGGCCTGCTCGTGGGCATTCCCTCATTGCGCATCAAAGGCTTTTATCTGATGGTGGCCACCCTGGCTTTCCAGTTCATTATCGAATATACCATCGTTCACTGGGAAAGCCTGACCCGCGGGATCCGGGGAATCGAACTCCCTGTTCCCACCTGCCTCAGCCTTTCCCTCGGAAAGCATTATGCCTTTTTCTATTTCATCTTCCTGCTGGCGGCCTTTTCCATGTGGGGTCTAAAGAACATCAACCGCTCCAAAATTGGCCGGGCCTTCATCGCCATCCGCGATAACGATGTCTCCTCAGAGATCATCGGCATCCCGGTCTTTCGTTATAAGCTTCTGGCCTTTGCCATCAGCGCTTTTTACGCCGGCATGGCCGGCGCGCTCTTCTCCGCCCTGCAGCGCAGCGCCATTCCCGAAGATTATCACTTCTTCAAATCCATCGAGTTCCTGGCCATGGTCTTGATCGGAGGGTTGGGCAGCCTCTTAGGAACGATTTTCGGAGTGCTCTTCATCACCATGGTCCCGGAATTTTTGAACGTCGGCGTCTCCATCCTGGCTAAAAAGTATGACCCCAATCTCACGGTTTATTTGGGCCCGGTGAAGGATTTTGCTTTTGGTCTTTTAATTATTCTGTTCATCATCTTAAAGCCCGAAGGCCTGGTCGGTGTCTGGGTGCGCATCCGCGACTATTTCCGCATCTGGCCCCTGCCGTATATTTCGCAATAAAATTAGCCACAGAGGGCACAGAGTTCTTAAACCCGAAAAAATAAATAATAAGGACTTGTCCGTAAATAGAATTCCCCCCCTTTGCAAAGGGGGGCGAGGGGGGATTTAAAACCACGACTTATTTAAAGATACGCTCTAAGTGTCAAGTGTCTAAAGTGATCCGCCTGAGGCGGACTAAAGTTGAAAAAGGTATCACTTTAGCGTTTTGAAGATGACTTCCCAGAAATCCCTCCCGACCTCCCTTTTGCAAAGGGAGGAGAGGTTTTTAATGGAATTCGATAAAAGATTCTACTTTTTCCCCCTTTGAAAAAGACATCCTATAAGGAGTCAAGTAAAAAAATGGGGTTTGGAGAAAAAAGTTATTCACATTGAATTCACTGTGAAGGGATGGGGGACGTAGTTTACTTTTATCACTTAATATTCTCTATCTCTATTTATCGAATCGCATTGGCAATGGCTGAGGTGCAAACCCCTACATGACGCGCGATCTCGGCCATCGGAATTCCGTATTCCCGGCTTAATTGCCAAACCACCTTTGCCCGCACGCTGGAAAATCTTCATGCCTGACCGCCCAAACGTAATTCCTTCTCATCATCACATGGCGGAGAATCCCGGGAGTGTCCGATCTTGCTTGCCGTTGCTTCCCTCCTTCCGGGTCGGACCCGGCCAACTCATTGAATTTCATATAGATATGTCCCAAAAGAAGGTGTTTTTTTGCCTTAAATCCTCATTTTGGGTGTCAAAAACAGCCTCATAAGCGACTGCAGGCTCTCGTAACTCATAAGATCCATTCGCTCCTGCCATTTCTCGCCACATCGCCTTTGGCCCAAGTTTTTCTTTTCCATCTCTTACGAAACCCTCGTTCCCAACCGCGATGCTCTCAGTCCACCGCCACTCGCGCTCCCGGTAATAGCGATTAGCCCTCGGCATTTTTATAGCCTTAGATGGATATTTTTACGATCAAAAATGCTGGTTTAAGGCTTAAAAGCATGCCCTTTTAGGGTAGTTCTCCTGTAATATCTAATGGTTAAAAAGGTCCGACCCGGAAAAAGATGGTCCGACCCGGAAAAGAGAAAAGAGAGCGTATGACACGGGGTTGCCAAAAAAATAATCCCCCTGCTCACATATCGAAGATCTTACCGGGATTGAGGATATTGTTGGGGTCTAGTGCTCGTTTGACCGCTCTCATCATTTCGATGTAGGCATCCTGCACGATAAGGGGCATGTATTGTTTTCTTTTGTGGCCAATGCCGTGTTCCCCGGATATCGTTCCTCCCAAACTTTTGGTCAGTTTGTAAAGATCGGTCAGAATGTGGGGAACCGTATTATGCCACTGCTCGAGCGACCACTTAGGATTCATAACGGGCGTGGCGTGAAGATTACCGTCGCCGGCGTGACCGTAGCAGGGAATTGGGCAATCCCACTTTTTCGATAGTTCCTGCAGCCCGGCGACCATTTTAGGGATGTGAGCGGTCGGGACAACTATATCCTCCAGGCTCTGGTGGGGAGAAAAGACCTTGAAGGCTTCAGCAATGTTTCTGCGGACTTTCCAGATCCGTTCGGAAGTGGTGTAATTGTCAGCCACATACACTTCTATCGCTCCTCCAGATAGGCACATCTCGCCGATTTCTTCATATTCTTTCTCGGCCTGATTAGGGTCAGTTCCATCCACGGTGATCAGGAGCATGGCTCCGGCCTGATGGTATGGAATGGTTTCGTTGAGATACTCGCAGGTGGTTAGAAAGGCAGACTGATCCATAAATTCTATGGCTGTCGGGATCACACCGGAGGTCATGATTTTATTAACAACTGCAACCGAATCTTCCGGCGTCTTGAACAGCACCAGCAAATCAACATTGACCTTGGGCCGGGGCATTAGTTTCACGATGATTTTGGTAAATATGCCCAGAGTCCCCTCGCTACCGATCATCAGACCGATCATATTATATCCTGTGACGTCCTTGACCAGTTTACCGCCGAGCTGAACGATTTCTCCGGTCGGAATAACCACCTCCAACCCGGTGATGTATCGTCCTGTAACGCCATACTTAATAGCCTTCCCGCCGCCGGCGTTTTCGGCTACATTGCCTCCGATCGTGCAGGTCTCGATGCTCATCGGGTAACCGGCGAAGAAGAGGCCCAAATCCTGGACTGCTTCGTTTATTTCATTGGTGATCACGCCCGGCTCGACTGTAATCATCATATTCTCTCGGTCAATTTCCAGGATACGATTCATTCGGTCGGCCAATAAAACGATACCGCCGTAAAGCGGCACGGCTCCCCCGGACAGACCGCTGCCCGCCCCGCGCGGCGTGACTGGAATCCTGTAGCGGTTGGCCAGCTTGACAATAGCTGATATCTCCTCCGCAGAATTTGGCCGGACTAATACTTCAGGCATGTGGGCATATTCCTTCTCGGCGACTTCGTCGTGCGAGTAGGGCTCAAGTTTTTCGGGATCGCCGAAAAGGACAAATTTTTCTCCTATGATCGTTTTTAACTCCTCTACGATCGCAGGCGTAACCGGATTATACTTAATTGGCTGGTTATCCATTTTTGACCCATTGATTCATTATTTTAGAATTAAAACAGGTGATCATAATTTGTCGAATTAAATTAAAATTAGCCACTGAGGGCACAGAGATCACAGAGTTTTAAACCAATGATTAAGAAAAAGTAAAGAATAAGTGTTAAAAGTCTAAATTGATCCGCCGCCCGTTCCTGACAGTTGTTTCCGCTACCCGGTATTCCCATTGTAAAGAAAGCCCTGACTATGCCAGATAAAGCTGGCTTTTTCATGCACTCAAGTTTCTGAAACCCGCTTCTCGGACCTGATCTGGAGAAGTTTCTCCGTCAGCACAGGCACAATTTCAAATAGATTGCCGACGATGCTTAAGTTGGCTACTCGAAAGATCTGGGATTCGGGATCAATATTGATGGCCACAATAATTTCGGAAGTCTGCATTCCGGCAAGATGCTGGATTGAACCCGAAACACCGACGCCGATGTAAAGCTTTGGCGTAACTGTCTTACCACTGAGGCCGATTTGATGGGGGTAGCTCAGCCAGCCTCGGTCCACTACGTCGCGTGTGGCCCCCAGCGCCCCATCCAGGGCATCGACCAGTTTCTGGATCAGGGGTATGTTTTCCTTTTTCTTGATGCCCCGCCCCACGGCCACGATGACATCCGCCTCAGCCAAACCATGAACATCGGGGTTAGGGACGAAACCCACTCTTTTTACCCGGCTGCCCAGCAGTTCATCGGGGGCCTCCAACCGGATGATTTGGCCTTTTCGACCAGGCTGCCTGGGGGCTGGCTTGGTGGATCTTGGCCGAACAGTGGCCATTTGCGGGCGGTGCTTTGGGGTCTTAATCGTGGCCATGATGTTGCCCCCAATAGCGGGGCGTGTCTGGAGCAAATTGCCCGTTTCCTCCTCGATGTCCAGCACCGTGCAATCCGCGGTAAGGCCGGCGTTGGCCCTGATGGCAACGTAGGGCATGAGCGTTCTGCCAGTCGAGGTAGCACCGGCAATAACGATCTCGGGTTTATAGCCGCCGATGAGATGGAACAGGCAAGCTGCGTATGGCTCCGGCAGAAAATGTTTCAGGATGGGGGCTTCCATCGCCAGCACAAGGTCAGCTCCACGTTCGATCAATTCCTGCAGGTCGTCCTGGTTAATTTCATGGCCAAAGATCACAGCAGTCAATTCCGTATTTCTTCTTTCGGCGAGCTCCCGTCCGCGCGTCAGCAACTCATAACTTATGCGCTGTACCCGGCCAGAAGATTGTTCAGCCAGAATCCAGACACCTCGATAGTCCATTACCGTTCTCCCAGATTCTTTATTAAGTGCCAATTTACCATCTAAGGAAATAACCCATATCTTAAATATCTCGAGCTACGTAATGCCTTTTTATGACTCACGATCATCGTGTAGTTGGCATTATCGCTTATAGCATATCTTTTTGTTGCAAGAATTTCACCAGATGGTCTGCCGTTTCGGAAATAGTCCGCTCATCAGTCGCCAGCACTTTTTGGCCCTGCCGGGCCACCTTGGGCCGAAAAATTTTGACAACTCGGGTGGGTGATCCTTGTAGGCCTACCTGGTTTGCCTGCACCTGCAACTGGTCAGGTCCCCAAATGGGGATCTGGACTTTCTTAGCCTTCTGCTTGCCGCGGAGCGTTGGCAGGCGCGGGTTGGCTATTTCTTTAACCACCGTCAATAAAGCCGGGAGCTGTAATTCCCAGATCTCGTACCCGTCCTCAATCAGCCGATGGACGCGGCAGATCCCGTTGCCGATCTGCTCGATCTTGCCAATATATGTGCCAATGGGCAAGTTCAGGAATGACGCAATTCCCGGCCCGACCTGACCGGTATCCCCATCTGTGGCCCGTTCTCCACACAAGATCAGATCGAACCCGCCCCCCCAATCGGCAACTCCGAGGGAGTTCCTCCCGGGGCCATCCGGACTGTTGGTCAGGCGTTTAATGGCTGCAGCTATGGCGTAACTCGTCGCCCAGGTATCACTGCCTGCAAGCGATTTATCGGAGATCAATACGGCTTTATCGATCCCCATGGCTATGGCTTCCCTCAAAGCCATCATCGCCTTGGCGGGACCCATGGAAATAGCGAGGACCTCACCTCCATAACTTTCCCGCAGCCGGATGGCGATTTCAATGGCATAAAGGTCCAGAGGGTTAATGATGGCCTCGACCCCCTCGCGTATCATCGTGCCAGTAACTTCGTCCATTTTAACGGCGTTGGTTTCGGGTACCTGTTTTATTGGAACTATGATTCGCATAAGTCACGGCTCCTGAACCGCCCCATTTATTAGGCAAGCTCAATTTATGTTTTTGGGGGTATAATAGCCCACCTTCTTGCGGGAAACCCTGGAATATTTCTTGGAGTTTCCCCAAAAGAAGCCTTTCCTATTCCATCAAACCTTAGAAGGGGCAAGGTTTTGCTACCCCACGGCACTCCTTTATCGAAAGGGCAGGAAATGTTAACATATTGATCATTTGCAGATCAAGTTTTTTTTGAATATTACTTGATGATCCCGTAAAAAATCGGCAGAAGAGTCATTGCGAGTCCGCCTAAGGCGGATGAAGCAATCTCGTTTTTATAAGTACTTGAAAATACGGGATTGCTTCGTCGTACCGCATTGGCGGAACTCCTCGCAATGACGAAAACGGAACTTTTTACGACTCCATCAACAGTAGTTAAGAGTTTTTAAGACCGTAATTAAGAAAAAATTAAAGAATACATGTCAAGTGCATGGATGGATTAAAGTTGAAAAAGCAAATTCCTATACAATCAAGTTATTAACACCCCCACCCTAACCCTCCCCCATTGAGGGGGAGGGAATTTTGGATCCCCCAGTATCTCCCCTCCCCTGGCGGGAGGGGGTTGGGGGGAGGGGGATAGAAAAGGAATTTCCTATACAATTAAATTACACGAGGCCGCCCCATGCTATGGAAGGACTACCGCCTTATTATTCCGAGCGAAGCGCCCCCGGGCCAGAGCCTGGGCCCTAACTAAAAACTGGGGGGGGCAAGGGGATAATTAGAGTCTGTTTATAAACTGCAACTTGACTTATTACAACAGGTTACGCCAGAATAGGGCAAAAATCAAGTTGCAGGAGGAGGGGATGAAGATACTCAACGATCTGAAGTTGAAGTTAGAGAA
>VGSF01000076.1 GCA_016875165.1 Deltaproteobacteria bacterium
AAACCGGCGTTACTCCATTTCCCGTTGAACCAAGACAGTGTGAGATACCGTGGCCGGCGGGTGAAACTCCGGTCGCCCTACGGGCTCCCTCCGTTTCACCCGCTTCGGATAAGGATCTGGCTTTGGAGGCAAGGGAGAACCGGGAATTTTAATTGTCGTTAAGGGGAAAAAATAATTGACGTCAGACACCCATTCCTCTTCCTGCAAGAAATGGGGTTTCATTTTCTCCGGGCCATAGGCCACCCTCTGGGTTAATGGACATTAGAGCGGGTAGGATTTCTGATGGGATAATACCAAAATGGAGAGGATTGTCAAGGAAATTCAAGGTGGCTGATTTGATCCAATTCCGAGCCACCTTCCACCCCTACACACCTTCGAGCGAAAACTGAAGAGCCAGGGTGTTGAGTCCTGGCTTTTCTATAAAGCGTCAAGAGTCATTTCTTTTTAAGAATCATTTCCTTATGCTTATCAGAAATATCGTCTATAATTTTAATACACTTCATGAGAGAAGTAATCATTGTATCTTTTAACTTTCCTTTTATTTGCAGATGTCCATCAAAATGGTCTTTTAAGAAGGATTTTGCTTCTCCTTCAAAAATTTCATGCAACTGAAGCCATGTTCCTATTTCAAAAAAGTCGTGTTTGCCCGGTATGTAGAATAAAGACCACTTGGATTGACAGCCTGGGATAGTAAGTTTACCTTTTTGGCGTGATGTTGTTTTGCAGAATAAATAGGGTTCTATTGAAGGCTTTGGGTCATTTAACAATACTATTAACTTTTCGCCTATATCACCATTTCTGAACTGAAACTTAGCATGAAATAATATCGTCCCTTTTTCCAATCAGTAACGCCCTTCATTTTCAGAGCCAAATAATTGTCTCATTTCATTAAAAAGATCAAGCCGCTCTTCTGCCAATTCTTTTTCAATCTTAGCGTCTTTGTCCAATGCAAGGAGGTAATCTATGCACGCCTTTTCACCTTTTGAAGTAAGAGTTTTGTGCCATGGTTCATTTTTGAGGTGGGTTATCTCCGTCATATCTCTGGCTAATGTATCCCTAAAAATAAAAGCAAGATTCTCCAAGATTTTCTTTTCACGCCCAGAAAAAACAGTCATGTCCGGTTTATTTAGACTCTTAAAGTAGATTGCCTTTATTTCCCCGGTAAGCTCATCTTTTTCTGGCAGGATACATTTAAGGATCTGAGGGGGAGCAGTTTTATTTTTAATCTCAAAATAAAGCTTTTTGGGGACCGGACCTTTGTCCCATGCGAAATATTCCAGGTCAGTTACAGGTCTTCCAACTTCTTTAAAATGCAAAAAATCTAAAAAGAATAATAACTTATAGAGCTTGGTTTGAGAAAGAAGCTTTGTATTTTGACAAAAATAGAGAATTGAGTTGATTCTCTTTTCTTTTGCCACGTCTACGAGTTTCATCTTACCGTTTACACCAATCCGCCAAAAGCTATAGGATTTCTTCTTTATCTTTTCGGAAGGAAAACCAAAAACCTAAAAGGGAGAATCTGCCTTTCTCCTTATCAAATTCCTGACTCCATGTCAATATGATTTTAGCATACTCCATTCTTAAGGGGAGTTTTCAGGAAGAAAATCATTTCCCAAGAGGCGGGGCCAGCCGGAAGAAGCCAACCTGCCCCCACGTCAGTTGAGAAACATTTTTAGGGACGATATTTACAACTTTTCATTATACTTGTCAATTGCGGGTTTAGGATTGCGGGCTATTGTTTCACATCCCGTATTCTTTCAGCTTGTTCTGAAGTGTGCGGCGATTGATCCCTAAAATTTCTGCGGCCCGGCTTCGGTTTCCGCCTGCATCATCCAGGGTTTTGAGAATCAGGGCTTTTTCCACCTGCTCAAGGCTAATGCCGGAAGGAAGGTTAAATTCCTGGGTTTCCCTTCCAACAAACAAAGCCTGAATATGGGAGGGCAAATCTGCCGGAGCAATGACTTCCCCCCGGGCCATGATCACGGCCCGCTCGATACAATTTTCCAACTCCCGAATGTTTCCGGGCCAATCGTAACGCATCAGCAGGTCCATTGCCTTGCCCGATATGTCTTTTAACCCTTTTTGATTCTTATCCCGGTAGAGCCTGAAAAAATGGGCGGCCAGCGCCGGAATATCTTCTTTCCGTTCACGTAATGGGGGCAGGGAAATGGGCACGACGTTCAGGCGGTAAAATAAATCTTCCCGGAAACGGCCTTCTTTAACTTCCCGGGTCAGGTCTTTGTTCGTGGCCGCAACGACCCGGACATCCACCTTAACTGTCCGGGGGCTTCCTAATGGTTCAAATTCTTTCTCCTGTAATACCCTAAGGAGTTTTGTTTGAGTCGTAGGACTCATTTCCCCGATTTCGTCGAGGAAGATCGTGCCCCGGTGAGCCAACTGAAACCTCCCCTCCCGGCGGGCAATGGCTCCGGTAAAAGATCCCTTTTCATGCCCGAAAAGCTCGCTTTCCAGGAGCGTCTCCGGCAAGGCAGCGCAAGAAATCTTGATGAAAGGCTGGTTTCCCCTTTGGCTATTATGGTGGATGGAATTGGCCACCAGCTCTTTGCCTGTCCCGCTCTCCCCCAGGAGTAGAACCGTGGCATCCGTGGGGGCAACAAGAGAGAGTGTATCAAAGAGCTCTTGCATCTTCCGGCTCTTGCCGATAATTTTGGAAAAATCGAATCGGACCCCCAGGCGTTCTTTGAGGGTTAAGTTCTCTTCGCGGAGATGATAAAGCTCCAGGGCTTTCTCGATCAGAATTTTCAACTCTTCAATATCCAGGGGTTTGGTCAGGTAATCAAAAGCTCCGGCCTTGAGCGCTTCCACCGCCGTTTTCACCGAGGCATAGGCGGTCATAATGAGCACCGGAATCAAAGGACTTATTTTGCGAATCTCGGTCAGGGCTTCAATGCCATCCATGGTGGTCATGCGGACGTCCAGAAGGATCAGGTCAAAAGGTTCCTGTTCTACGGCCCGGACCGCTTCTGGACCGTCGGCTGCCTCAACCACCTCATACCCTTCATCTTTTAAAACGGCCCGCAGCATTATCCGGTGGCTCTCTTCGTCGTCCACAACCAGTATCCTGGGCTTCTCGCTCATGATCGCTCCTTCTCATTAAGAATTGAATCCGCTCACCGGCAAGGTAATTCGGAAGGTTGTTCCCCTGCCCTCCTGGCTCTCCACGATAATATCCCCGCCATGAGCTTCTATAATTTGATGCACGATGGCTAAGCCCAGGCCTGTTCCTTTGCGCTTTGTGCTAAAGAAGGGTTCGAAGACTTTCTTCAGGTCCTCGGGCGGAATGCCCCGCCCCGTATCCGCCACGGTAATCTCCAAAGAAGAGGGGTCTTCACCTTTTTTAAGGGAAACCCGTATATTTCCCCCTTCTTCGATTGATTCCAAAGCGTTTAAGAGGAGGTTGAGGAAAGCTTGAGATATTTGATCTCGATCGAGGAGAACTAGAGGAAGATTGGTGTCATATTCTTTCTCCACTTCCACCTTTTTTCTGGCCAAATCCGCCTCCAGAAGCTTCAATGAATGATCAAGTAGATTCTGCACAAAGTTCAGTTCCCTATGCGGCTCTTTGGGTTTGGCAAAATCCAGCAGCTCGCTGATAACCCTGTTCAGTCGATCTACTTCTTTGACCATGATGGAAGCATATCCTTCCTCCTCTTCCTGGCCTTTGAGGCGGCGCATGAAATACTGGGCAAACCCCCGGATCGAACTCAAAGGATTTCGAATTTCATGGGCGACACCGGCAGCCAAACGCCCCAGAGAAGCCAGACGTTCACTGCGGCGGACTTTCTCTTGCAGATCTCGAATCTCCCTCAGGTCGCGCAGCAGCAGAACCGATCCCATTTCCCGGCCTGTTTCGTCCTTCAACGGAGCAGCGCTAAGGCTTAGAGGAATCCGCCCTCCCGATGGCGGCTTAATCTCCACCTCCATATTTCGAATAACCATCTTTTGATCTTTAAGAAAAGTCGCAATATTTGGGTCAAAAATATTAAAAATTTTTAAACCTCTTAAATTTTTTTCTTCATCCTTCAGGAATTCTGCGGCTCGGCGATTTAGGGTGACGATCTTCTTGTCGTTGTCAATGGATATCAATCCATCGGCCATGCTTTCTAAAACATTTTCCGTGTATGTCTTCATTTGGGCCAGCGAACGGTCAACCAGGTAATAATTCTGCACGATAAAAATAAAATACAGGGCTCCCGTCCCGAGAACTACCAATATCCCTACCATAAGAAAGGCATGCTGAATATCCTCCTTCCTGGCCTTTTCAAAAGTCCCCAAATGGAAGCGAAGAGAAATGATTTTATCTTTCGCCCACTGGTTCAGCGGTTCTTCCTTAGGGTCTAGTTTCCTCTCGCTTTCGCGCAGCAAAGCCAAGGGGGCTTTGTAGGAAAGGGGGCGAAAGGGCTTAATCACTTCGAAAGTCCGTTCCCCACCCTGGGCGGATTGATAGCGGGTGATCACTCCCCGCTCCTTTAACAGGAGGGTTAAGGAAGGCGCGTCTTGAATCTTTTCGCGGGCTATTTTTTCCTGTGCTTCCCCAGCTGGACTGGAGACCAAGAGATTCCCTCCCCCGTCAAAGAGACGGATACCGGCAATGCCCGGCTCTCGAGAGAGTTCCTCAGTGAATTTCTGAAGGCGGGAAACATCCGGGGAGGCGGAGGGAAGTTCAACTCTGACAACTGCTTCGATGGCCCGGATAATGACCAGGCCCTCCCGCAGGAGAGATTCTTCCACCCTTCCTCTTTCCCGGCTGATATTGCGATAAGTGGAAACAGCGATGATGATCAACAGGGTGAGCACAGTGGCGACGATGGTCAGCGCGGGTAGATAAAGCGCCTTATAGCGCTTCCCTTTTTTCATCTTTAATCCCTCATAGGCACGAAATCGAAATTTTGGTCTTTGGTGTTCAAAGCCCACATGGGGAAAAGAATGAAGAGGTTACTAATTGGGAAGCATTTTTCAGATCCTCTTTCTAATTTCCCTTGGAAGAAGCATTGAAAGATTATTTTTTTCAATCTTACCATGAAAAAATAACGCACGCCGCTTAAAATATCTAAATCCTTCTGTCCTTAACCTTTCCCTCCGGTCATCTTACCTTTTATTTTTTAGCAAACGGAGGCCATTGACGATTACGGCCAGGCCTCCGGCCTCGTTGATCAGTAGCCCGGGAACCATGCCGATCCATCCCGCAAGGGCCGCGGGAACAAGGAACGTAATTACGGCTAAGGAAAGGATGATATTCTGACGGATGTTCCTGACAGTTCGCCTGCTCAGATTGAAGGCTACGGGAAGCTTCGAAAGGTCGTCGGACATGAGGGCATTGTCGGCTGTTTCCAGGGCAATATCAGTACCGGCGGCGCCCATGGCAATACCCAGGTCCGAGACAGCCATGGCCGGTGCATCGTTGATTCCATCTCCGACCATAGCAATCCGACCGTTCGCCTGTCTTAATTGCCTTATTTTTTCTACCTTATCCTCCGGGAGAAGCCGGGCAAAATAGGTGTCCACGCCCGCCTCTTGGGCAATTGCCTTTGCCGTACCCTCGTTATCTCCAGTGAGCATGACCACCTCTCTAATCCCGATCTGTTTCAACTTCCCGATGGCTTCACTCGTCTCAGATTGGAGTTTTTATCTTTATCTCTTTTGATGCAGCACAGCCTGCAAGAACAATTCCTACTGCGATAATAACTACATATAGTTTAATCCATTGCTGGGTGGGTAGACGAGGGATATTGCTCTCCCTCCCCCTCAGATCCAGACATGCGGATTTTCCGGATCTTCGCGTCATGGTCTCGCTGCCACACATGCAGCCGAACGAACCAGGGCCGGTTCAGGCAACGATAAGCATCTACACCAGGGTGGCCTGCTACTTGACATTTCACTTTTTGAACCCTAAAATAGAAAATTGTAGGGGAGCTCCGGATAGGGGCTGAGAGTGCGGGTGTTTCCTGTAGACCCTTTGAACCTGATTCTGGGTAATACCAGCGTAGGGAAAATGAATTTTCTGTTTCGTATTCCATAAGGTTTTCCACACAACGCCTCTTTTTTGACCGATCTTCTCATGCCCGTCCTTTACTCCCCCTACACCATTGCCAGAAGATCCATCTACCTGATGTGTCTGGCGAGCAGGTATTAATCCCAAAGTGTTTTTTTGGCTGAATGTTTAACCGGGATACCGAAGGAGGCAACGTGAGGGTGACTGTTAATGGCAAGGAGACAAACCTCGAGCGCGAGATGTCTATCGCCGAGTTTCTGCGTTTCAAGGGCATCGTCGAGGCTCTGGTAGCTGTGGAGTACAATCTCAATTGGGTCCGCCGGGAAGAGTGGCCCAACATTACCCTAAAGGAAGACGACCGGGTGGAAGTCATTCAAATTATGGCCGGCGGCTGAAAGGAGACAGGTGGCATGGATGATTTTTTGAGGATTGGCGGGCGTGACCTATCCTGTCGTCTCTTCCTCGGGACAGGAAAGTTTACTTCTTACGACCTTATCCCGCAGGTCATTCGGGAAAGTGGATCGCAGCTGGTCACAGTGGCTCTGCGCCGCATGGATTTCGACACTCCCCAGGAAAATATGGTGAATTATCTTCCGCCTGGGGTCATCCTCATGACCAACACCTCGGGTGCCCGGAATGCGGCGGAGGCGGTGCGCATTGCTCGCCTGGCCCGCGCTGCGGGCTGCGGCGACTGGGTCAAGATCGAGGTGGTCCCAGATCACAAGTACCTGTTACCCGACAATTGTGAGACCATTAAGGCAACAAAGACCCTAGCTGCAGAGGGCTTCGTGGTTCTTCCCTACATGTCCCCGGATTTAGTGGCGGCCAAGAATCTGGTTGAAGCGGGCGCGGCGGCGGTCATGCCGCTGGGATCACCCATTGGCAGCAATCGTGGGCTCAAAACGAAGGAGCTGGTGCGCATATTGATTGAGGAGATCAATTTGCCGATAATTGTCGACGCGGGCATCGGCAGTCCATCAGAGGCTGCGGAGGCAATGGAGATGGGATGTGCCGCGGTTCTGGTGAATACGGCCATCGCTACGGCTCGTGACCCCGTCGCCATGGCGCGTGCCTTTGCGCTGGCTGTCGAGGCTGGGCGCGGGGCCTATAAAGCCGGCCTCGGGCCTGTTCGAACTTACGCCGAGGCTTCCTCTCCGTTAACAGGCTTCCTGCATGATTCAGCGGAGGATAAAGGGCGATGAATTTCTATAACAGACAACTGGCTTTGGAAAGAACCTCGCTCACTGAAACCCTGACCCGGGCCACTCCTGCGAATGTCGAGCGTGTCCTGGCTAACCCACAGGTCACTTTCGACGGCTTTCTTGCCCTTCTCTCCCCGGCCGCCGAGCGTTACCTTGAGCCGATGGCTCAGCGGGCCCATGCCCTTACCGTGCAGCACTTTGGCAAGGTAATCCTCCTTTATACGCCGCTTTATCTTTCTAACTACTGCACCAATTTCTGCCTCTATTGTGGCTTTGCAGCCCAGAACCGCATTCGCCGCGACCGTCTGACCCTGGAAGAGGTCGCTGCTGAGGCACGGCTCATCAGTGCTTCCGGCTTGCGCCATATCCTCATCCTCACCGGTGAATCACGCAAGATGAGCTCGGTCGAGTATATTGGTCAAGGCGTGGAGTTGCTGCGCCCCCATTTCCTCTCTATTTCCATAGAGATATATCCGATAGAAACTGCCGAATACGCCTTGCTGGCGGAAATGGGCGTGGATGGTTTCACTCTCTACCAGGAGACATATGATCGCAAGCTCTATGCTGCCGTACACCCGCGAGGGCCAAAGCGGGATTACCGATACCGGATCGAGGCGCCGGAGCGGGCCTGCGCTGCCGGTATGCGCTCGGTAAACATCGGTGCTTTGCTGGGTCTGGCCGATTGGCGCTTCGACGCCTTCCTGACCGGCCTGCACGCTGAACACCTTCAGCATCGCTATCCCGATGTCGAGGTGAGCATCTCGCTCCCCCGAATGCGGCCGCACGAGGGCACCTTCAAGCCTCAGCACGAGGTGACGGACCGGGAGTTCGTGCAGATCCTGCTGGCCACTCGGATCTTCCTGCCCCGCGTGGGCATCACCATCTCCACTCGCGAGCGGTCTGGGTTTTGAGATCATCTGATACCGCTGGGTGTGACGAAGATGTCGGCTGGATCATGCACTGAGGTGGGGGGCCGGTCCCATCGCGAGGCCGAGACGGGGCAATTCGAGATATCGGACCAGCGGGACGTGCCCAGTGTGAAACAGGCCATCGAATCGCGGGGCTACAAGGCAATCTTCAAGGACTGGCATCCTTTAACAAAGCCTGGCCCCGCCATGGCCGGGAGGGTGGCAGTATGAGTGATTTGAAAGCAATGAATGAGCAGTCCCCACACCGCCTGCGGGCGCGTGCGGCATTGGACACGGATATTTACTGCATCACTGCCGGGGAATATTCCCTCGGCCGCAACAACGTCCGAGTGGTGACGGAGATGCTGGAAGCGGGGGTGCGCCTGGTGCAGTACCGGGAGAAGGAAAAGGATACCGGTGAAAAGTACCGGGAATGCCGGGAGATTCGACGCTTAACCCTTGAGGCAGGCGCGACTTTCATCGTCAACGATCACCCCGACCTGGCATTGATGGTCGAGGCGGACGGGGTGCACCTCGGCCAGGATGACTATCCCATCGAGGCGGTGCGGGGGCTAGTGGGGGAAAAGATGATGATCGGCATCTCGACCCACTCTCCTTTACAGGCCGAAGATGCCATTCGCCGCGGCGCCGACTACATTGGCGTAGGACCGCTCTTTCGCACCTTTACCAAGAAGAATGTCTGTGAGCCTGTGGGTTTGAGTTACCTCGATTTCGCGGTCTCCCACGTCTCCATCCCCTTCGTAGCCATCGGGGGGATCAAGGCCCACAACGTGGCCGAAGTACGGCGGCATGGGGCCCGCTGTATTGCCATCGTGACCGAGATTGTCGGCGCCCGGAACATCCGGCAGAAGGTCGCCGAGATCTTAGGCGCAATCAAGGAAGCCGGTCAAAACCCCAATTGAAAAGGAAGGTTTCAGGTCTACCCAATTGAACAGCAAATCCTGGGGTCACATGTCTGTTTTTGAATACTTCTTTGGGGTCGACCGGGTTACCTTTTTCAAGATCACGCACCGCAATCCTCTCCGCCATCGTCAAGTGCCCCTCATCTACCACTAAAGGGGCAAAGACTTTTTTGAAGTTTTTTCGAATGGGCCCCATAATGCCATGGGCAGGCAGAAATCGCTCTTTGAAAATACCTCTCCATTTGCCCTTCCGGATAAAATGCGAAGAATTCCTTCCCCAGAGGTATTGATTATCGAGCTGAGACTCGGGGATGAATGATAAACGTTTTACTCGGGGCAGAGGCTATCAGGGCTTCAATGATTATCTAAACTTTGATCACTTTCCAAGCCTGAGTTAGAGAATTTAATATCTCATACATATTTGAGACCTTTCCTACCATAAGTTTCTTCTTTATCCCGAAATAATCCAAGCAAGTTCCGCAGGAGAGGATTTCTACGCCTTTCAAGGAAAACTCCTGGAGGTCCTCTAAAACCTCGGATGTCTCACAAGCTAATTTGACACCACTGTTGATAAGGATAATTTTTTGCGGCTGGGCCTCTGATTGCTCCAGGGTCTGCAAGAAAGACCGCATTAAATTTCTTCCCAGCTCTTCCGAGCCCCGTCCAAGGGAATCAGAATCGATGAACACGACAAAATCGGAGGAAGTCAGGCTTTGTCTTCCTTTCGTTTTTTCTTCCGGGGAAATCGGTTCCCCCCTCCCTTTTCCTCTCTCAATCCTTAACTTGAAAACCCCTTTTCCCTCGGAAACACTCACCCGATGCCCTTGACTTTCGGCGAACCGGCGTACATTCTCCTTCGAAGCCGGATCATCCAGCAGCACGATAACCTCTTCCCCCTCGGACTTTTCCAGGGCTTTTTTCGTCTCCATTACTGGCTGCGGGCAGGCCAGTCCACGACAATCAATCGTCCTCATTCTTGCCTCTCCCTTCTTGAGTCTTCTTTTTGATTGTGATTATTTTACACATATCTAAAATTAGCAATGCTGGAGCAGGTCGGCGATAGTGGGACCGCCGGGCCTGATGCCGGTTTGCACCTCAAGAAGTTGTTGGAAATAACTGGTGGCGATGACCCGGTCGGCCGACATACCTCTTAACATCTCTTTCCCTCTTTACAAGAAGGGCTTTGATGTGTTTAGAGCTTAGGTCGATGCCAACTGCTTTCATTGCAACATTTCCAGGAATGCTTCAACCCTGGTTTTCAACTGGCCGAAGTCTCCCATGCTGTAATCTGTCTCCAGCCGCATAAATGGAATGGTGCCGATGGCCTTTTCCACCTTGTACGCCTCCATCATGTACGGCGTACAAAACTGAAGCGCATAGTGGATCAATCCGTCGGCGTGCAGCTTTTCAGTCATTGCCTTGATATTTTCCAAACGCTCATCATTCGGGGTAAAGCAGGCGCAGTCAATTTCCAGGTAGCGGCTGGCTATCTTTTCCAGCGCCTCATCCACGCTGGAAAAGTTTTCATCCAGAAGATCCCGGAAGTTTCGCTCTCCAACACATGACTCCTCACCTACAACCACGGCCCCGCTCCCTTCAATAATGGAATGGAGTTTCCAGTTGGGGATGGCCATGGGAGATCCGGATATAAGTACGCGGGGTGCACCCTTCGGGGCGACACCAGTTCCTTGTTTCACCCGTTCTTCCAGCTCGTCGCAAAGCCGGTTGGTCATCCGGGTGAACCGAACAGGGTCGTCATAAAATGAGACCTGATTGACAAGCAGGGCATCGAGACCGGAAATAGGCGAAGGGTCAGCCGCTCTCAATTTGCTCAGACGCTGCAGCGCCCTGCGTCTTTCGTTCACCAGTGTTGCGCCTTTCTTCATGTTTGCAAGCGTTATGGTCTTGCCCGTAATCGCTTCCGTTGCGTCTTTGAAACGAACTACTTCGCTGTGCCATAGCTTTTTGCTCTCTTCGTTCTTCATGTTGGGGAGCTCCATGACATAGACCTTGCCGGTAATGTTATTGAAGATTTCATAGGCCTTTTTCTTGCCGTCGCAAGTAGTTTCCCCCACGATAAGGTCGGTGAGTTGCACATAGGGGCAGAGACCAGCCAGCTTGAACCCCATGAAGGCCTTAATGAGAGCACAGGTGTTACGGGGGATGAATTTTTCCGCTTCATCCGTCCCCACTTCGGCCCCAGCGCAGAGCCCGATGCATATCCCATCAGTTGCCAGGACGATCTCCTCGGGAACGTACACGCAAAACGTGCCTACCACTTTTCTGCCGGTCTGCTTGGCGTCGTAGATTTCCTTGATCCTGAGGCCATGCACTTCAGAGATGACGAAGTCAAAGTACTCCATTCCTTTTGGCCTTCCTTTTTGGGAGAGGTAAATGTTCTTGTAGCCTTCGGTCAATACTCCCAGAAGTCCAGCATGATTTTCCAGATTTAAACCCAGCTTCCTCCACATCTCGGTATAGTCACTCATTTTGCCTCCTTCCTCCAGTATGATTCTCAAACCTATCATTTTTATTCTGAATGGTTGACAGGCAATATGCAAATTGATAATATTAATAAATACGATTAAATCTATCGTTATTTTCGATGGACTTTATATGAACCTTAAACAACTGGAAGTATTTCTGGCCGTGGCTGAAACGGGTAGTTTTTCTCGGGCGGCAGAGGCGACCTTTATCACTCAGTCCACCGTGAGCCAGCATATTTCTTCCCTGGAAGCCGAGTTTGACCTAAAGCTCTTGGACAGGACAGGCAAAGGGGTCTTCCCCACGGGAGGGGGAAAGATCCTCCTGGAGCAGGCCTGGCAGATCGTCTCAAGCGCAAGAGAAATCCCTTTGGTCATGAAACGCTTTAAGGGCCTGGAGGATGCGATCCTCAAAATGGGCGCCAGTAATATACCGGGCAATTATCTAATCCCCGTGGCCCTTTCCAACTTTATTGGGCGTTACCGGGGTGTGGCTCTTACGATTCTACAAGGTGACAGCCGGGAGACACTGGATCGCCTCAAAAATGGAGAGATTGAACTCGGTATCATCGGTAGCCTCTTTGATGAAGAAGATATTGATTTTAAGCCCCTGGGGCGAGACGAAATCGTCCTGGTGGTCAAAGGAAGTCATCCGTGGGCGAGAAGGAACCGGATCAACTTGGACGAAATATTGAGCGCAAAGTATATTATCCGAGAAGCCGGTTCCGGGACAGAAAAGACAGTCCGTGAGGCGCTTGTAAAAGCCGGTATCGAACCTTCCCAGATGAAGGTCCAAGCCAGTCTTGGCAGCAACGAAGCCGTAAAACAGGCGGTGGTCAATGGAATCGGTGCTGCCTTCATTTCAGAGATGTCGATCAGAAAAGAACTCGCTCAAGGAGATGTGGCCACGGTCAAAATTAAGGGGCTAACCATTTTCCGGTGCTTTTATCTGATCAGCCGGGTGAAACGCGACCTTTCGCCTCCTGCCCGAGCGTTCGCTCATCTGCTGCTGGAAATGTACGCAGACCATAAGCCTGCTCCATTCTTCCCTTAAATTATTTGAAGCTTGGCCGCTGCCTCTTTACTGAATCTTTTCTCTACAAAAATGAGCGATTCCTCTTTTCCAAGGATTTGTTTCTTTATCTGATACCGATTCTTTTCATCCTGGCTATATCTGGCCATAATCTCGCCGGTCATCCCTTCCGAACGAGCATCCAGGGTTCCTGAAGCAAGGCAGATCGGACCCCGAAAATCTACAGGATGAAGGCGCACCGACCCTATCCTGGCCATGTTTTGCATTTGTTCGTTTTCCAATTTATTCCTCCCCAGAATAATCTTTAATCCCGGATGCAGACGAAAATGTCTCCCGATTTTCAAAAGATGCAATTCTACCAGGTTGTAATCCGGAACGTGAGAGAATAGATCCCGCAATCGAGCGGCGATGAGCTTATCAGTCAATAGGCATCCCCCCGCTGGGCAGGGATAATCTCTGACCCCCAGCTTCTCAGCCAACTCGATTTGGGGTTTCCGTGATCGGCCAGCAAAGGAGAGTAGCTTCTGCCGGTCAACGATTCCTTCCCGCTCCGGAATGGTAAGGGGAAAATGGTGGGCGGATAATGGCCGGAGGATGCGTCCCTCCAGCCCACTATCCTTCTCGATCTTCCGGATGGCTACCCGATGTTGGGACATCGGTCTTTGGGCGAGGACTTCCCCGGTGATGACGAAGGATGATCGGCTGCCCGCCATCATTTCTTTGACCTTCTTCAGCATGTAAATTCGGCAGTCGATACAGGGATTCAAACCTCGGCCATAACCGTGGGGGGGATTTTCCACGATCCGCATATAATCCCTCCCTTTGTGAATCACCCGGATCGGAACCCCGAATTCATGGGCGACTTTTACCGCCTGGTGCTTGCACCCTGCCTTTTTCGAGGTGCAGTTGCAAAAGGGGCTGGTAAAATGGACAGCGGTGACTACGATTCCCTGGTCAATCATCATCTTTACCGCCAGCGAACTGTCCAGGCCCCCGGATAAAAGGGCAATTGCTATTTTATTCATAGGGGAATCTGTTCCCAGGCGAAACGAAAAAGGAAAATTTTAAAAGGCCTTTTTGCCAGAATTTGGCCGCTCCCATTCTTCTTACCTCGCTCATCCCGGAGATGGGGCGGCATGTTTGTTCTTGACCGTATGCCCAAAATCAGAAGCGATTCTTCTATCTAAAGACGTAACCATTTTCCCGGTGCAGTGACGGCAATTTTCTGGAGTGTCCCGAATGCAAATCTTGTTCGAGTATATTTTGTAATATTTTCTGTATTCCTGGGGCGTAACATTGGGCATGATTACATTGGCCCCGCAAGCAAGGGCTTTCTGCCTCCCCAGGGAGGTGAAGGGTGCCCACGGCCGTGGTGGCAGGGATATGGGCATTGCGCGTTACAAGTCTGGCCAAAGCGATGACCTTGAACGTGTCCTCCAAATCCCCTCGAGGGGGTCCCTTTCAAAGGGGTATTGGGATGGGGAATAAAGGAGCCGATGCCGACCATATCCAGATTCAATTTCTGGAAGAATAAAATATCTTCCGCCAGGCTCTCCAAGGATTGCTCAGGCAAGCCGATGATGTTCCCCGAGCCGACTTGATACCCCAGCTCTTGCACCCATTCCAGACAGCGGAATCGTTCCGTATAGGTGGAATCGGGCTTTAATCGCTTAAAAAGAGAAGGGCTGCAGGTTTCAAACTTAAGGAGATAGCGGTCAGCGCCAGCCTCCCGGAACCGCCGGTATTCCTCAAAAGATCGTTCGAGGATGGAGAGAGTGACGGCTAAATTGAGGTTCATTCTAATTATTCGTATAAGAGGAGATAAATCCTCCACCGAATAATGAGGGTCTTCTCCTGATTGCAGGACTACCGTCTTGAAATTCAGTTTCTTCGCTTCCTCGGCCGCCCGATAGATACCCTCCAGACCCATCCGGTAGCGAACAATCTGGTCGTTGCTTTTCCTGAGGCCGCAGTAAAGACAATCTCTCTTACAATAATTCGAGAACTCGATGACGCCGCGGATATGCACTTCATCGCCCATATACATTTTCCTGATTCGGTCCGCTTCCATGTATAAAAGAGAATTTTCATCCGGATCCCGCTCGCACAGAAAGTTCACCAATTCATCTCTGGTAAATTTATTTGCTTCTTCCCCTCGCCATTTTTCGGATCGGTTTTTCTCTTCCATCCCGCCCCCTGTGTTCCAGAATTTTGCATCCCGCGCCGTCTCAGGCCAAAGCCTTCCAGCAGTTCATGGCCGAGGCAAAGACTGCGCACCGCCGGCACACTTTCATCTTCCTGGCCCAGCTTTCCTGGGGTTTCCCCTGGCAAAGGGTTCCATTGATAAACCAGCAGAGATAACCCGCATTAAATTCCCAGGCCGGGCAGTTTTCCCGCGTCTGAAGAGAACATTTGCGGATATCCCAGCAGGCCTTTGGTTTTTGGGCCCCCTTTTTGCTCTTCATCGAAAGCAGGAAATATATTTGGCGTTCGACGTGCACGGGTACCTCCCGCCATCCCTGCTCAAAACTCTGAACAGCCTTGAGAGAGACTCCCAGGATTTCCGCCATCTGTTTCTGCGTCTTATTCAGTTTCTGGCGATAGTCGTGGAATTCTTTATTGTCCATGAACGCTCCTCCTCGGGGTTTGAGAAATATTCTTGAATAATATACCACAAAGTGGTATACTAAAATAAGATCTTTTCGAGTTCTGAAAGAAAAACAGAGGGCAGGGATGGATGAGATTACGAACTGCATCGGCTGGTGAAAAAAAATGAAGGGAGCCGTAGAGTCTGTACGGATTGATAAAGAACTAAACCTGAAAGGGAAAATTTGCCCCTACACCTTCATCGAATCCATGCTGACCCTTGAGGAAATGGAAGCGGGTCAAGTGCTGCGGGTTATTGTCGATTATCCGCCGGCAGTATGCGACGTGCCCCGAAGTTTAAAGAATGAGGGCTATGAAATTCTAAAAACCAGCCCCATCAACGAAACCGACTGGGCCATCCTCGTAAAAAATAAGGAGATGGAATAGAAGAAACCATGAAATTTTCCCAAGAGCAAATCCATCGCTACTCGCGACAGATGATCCTTCCCGGGTTTGGAGGAAAAGCCCAAAGGAAAATAATAGAAGCCAAAGTTTTCATTATGGGGGCCGGCGGCCTGGGCTCTCCTGCCGCTCTTTACCTGGCCGCTGCCGGTGTAGGAACGATCGGCCTGGCTGACTTTGATCGGGTGGAACTTCACAATCTCCAGCGTCAGATTCTTCACAGAACTCCCGATGTAGGTTTGCTCAAAGTTTTATCCGGGAAGAAAACCCTTGAATTTTTAAATCCGGATGTAAACGTGCAAACCTATGCGGACCGAATCACTGCGGCAAACATCCGGGAAATCATCAAGGGCTACGACTTCGTCCTCGACGGAAGCGACAATTTTCCCACGCGTTTCCTGGTAAACGATGCCTGTTACTTAGAGAAAAAAACCTTAATCTCCGGAGCCATCCTGCGCTTCGACGGGCAACTCAGTTCCTTCAAGCCCCATGCTGGAGGACCTTGCTACCGCTGTCTTTTCCCTGAACCTCCTCCTCCCGGTCTCGTTCCCAGTTGCCAGGAAGCCGGGATCCTGGGAGCAGTTGCCGGGATAATCGGCACCCTCCAGGCCAACGAGGCGCTCAAAGAAATCCTGGGGATTGGAAAATCCATGGCCGGAAGATTTCTTCTGTTTAACGCTTTGAGTTTATCTTTCCAGGAAATAATGATTCAGCGGAATCCGCAATGCCCTCTCTGCGGGGAAAATCCCACGATCCGAGAGTTGATCGATTATCCCCTCCAGCCCTGCCAGGCTGGAACCATTTGAGCCTTGGCTGCCTTCATTCCTTCCTTCCTTGTAAAGCAGAGAAAAGAAATTTATTACCTTGTTTTTTCTTAAATTTCCTCTGTACTACTAACGTGCAAAATCTTGAAATTTTGTTAAGCAATCCCCCCCACCCTATCCCTCCCCGAAGCTGTGAAAAAATTCGTGTGGCCGACGAAATAAGCTTTTCCCGTTGTCCAGGGGACGGGAAAATTCGCGCCGCCAAAATCGGCGGGACAGGAATGATCCCCAACGGATACCCTGCCCTCCTCGAAGGGATGCAGGCAACTTGGAACAAAACTATGTAAATACACAGGGATAGGCCTTCGGGCCTAACCGAAGCCGAGTCCACCGCCGGCAACAGGGAGAGCACTGCCTCATTTTGGCAAGCAAATTTTTCTGGCCCCTGGACATGGGTGGCGCCTCTCCTTTCCCCCTACCCCAATTTTTCCACAGCTTCCCCTTCGAGGGGGGAGGGTTGGGAGGGGGTGATTTCTTTTGGTTGCGGCTACACCGCGCTGGGCCCTCTGTGGTAAATTGCCTTTTTTAGGTAGGCGAAATTTTCGGTATATGAGTGTCCGAGCGGAGAAGGGGTGATCGGATGATAGGCATTGTCTGCCCAGATGAATAATGATATTATTTTAGTTAAAAGGAAGGATGAAAGAGGAGGAATCCAAATGGCTCATAACTATTCGAAAAAATTGTTTTTCTTTTTAATATTATTTCTTTCCATAATTTGGGTCACAAACCAGGTCTCGGCCCTTACCGATGATGAAAAGAACAATGTAGCGATTTATCAAAAAGCCAGCCCCAGCGTGGTCAACGTCATAAGCACGGTGATAACCCGGGATTTCTTCTTGAACCCCACCCCCCGGGAGGGAAGCGGCTCTGGTTCGATCATCGACTCCCGCGGGCACATCCTGACTAACAATCATGTGATCCGCGACGCCCAGAAACTGGAAGTAACCCTGGCCGATGGGAGCAAGTGGCCCGCAAAATTAGTGGGCACGGACCCGGATAATGACCTTGCCGTGATCAAAATCAACGCCCCACCGGAAAAACTTAAACCCCTTCCTTTCGGTGATTCTCAGAAGCTTCAGGTCGGTCAAAAAGTTCTGGCCATTGGAAATCCCTTCGGCCTTGGCCTTACGCTGACCACGGGAATCATCAGCTCTCTCGGCCGAACCATCCGTTCTGAAGTTGGGACGACCATTGAAGACGTCATCCAGACCGATGCCTCCATAAATCCCGGAAATTCCGGAGGCCCATTGCTCAACTCCTCGGGTGAGATTATTGGAGTCAACACAGCCATTCTCAGCCCCACCGGCGTAAGCGTGGGCATCGGCTTTGCCATACCGGTGCACACGGCCAAGCGAATCGCCGCGGAACTCATTGCCAAAGGTTTTGTTTCCTACCCGTATCTCGGCGCAGTGCTCCACCCGATTATTCCGCAGTTTGCCAAACAACTGGGGCTGAAGTCCGATAAAGGGGCAATGATTGTTGAAGTAGCCCCGGGCGGACCGGCGGATAAGGCCGGCCTTAAGGGCGCCAGCAAGCACGCCCAGATTGGAAATTTCCTGCATCCTTTAGACGGAGATATCATTATTCAAATGGATACTTTGGAAATTAAAGATGCGGAAGAGTTGATCAAACATCTTCGGGAGCGTAAGATCGGCGATGCCGTCAATTTGAAAATCATCCGGGATGGAAAAACCAGAGAAGTGAAGGTTACCTTGCAGGAAAGACCTAAAGACTTCCGCCGTAAACCATAGAGTTCATCATCCCTAAGGTGGGTACCCGCGATAGGGCGCCCACCTTGCAAATGCAAACCCCGCAGACCGCTTTCTTTCCCCTTTCCGGGTTCACTTCATCGAAAACCCGCCGTTTATGGAGATCGTCTGGCCGGTGATCCAGGAGCAGCGGTCGGAGCAGAGGAAAACGATCATACTGGCCACATCGCCAACCTCCCCCAGGCGTTTTATGGCATACATCTGCAACCACTTCTTTTCCAATTCTGGCGTTAGGAAAGCAGTCATCGGAGAATGAACGAAAGCCGGGGCCACGGCATTGACGGTAACGTTATGGCGGCCTAAACTCTTGGCCAAAGATTTGGTCAAAGAAATCACTCCTCCCTTGGAGGCCGCATAGACCTCCAGGCCTTTTTCCCCGGATACTCCAGCCTCAGAAGCAATGTTCATGATTCTCCCACTGTTTTTCTGCCGCAAGATCGGCATTACTGCCTTACAGCAATTAATAGTGCCGATGAGATTAATATCCAAAATGCGCTGCCATTCTGCCTGCGGGGCATTCTCCAGAGGGCTCATTCCACCTCCAACGCCGGCGCTATTGACCAAAAAATCTACGGTCCCGAAATGGGAGACTGCCTTTTCCACCATCTGGGCAACCATTTTTTCATTGGTGACGTCGCCATAAACACCTGTTACATCCCCTGCCATCCCTTCCAAAAAATTAACGGTCTTCTCTATCCGCTCCCGATTCACGTCTGCTACCAGGACTTTGACCCCTTCCTGAACAAAATACTCCGCGGTCTTTTCTCCGATTCCCGAGGCTCCGCCAGTCACGATGGCCACTTTATTCTTAAGGTACAAATCCATTCTCTCTCCCTCCCGGCAGGTTGATTTTTCTCCGAATTCGTACCAGAGGAAACAGTTTCTTGTCAACGGAATAAATAGCTCGCCTCTTCACTTTTAAAATTTTTTTACCAAAATTTCGAGATTTTGCACGTTAGTAGTACAGAGGTCACAGAGTTTTTAAAACCATCATAAAGGAGGTTCTGGCGAATCTCAAAATCTGTCGCTCAATTGTCATTCCGGGCAAGCGAAGCCCTGCACCGCATGGTGTACAGGGCGAAGCGCGACCCGGAATCCAGATTTTTCGGGCTGCCCTGGATTCCCGCTGGAGTTTATCCCGCACTTGATGCGGGGCGGGGATGACGGTGTTTATGACTTTTGCAAGAGCCTCAAAGTAAAGGATAAGTGTCAAGAAAATTCTTTTAAACTCATAATTTTCCAACCTCGAGCCAAATCACCTCCGGGAAGAAATGGAGGAAATTTTTAGAGAAACGGAAAAATTTGATATAATATAAAATGAGGGGAGCAAAATCGATGTTTCAGGGGAGAAAAATGAAAAAGCTGGTTTGGTCCATCCTGAGTGTGGCTGGGATCCTTTCTGCTTGTGCACCTGTTATCTCCAAACAGGGGCTGAGAGCATTGGATCCTGAGATCACTTTCCAGAATTTACTCCAAGACCCGGATCGCTACAGGGGGAAGGTGGTCCTTTTTGGCGGGCAGATTGTATCCACCATTGTAAAGGAAGGTGAAACCTGGGTTGAGGTTCTGCAAAAGCCCTTGGACTCGCAACAAAAGGCGGAAGACATGGATGTGTCCTACGGACGCTTTTTAGTCCGCTTCACGGACTTCCGGGACCCGGCCATCTATTCTGCAGGGCGGAAAATTACGGTTCTGGGAGAGGTGCAAGGGAAAAAGGTATTGCCTTTAAAGGAAATGGATTACTCTTACCCGATGTTGATTGCGCGCGAATCCCACCTTTGGAAACCCGAGACCAACAGGGGACCACTCTTTCACTTTGGCATTGGTGTGGGGGGGGTGTTCCGATGAAAAGATGGTTTCTTCTAATTACGCTGTCGGCAGGGCTGATCATTTCTTGTGCGCCTGTCTCGAAAGAGATTATGCACCGGGTGGACCCGACCCTGACCTTCCGGGATATCCAAAAATACCCGGATACTTACACAGGGAAGACCGTTTTATGGGGTGGGGTGATTGTCGAGACTTCCACCCGGCAGCAGGAAACGCTTATTAAGGTCAGGCAGACAGAATTGGACTATCAGAAAAGGCCAACCAATCTGGATCATTCACTCGGACGCTTTTTGATCCGGCAGGCCGGCTTTCTCGATCCCGCTATCTACAAGGAAGGGCGTGAGATAACCGTCGCCGGGGAAGTGAGCGGAAAGGAAATTCTACCCCTTGGAGATAGCCAGTATGCCTACCCGGTCATTCAAGCCAAGGAAATTCACCTGTGGGAGCGGCGCTCCGAATACAGGCCGATTTATCCCCCTTGGGACTGCGACCCCTATTATTTTTGGCGGCACCGTTATCCTTTCTGGAGGCATCCTTATGGGTGGTAAAGAAATGGGAGATGGGACGGGGAGAGGGGGACGTAGGTGCAAAGAGAACTTATTCCTCTTAAGCAAAGCACAACGTGATGAATTGATGAAGTAGCCTCAGAACTTAGTGCGAAATGAAATTTAGCTACTTTTCTTTGAAATGGCGCCCCCTACAGCCCGTTTCACTATCGTCAAATAACAAATAAATGATGTTCCCCCTGAATTCTCGACAAAGTTGCATTTGAACCAACGTCCCCTTCATAAGTTAGCCTTAAGTTACTAATGATTCCATAATTGACCATACATATTTCCCCAAAATCTCCCCTCCTCCTCTTTTCCAAAGAGGGGATTTCCTCCCTTCCAGCCTCGTGGAGACGCCGGGGCCGATGGCCTGGGTGCTCGGACCCTTGACAATGTCCCGTCGATCTGATATATGTAAAACAGAAAGGAGATCGATATGGATATCGTTACGGTGTCTTCCAAGTACCAGGTTGTTATTCCGCGAAGGGTGCGCGAGCGCGCGCAACTAAAGCCGGGGACCAGACTACAAGTTATCAGTTTTGACGATCGCATCGAACTGGTGCCGCTTCGCCCCATGCGCGAGATGAAAGGATTCTTGAAGGGTCTGGATTCTGCATTTCACCGGGACGAGGAGGATCGCGTATGAACCTCGTCGACACCTCTGGTTGGGTAGAGTTCTTTTTCGGGGGAACGAACGCTGCTTACTTCGCCAACCCCATTGAAAAAGTGGATGTGTTGCTTACCCCCACCATCTGTCTCTACGAAGTGTTCAAGAAGGTCAACCAAGTTGCCGATGAGGCGAGAGCCCTGCAAGCAATCGCACAAATGAAGCAGGGCCGCGTCGTGGCGCTGGATGAGACCATCGCTCTCAAGGCGGCGCTAATTAGCTTGAAACATAAACTGCCCATGGCTGATAGTCTCATTTACGCCACCGTTCAGATTTTTAGCGCTACCCTCTGGACCCAAGACGACCATTTCAAAGGTCTTCCCCGAGTAAATTACAGGGAAACCCGAACCACGCCTTCCAGCCTGCGGCACGTTCCTCGCTGAGACTAAAGACAATGGTTGCGTTGGGGGAGAGTTTAATCGAAACTATTCGATTAAGACCTGGGCCGGGCTGACGAGTTTTTTGGTTCGAGCCGACCGTACCGCGGCCAAGATCACGGCCAGAGCCCGGATAGCCTCCGGACCGGCTGTTTCAGGGATTCGGCGATTCCGGATGCAAGCGGCAAATTCCTCCAGGGTGTGCGGCAAATTTATGAATAGATTTTCACGCCGCCGCCACCCGATGCTCCCAAAAATCTTCCCAACGGTTGCTCATAATACTGCAGCGCAGGGCGATAATACTATTCGCCCCCCTAACTGTCCAATGCATAGATGGGGACGTTGTTTAATTTATTAATTTGTCATTTTTGATTCATAGCTGGCTATGGCCTGGGGGATGACGAAGTAGGGTTCGGCGTCAGGTCTTTACTCTTGATATTCAAATACTAAATGGATAAATATTCTTCGATGTCGAGGCCGGCAAGGGAAATACGGGAAAAATATTAAACTGATGGAACGTTCTAAATTTTTCTGCTTTAGGCGGGGTAGTTTCTGGTGGAGGCAAAGGGATTCGAACCCTCGACCCCAGCGTTGCGAACGCTGTGCTCTCCCAGCTGAGCTATGCCCCCACGGAAACACAATGATGAATGATCAATGGACAGTGAAGAGTAAAAACCAAATCTTATTTTTGCTGAATTTAAGAATATTCGATGATGGCTTTGTTGTCAAGAAAACTAAGCGATTTAACGAACAGCCATCAGATCTGCGCTTCCCCTTTTTTGCTTTTTGCTGCCTGGCGAAACGTAAGCCCTCACCCGCAAAAATCTTTTATCGCTTCATAGAGTACTCTTGTGCCGAAGAGCAAACTTTCTGCGGAGATGCGCTCATCGTGGCCGTGGACCCGGCTTAAATACTCCGAAAGATTGGCTGTCGGCGACATGGGCTGAAATCCGTAAGCTATAGTCCCTTTTTCCCGAAAGAATCTGGAATCAGTCGCTCCGGTAAGCATGGTTGGAATCATTTTGGCTTTCGCATCCAGACGCTTTAGCGTTTTTTCTATAGAATGGTAGAGGGCGTTTTCGGCCGAGGATTCGGAAGCCGGTGATGTCTGTAAGATTTCAACTTCATAATCTTTGAAGCTAAATAACAGATCTCTCATCTCCGCCTTGATCATCTCCGGGTCAACGCCGGGAAGGATGCGGCAATCCACCTGGCAGGAACACTCGCTGGGAATGACGTTGGTCTTCTGCCCGGCCTGGACCACCGTGGGCACGAAGGTGTTTCTCAGGATGGCCCCCACCATTCCTCTCAGACCGGTGTCGGGGATGCGTCTTTCAACGCTCCTGGAGAAAAGCGGGTTTAAAAGCTGCCTCATCAGGAAGGAACGCAGAAAACTTTGCTCCTCGGCTATCCCTCTGATAAAATTTTCGGCGGTCAGGGTGCGGCGCAGAGGCGACCGGTAGGAAGAAATCCTTTCGATGGCTCTGGCCATTTTTACCACGCAGTTATCATCATGGGGGATAGAGGCATGCCCCGGTTTCCCCCGAAAAGTAAATTTCAGCCAGCAGATCCCCTTTTCCGCGGTCTGACAGGTGTAGACATGCCGTTGGCCTACGATCATGCCTGCCCCCCCGCCTTCGTTGATCACGTATTCCGCTTTCATCAATTCAGGATGATTTTCGAAAAGCCAGCCCACCCCCCATTTCCCGCCGGTTTCCTCATCGGCTGTGGCCATGTAAACGATATCACGTTTGAGCTTAAATCCTTCCCGGGCAAGCAATAGAAAAGCAAGCAGTTCGACCACCCCCAGCGATTTGCAGTCCTGAGCGCCTCGCCCCCATACTTCGCCATCAACCACTTCCCCGGAATAAGGCGGAAATTTCCATTTTTCCGCCTCCGCTGGCACTATATCAATGTGGTGCAGGAGAATCAGGGGCGGAAGCTCTTGCTTCCCCTTCAACGCGCAGATCAAATTTCCCCGTTCGGGCTGGGATTCCAAAACGGTGGCTGCAAACCCCTCTTTTTCCAAAACCCCCTTAAGGTATCGAGCCCCGGCCATTTCTTTCCCGGGGGGATTGGTCGTATCGATTTTTATATAATCACTTAGAATCTGAACGGCTTCTTCTTTTACCTTTCCCCAATCAATGCCCATTCCTATCTCCCTCTTCAAAAAACGCTATGCGCATAGCGCTAAGCGCTTAGCGGCAGTCGGTGTATTCTGCGGTTAAAATTTTTTACTCCTTTTTTTTCAACGCCTCCCGATAAACTTCCTGGAGGGGAATCCCTCTATCCAGGGCAATTCGTTTGCAATCTTCATATTCCGGCTGGAAGCGCTGGTCTCCGGAAATTTTTACCCGGATCTTCCCGTACTTTGTCTCCACTTCCCGCACTTCCCTGGGCAGCTTTTTTCTTCCTACCGCATAACTGCGCACCCCCAGAGTGGTGGACTCCCGCAGGATTAGTTCCGAGAGCGCTTCCGCGTCCCGCTCCTCACCGATCACCCGCAATAACGTCCCCGGCCGGTTCTTTTTCATTAATAATGGATTCAAGGAAACATCCAGGGCCCCGCCTTCGAAGAGACGCTCCATCAGGTAATCATAGAACTCGGGGTTCATATCATCGATATTGGCCTCCAGGATGATCACGCGGTCAGCGAGGTAGGCCGCAGTTGCTTCTCCCAAAACCAGCCGGAGGAGATTGGGGCGGTCCGGGAATTCCTTCTTGCCCATCCCGTACCCGATCTTTTCAACGGCCATAACTGGAAAAGAACTCACCCCTGAGCTAAGCTTTGCTACAATCGCCGCCCCGGTGGGAGTTACCAATTCACCGTCAACTTCCACGCTCTTTACCGGATACCCTTTCAGAATCTCCAGAGTGGCCGGCGCCGGCAGGGGAAGCCGGCCGTGCTGACACTGCACGAATCCTCTGCCCATGGGCAACTCCGAAGAAAAGATCTTTTCGGGTTGGAAATAGTCAATGCCGATGGCCGTGCCTACGATGTCCACTATGGAATCCACGGCCCCGACCTCATGAAAATGAACCTCCTCCAATTTCTGGCTGTGGACCCTGGACTCGGCTTCGGCCAGGCATTGAAAAATCTCCAGGCAGATTTTTTTCACGCCGGGTTCAAGGGAGCTGGACTCGATCATGTTGCGGATGTCTGAAAAATGCCTGTGGTGCTCTTCTCGTGGTCCAACTTTTACTTCCAGGCCGGCGGCCGCAATTCCGTGGCGGCTTCCCTGAAAAATATTAAGGCTGTAATTCTTCAAACCAAGCTTGGCCAGGTCCAGGCGCAGCTTTTCTTCGGGAAGTCCCAGGTTCAGCAGGGCGGCCAGGGTCATATCACCGCTGATTCCAGAAAAACAATCGAAGTAAAGGATCTTCATTTTTCACCTCTTAAAAACCGTGAGGGCGCAAGTCGTAAGGCGCAAGGGAATAATTATTCTTATGGGCTTTTCCACTTGACTCATGTTAATCCGTTGTTTAGGAATCAGTTTGTTTGAGAGTTATCGTTACCGGCGGCTTTCTCAGGCTCGGGGGCCAGGGCGCTTCGCTTGGCATCATGAGGCGCCCGGTTTTCCATAGATTAGGCGGGAAAGAGCCCCCGCCTCAATGCGCGGAAACCCAGCAAACCCTTTCCTTCAAGGTTTTCTCCCGGCCGATGCTGCCAGCGCTCAGCCCCCTGGCCCCCGAGCCACGATATAAACTGAACAACAACATGAGTCAAGTGGAAAAGCCCATATTTTTATATCCTTTTGGCTCTACCGTGTATAGCGCTCATAACTATTGTAGTGTTTCAGTAATATATTTATATATACCGTTAGCCCTGAGCTTGTCGAATGGTGAAATATTTCAATAGGTTCCTATCATGGTTCGACAAGCTCACCACGAACAGTGTGTAAAGGAATTTATGAATCACTATACTATATTCTGTTGATCAAACTGGCCGCGAAGGCGGCCCCATATCCGTTGTCGATATTCACCACCGAAATTCCCGAAGCGCAGGAAGTAAGCATGGCCATAAGGGGGGTGAAGCCCCCCAGGTGAGACCCATATCCGATGCTGGTGGGCACGGCAATCACCGGGCGGTCCACTAACCCCCCTACCACGCTGGGCAGGGCCCCTTCCATGCCGGCAACGACAATCAGCACGTGGGCCGACATGAGTTTGTCTCTTTGGCTCATCAAGCGGTGAATGCCGGCCACACCCACGTCGTACAGGTGATCCACCTGGTTGCCCATCATCTGAGCGGTAACAATGGCTTCTTCGGCCACGGGGATGTCCGAAGTTCCGGCGCAGACCACCAGGATCGTGCCTTTTCCTACGATTTTAACCGGATGGTTCAGCAGGGTTAAGACCCGGGAATGCGGGTAATAACGGGCTTTTCGGAAAGCGCGTTTGATCGGGGGCACTTTATTCCGGTCCAGGCGGGTCACCAGGATGTTGTTTTTTTTGTCCAGCATCTTCCCCATGATGGAGATGACCTGGGCTGCTGTCTTTCCCTCGCCGAAGATAGTCTCCGGGGCCCCCTGGCGCAGATGCCGGTGGTGGTCAATGGTGGCGCAGTCGATCGCTTCGAACGGCAGGGTCTTCAGCACTTGCAGGGCCTTTTCCACCTTAACCTTCCCCCGCCGCACCCCCTCCAGGAGTTTTCTTAAATGATCGACGTTCATCTTATCCCCCTTATATTAATGACCCATTCAAGTTATCAATTAGCCCTTAACAATGATCATTGAACATTGATAATTGACCATTGACCATTTTAAGTTCATTGCCGAATTTGATCTCGCCAGCGGCGGGATTAAAGTTGAAAAAAGGTCACTACTGTCCAAATAAAAATTTTAACATAACATAAAACGCTATGACTTCATTGGATAATTGCAATATTTTGTACGGGAACGATTTGAATTTTGAAAAAGGCTATACTCCCCTAAAAAAGGAGGTGGCCAATGAATCGAGGTCGTACAATCTTCGCACAAGCCATGC